>NZ_CP060398.1:3211768-3532945 GCF_015840915.1 Synechococcus sp. CBW1002
ACTGATCTCCTTGAACCGCTCTTCGGCTCCCTTTTCCTTGGAAATGTCCGGGTGAAATTTGCGGGCCAGTCGGCGATAGGCCTGTTTGATCTCGTCCTCGCTGGCCCCACGCTCGACGCCGAGAATCTCGTAATAATCCTTGAACTTCATCGGGACTCACTCCTGATCAATGCCGGAAACCAAGTTCGTCGCTGGAAGATGGCAGCGGTGTTTCAGCCGTGGCCAGCCAGGCAAGGTTCCGTTGCACGTCTGCCAGTAACTGGTCGGCCATGTCTTGATTGAAGCCGGCTCGAATCACGAAACGCAGCACGGCACGGTCTTGCAGGTTGGCCGGAAGTGTATAAGCAGGCACCTGCCATCCACGAGAGCGCATCATTTTTGAAAGGTGAAAGACCGTCCAGTTCTTGATGCTCGGATCACACTCCACCGCGAACACGGGCAGCTGGCCGCGGGGATGGCTCACCAGCCTCAGGGGTTCCATCGCTGCCAGGCCATCGGCCAGGTGACAGGCAATCGCTTCGAGAGAGGCCATCCGCTGGCTGTACCCCTGTCGCCCCAGATGCAGGAAGTTGAAGTATTGACCCACCACCTGGGCGCCTGAGCGCGAGAAGTTGAGCCCGATCGTGGGCATCTCGCCGCCGAGGTAATTCACATTGAAGCGCAGGTCTTCCGGCAGATGGTCACCACTGCGCCACAGCACCCAGCCCACCCCGGGCAACACCCCCCCATACTTGTGGCCACTGGAGCTGATCGAAACCACCCGCGAGAGGCGGAAGTCCCACGCCCAATCCGGCGAATTGAACGGAGCCACGAAACCACCGGACGCCGCATCCACATGGATCGGAATGTCAAGACCGCTGCGCTGGTGCAGAGCATCGAGAGCGGTCTGCAGGGCGTCAATGGGTTCATAACTTCCATCGAACGTGCTGCCCACGATGCCGACCACACCGATGGTGTTCTCGTCGCATTGCTTCAGGGCTTCCTCGGGAGTGAGGTGCAACCGGTTCTGCTCCAGGGGCACCAGCCGCGGCTCCACATCGAAATAGGTGCAGAACTTCTCCCAGCAGATCTGGGTGTTGATCCCCATCACCAGGTTGGGGCGCGAGGCGTCCAGACCAGCTCCCCGGCGACGCTCCCGCCAGCGCCACTTTAGAGCCAGTCCCCCCAGCATGCAGCCTTCACTGGAGCCTGTGGTGGAGGTACCAATCGCTTGATCAGGATCGGGCGCATGCCAGAGATCGGCCAGAATCTTCAGACAACGCTCCTCGAGTTCAGCGGTCTGGGGATATTCATCCTTGTCGATCATGTTCTTGTCGGCGCATTCCTCCATCAGGCGCCGCGCCTCGGGCTCCATCCAGGTGCCCACAAAGGTGGCCAGATTCAGCCGTGCATTGCCATCCAGCATCAGATGGTCGTGCACCAGCTGATAGGTCAGGTCTGCCGGCAGACCCTCTTCGCTCAGGCGGTCGCGGGGTACGTCAGCAGCCGGCTTCTGATGACGGAGGCGGCTGCCAAGCTGGGACGTGAGATCCAGCTGAGACGAACGCATGCGCTGGGCCACTGAAGATTGCCTGCAGGGTTGTCTCAGTATTTAAGTCGGAAGGCATCCCCCCATCGGCCCATGGTTCCTCACCATCGCTTGCTCAGTTACACCCTGACCCAGCCACCAGCGGCCGGGGAGGGCATCAGGCTCGGTCTCTGGCAAGGCACGGGTTCGGCTGCCACAGCTGATGCGGTGGAGGAGAACCTCCTACGTCTGGAGCAGGTCTGTGCCCATGCTGCCAGCCTTGGGGTGCAGCTGCTGGCCTTCCCGGAGCTCTACCTGAGCGGTTACATCGTGACGCCGGATCTGGCTCGGCAGCTGGCGGAGCCGCTGGATGGAACCAGTCTCCAGAGGGTGGCGGCAGCCGCCCGCAGGAACGGGCTGGCGGTGGCCTGTCCCTATCCGGAACGGGCTGTGGTGGCCGGAGAGGAGCGCTTCTACGACGCCATTGCCCTGTTCGATCACAGCGGCCGCCTGTTACGCAACTACCGAAAAACCCATCTGTGGGGACCGGATGAAAAACGCTGCTGGCATCCTGGGTACCTGCATCCTGAAGAGGGCCCTGCCTTTTCGGTGCACCCGGTGAACGGGATCTCCGTGGGCTTGCTCAACTGCTACGAAGCCGAGTTCCCCGAGCTCTTCCGGCGACTGGCACTGGAGGGGGCCCAGCTGATTCTGATTCCGACGGCCGCCGACACCTGGGCTGAGCTGAGCACTGGCCAGCGGACGACCCAGCCATACCCCGATGTCTCGAGAACCCTGGTGCCGGCCCATGCCTTCCAGAACGGCTGCTTCGTGGCCTACGCCAACCGCTGCGGGGAAGAACACGTCAATGGTCAGGTCAAGGCGGCGTATCTGGGCAACAGCATCATTTGCGGGCCCCACGGCGACACTCTGGTGGCTGCCCGTGCCGAGCCCACACTGTTGATGGCTGACTGCCTTCCTGGTGACTACGGCCCAAGCCATCCAGAAAACACCAACTATCTCAAGGATCGGCGCACGGATTTGTATTGAAACCTGCCTCCCCGGCAGCGGGCACCCGACCAGCCACGAGACCGGCCAGCCGGGCGACATGGCTTGGCCGGCTGGTGCTCAGCTCACTGGATCGCCGGTGTGATGGTGCTCATGGGCAGGGGGTAGCGGGCGTGCTGCACTGGGCACCCAGCTCCGCCAGCCAACCGCGCAGCTGTTCGATCGCTTCAGAGCGCAGGCGATAGTAGATCCAGCGGCCCTCCTGACGGTCGTCCAGAAGCCCGGCCTGCTTGAGCACCTTAAGGTGGAAGGAGAGCTTCGACTGGGCCAGGCCGAGGTCAGTGGTGAGATCACAGACGCAGCGCTCGCCGCTGCCGAGGGTTTCGATCACCCGCAGGCGCAGGGGATCGGCAAGGGCCTTGAGCAGCGCTCGGGCCTGGTCGGCCTGCAGAGAAGAGCGGGCAACAGCGCCGGGAGAGCTCATGTGCATAGCGATACCTATTTAATCAATTCTAGTTGATTTATGGTCGGCACACCCCGTGCCTTCCGGATGACGATCGGCATCACCGGCTTCGGTCGCATCGGTGCATGAACCAGCACACCGATCCCACCGCCGTGCCCTGCAAGGTTGCCGGTGTCGACCTGATGCTCGACTGCAGCGGTCGGTTCAAGACAGCCGAAACCCTTGGGCCCGACTGCGCCGAACCGGGTCTGAAGCGGGTGATCGTGGCCTCCCCCGTGAAGGGGGTGATCGCCGGCGAGGAGGCGCTGAACGTGGAATTCGGCATCGTCACTAAGCTCGGTGGTGCTCGGCACTGCTGGTGGGGCTGTCGAAGCTGACCAGCCTGCGGCTGCCGGTGCCGCAGGGCTGACGCTCCGCCGCCAGAGTGCAGCACCCATTCCCTGATCGATGACGCCGACCCGTGAGCAAATCCTTGCTGCCTCCGCCGGCTGGGTGGCGGTTGTCCTGAATGTTCTCCCCGGCCTTGGGGCCGGCTATCTCTATCAACGCCGCTGGAAGGCGTACTGGATCACATCAGCTCTCGCCACCGCCTGGTTCGTATCTGGAGCCGTGTTGGGCCAGAACGCCGATGCGGCAGCCGAGGCTCAGAACCAGTTGGTGGGGCTGATCGGTCTGGTGCTGTTGGCCACCGTCACCGCAGCAGAGGCGGGCCTGGCCGTGAAGCGGGTCCGACAGAGCAGCTGACGATGGGTCTGCGGAGGGCTCTCAGCCCAGGTACCAGCGCAGCAGCGCCAACACCTGCCCGGCTGGCCCATGACCCGTGATCCACTCACCAGCAACCGCCGCAGCAAAACCGAGCATGGCGACGCGGCCATTCAGCCGCTCCACGCCTGCCAACGCTGCTGCATTCCAGGGTCGGCTGGTGGTGAGTCCTTCTCCGAACCGCTCCAGCGGCTCGTAGTGGAACGAACGGTCAGGCAAGGGAGTGCTGCGGAGGTGCTCAGAGCCTATGGGTCCGCCTGCGCGGGCCTGCTCACAGAGGGATGTCAGTGGTCACAACCCAGGGAGGCAACGCGCAGCTCCTGGATGGTGCGTTGTACGGGCGCGAGGAATGGGAGGAGGGCCAGGCTCTGCCCCAGAGTTGCCGCCACCGCAGTTGAGGGTGTTGATCGCGGCGAAGAAGGGCTCTGAATCACCGGCCGGGCGCGACGGCACCACCACCACGGCCACGGCCACGGCATCGTCGAAACTCACGATTGTCAGCCGGTCGGAAGCGGTGAGCTGCTCCATCAACCGCTCGGTGAGACACTGCAACCAGCGGAGACACCGTTCTCCCGGGGGCGGGGATCGAGACGGTGCCGCTGATGTGACGCTTCATCCCTCGCAGCCAAGCCAGCGGCTGGCCGCCATGTGGCTGGTTGCCACCGGAATGCGACGAGGCGCGAGATGGGGGAGACGGGGAGCCCAGGGAATCAGACCCCTGAGCAGCAACGCGCGCAGAGGAGCGGGTCGCGGAAGGAGCATGAAGCGATTGAAGGTACGCAAGAGCCGGCTTGCCTCAACCCGGATTGGCGCTGTCTTCCGCATGGGCCCGCAGCTCTGCGAGGCCATAGACCCCGCGATCGTCAGACAACGTTTCGGGTTGCAGCAGGGGAAGCAAACCCGGCCCACCAGGAGGGGAAAGGGCTGGCCACAGCGTTTCAGCGTCTGTAGAGACCAGCCCCCGGAGCTCCGAAGCCAGCACCAGGAAGAACACCGGCACCAGATGCAGGCCCACCAGCATCACCGGGATTGCCGAGCGGACGCCGCTCCAGCCCAGCGCCAGCCTCACCGAAACCGGCCCCCGGCAAGACACCCGCACCCGAGGCCGGCCCACCGAAACCACCGGCACCCACTCCGGGTTCTCGATCCAGTCCTGCCCCTGCCGCTCCGAACCCAGCACCGGGAGCCAGTCCAGCTCCTGAAGCAGGACCCCCAAGGCCGCCTGGATTCGGCCTGGCCAGCCCCGATCCAGGCGCTGACAGGGAGAAGGCCAGGCCAGCGGCCATCCCAAGCCAGACGTTGCGGATTCCGGTCATGGCTCAGGCCTGGCGGATGCCCTCAAGACCTAGCAAGGGCTTCTGATCGGGGCCGGCCAGATCAGACAGGCTCTGTCCCGATCGCTTCAAAATCTGTTACAATTCAAGAAACAAACCGCAATACCCATGACTGACTCTTCGACCCGCTTCGGCTTTGTGGCCTTCGCCGAGACCTGGAACGGCCGCCTGGCCATGCTCGGTTTCGTGATCGGCCTGGGCACCGAGCTGCTCACCGGCCAGGGCATCCTGTCCCAGATCGGTCTGGGTTGATCATCATGAGTACCGATTACACCGCTGCCATCACCGGCCTGATTGCTCTGGTCGTGGTTCTCACCGGGATGGTGACCTTTGTGCTCAGCCGCCCCAGCGATCTGGCACCGACGAACTCCCGCTGATCTTCCAGAGCTTCGCCCTGGCATGAATCCCTGACAACCCCTGGGCACTGCCTAGGGGTTGTCCGTTGTCCAACTCTGGGGCAATTCCTTCCCTGGTTCCATCGCTCCGTTCGCTGGGCTTGGCAGCTGTTCAGGCCTTGTTGTGCTGATCAGCCACCAGCAGAAGACCACCCATGATCGCCAGGTTCTTGAGCAGCTGAATCCTCTCGCCGCTGTCATTCACATCAGCGTGGAAGAGCAGCGTGGTGGGTACAAGAAACACCAGCAGCAGCACCGCTCCCAGTCGTGCTTTCCAGCCACTAATCACCAGCACTGAGCCTACGGCCATCAAGGCCATGGCGATCCCCAGCAACAACGGTGCCAGCGGCAATCCCTTGGCGGCAATGGCACCAGCCACGCCGGTGAAGCCCGTCAGCTTGCCGATCACCGCATGGATGAACACCAGGCACAGCAGCACCCGCGCGATTCGGTTCAGCAGGGAGAGACCCGATGGCTGCGCACGCATGGGTGTCGGTTCGTTGTGACGGCATTGTGGGGTGCCGCGCACTCCCTGGGTGTGCAGAACCCGGCTCTGCAACAACACACGACTGGCTTGCAGCTCACCGCCACCGAGCTTGGATGGAGGATGGTGTGAGCGGAGCTCCTGACGCTGGCACCTGGGGCCAGAGATCCAGTGGGGCTTCCCGTCGGATCCTGGGCACCTAGCTGGAGCGGTGGCTTGTGGGCCGGGCTCGTGAACGGTGCCATGGACGTGTGCCATGGACGGCGACGTTGACACATGCCAGGGAAGCCAGTGATCCGTTGAAAGTGATGGAGCAGGGGCCGGATCGTCAGCGCACTCCTGGCTGTTGCTGGGATGGGGTGTCATCCATGGTCTGGAGTCTTCCGATTTCGATGGATTCACGATCGGACGGGCGACGGCCTCGGGCAATCGCGGTACATGCCTGACATCCAGACTGTGGCGATGGCCCGCATCCTTCTTCCACTGCCTGGCCTTCTGGGGTTGGTCACCCTGTTGATGCCGTTGGCCGGCGCCCAGACGGCTCAGCCCCCGATCAGTCGTGCCACGGTGCTCTCGATCGGCGATGGCGACACGATCCGTGTCAAGCAGGCCGGCCGGCTGATCACGGTGCGGCTGGCCTGCATCGATGCACCGGAGTTGGATCAGAGCCCCTACGGCCCTCAGGCCCGCCGGTACCTGCAGATGCGTCTGCCGATCGGCACGCCGGTGGCGCTGGCGGTGAAAGCAACTGACCGCTACGGCCGCACCGTGGCCGAAGTGATCGGCGCGATCAACCTGGGTCTGGCGCTGGTGGAAGACGGCCAGGCCTTCGCGTACCGCAAGTACCTGGGCCAGTGCGACTCCAAGGAGTATCTCGACGCTGAGTACCGGGCCTCCCGGCATCGTCATGGTGTGTGGCAGGTGCCTGGAGGGATCACCAGGCCCTGGGTGTTCAGACGGAAGGGATCGTTTTAATCGCCACCGCCACCGCCACCGCCGGCTCCTGCTCTGACTCCGGCTCCGGCTCCGGATCGAACGCCGCAGCAATCGGCTGAAGCTGGCGTCAACTTCCTGGTAGGGGGCACCCGCCTGCCGGGCTCGACGCGGTGGATCCAGCACTGCCCCGTGGATGAGGATTCGCGGGTGAGGCTCTGGCTCTCCCAGTAGCCGCTCGCTCTTCTTGAGGGTGACGAAGCACACGTCACAACGCGTCGCCTCATCGAAGCTGGAGATTCCTGCGAAGCTGCACCCAGGCTGTGCAGGATCTTCCTTGGTACCGGTCAAGGTCACGTCGCTTGATCCGATGCGCAGTGGTCCATGCAAGGCATGATTCGCCCAGCCCGATCGTGATGGATCCCGGTGGTTTCTCGATGAAGCGACAAGGCGACGTAGCGTTGCCGCTTCCTGCTCGAGCGGGTATGGATGGCCGCTGGTTCGCCCTACGGGCCAGGCGCGTCCTGGGCGGTGTGCTCGCATTCTGCCTGAGCGGAGCTGACCCCGTCTGGGCCATGCAGGCCAGCGAGGCAGCCGCGGCGGATTCGCCCCAGGCGGCCGCCATCCTTCGGATCGTTCGCAACCGTATGGCTGTTGATCACCTGCGGGCGGTGATTGTGCGCGTCACGATCGACGGCAAGGAGGTTGTCACCGAGGCGATGGGCGAGTCGATCACGGGCGTGCCCGCCACGGAGGGCATGCATTTCCGCAACGGTGCGGTCGCCATCTCCTACGTGGCGACGCTGCTGCTGCAACTGGTCGACGAGCACAAGGTGCGTCTCGACGACAAGCTCTCGACCTGGCTGCCGGACATCCCGAATGCGGATCGGGTCACGCTTGGTCAGCTCGCCCAGATGACCTCCGGCTACCGCGACTACGTGATCGGCAACGACGCGTTCGTCCAGGCTCTGCTCGAAAACCCGTTCCGTCAGTTTTCGGTACAGGATCTGCTCTCCTACGCGAACCTTCAGACGCTCTGGTACGAGCCCGGAACGAGCTGGAATTACGCGCACACGAATTACGTTCTCCTCGGTCTGGCGCTGGAGAGAATCACGGGCAAGACCATGCCCGTGCTGATGCAGGAGCGGATCTTCGGACCCCTGAACATCCGTAACACCCGGGATCCCGGCGGCACGCCCGTGATCGCGCCGCCGGTGCTTCACGCCTTCTCGTCGGAACGGCGCCAGGCCCTCGGCATCGCCCCAGGAACGCGCTTCTACGAGGAGTCGACCTACTGGAACCCGTCGTGGACGCTCAGCCGCGGCGCAGTCCAGTACACCACCATCCACGACATGGCGACGTCCGCCGAGGCGATCGGGACGGGTCGGCTGTTGTCGCCGGAGACCCACAGGCAGCAGATCTCTCCGAAGCTTCGGGGCTTCGGCAAGCCGATCGAGGGCTGTGCGACCTGCGCCACCCTCAACGACTTCTACACCTATGGGATCGGGATCGTCCTCTCAGGCCCCTGGCTGCTGCAGAACCCGCTGTTCTCTGGACAGGCCGGGGTGATGGCCTACCTGCCCTCGCAGAAGATCGCGATTGCGGTGGCGGTCACCTTCGACGAACAGGCCTTCGACTCCAGCGGTGCGTACCGCAACTCAGCTGATGACATCTTTCGCGCGATCGGCGCCTACCTGGCGCCGGAGGAACGCCCGCCCATCAGGCCCAGCAGCCGGTAGAACTCCTCCAGGACGTCGTTGACGAAGAAGTGATCATCCCCCTGGATCCCGTCACCGTGGCCAGCCTCGATGTCACACCGCCACCGCCAGCTCCGGATTGAACTCCGCAGGGATCGGCTGCTGCTGAATGAATCCAGGAGATGGCGAAGGAGGGTGCGAAGGTCATTCTGGTTTCCTTCCCAGAGCATCAGCTGATCCACGGCTTCGTTCACGTGGATGATGCGGTTTCACCAACCGTGATGATCGCGCTTGCGGTGCTGCGGACGCTGTTGTGGGCACTGGACACAGCGTGCCCCGCATCAGCAGGCTGTGGGCGGCCGGCACATAGAACAGGGCCAGGGCGGTGGCCCCCAGCAGACCGCCCGACACCGCGATCGCCAGCGGCGGCCAGAAGCCGGTGGGATCCAGCATCAGCGGCAGGAAGCCGGTCACGGTGGTGAGCGTGGTGGTGATCACGTGGCGGGTGGCGGGCAGCACAACGGTGGTGGTGGCGGCAGGGTCGCCGCTGGCGGCGAGTGGATCGGTGCGGATGGCGTTGAGCACCACGATCGCGTCGTTGATCGCCAGGCCGATCAGGCCGAGCGTGCCCAGGATGGCGGTGAAGCCGAACAACGATCCGCTCAGCTTCAGGGCCAGGGCCGCCAGACCGACCGACAGCAACGCCACCGAGGCGATCAGAGCCGCCAGGCGGAAGGAGCGGAACGACAGCACCAGGGTGGCGGTCATCAGGATCGTCAGCACCCCCACCGTGGAGAGCAGGTTGGCGATGGCATCACCGCGGGCATCGGCTTCACCGCCGTAGGACAGCGTCACCCCGGCCGGCAGTTGCCAACCCTCCTGGTCCAGCTGCTGCCGGAACCCGCCCAGCACGGCATCGGGCAGCGACCCGGCGGAAAGAAAGGCCTGCACGGTGTTGATGCGCTGCCCGTCACGCCGATCGATGGAGGCCAGCTCCGGTTCCAGCCGCAGGCGTGCCAGGGCCGAGAGCGGCAGGCTGTCGCCACTGCTGGGAGACACCACATCCAGGGAGGCCATCTGCTGAAGATCCTCCCGCTGGGCTTCGGCCACCTGCACCCGCACCGGCAGGCTGGTGACGCCTTCGAGGATCGAACCGCCCACGACCCCTTCGAGGCCGGCCTGCAGTTGCCGGGCGATGGCGCGGTTGTTGAGGCCGCTGCGCTGGGCCTGCTGTTCATCCACCGCCAGGGCCAGACGGGGCAGGGCTTCGCTGAGGCTCGCACTCGTGTGGGTCACCGCCGCCTGTTGCGCCAGGCGCTGCCGCAGCTCATCACCGATCTGCCGCAGCTGCGTCAGGTCGGGGCCCTGCAGGCGCAGCTCGATCGGTGCCTCGAAGGGCGGACCCTGCTCCAGCTGCTTGACCAGCATCTGCGCTTCCGGGAAGGTCCGGTCCAGGCTCTCCTGAAGGGAGCGAAGGGTGTCACGGAGGCGAGAGATGCTGTGAAGCTGCACCAGGCCTTGGGCGTAATGGGGCGCGTTCTCCTGGGAGGCGACCACGTTGTAGAAGAACAGCGGCGCGCTCTCGCCCAGGAACCAGTGCACATCGGCGACGCCGGGATGCTCGCGCAGGCGCTGGCGGGCGGCCAACGCCAGCGCTTCGGTGCGGTCCAGGGTGCTCTGCTGCGGCAGGCGCATCTCGATCTGGAACTGGTCGCGGTTGGTGGGCGGAAAGAACTGCTGCTCGAGGCTGCCGAAGGCCACGAAGCCGAGCACCGGCAGCACCAGCGACAGGGCCACCCCCTGTCAGGGATGCCGCAGGGCGTGCTGCACGGTGCGGCGGTATCGGGTCGCGAGCAGGGGCAGCGACAGCCCCTGCTCCCACCAGCGCGCCCGTGGCCCCAGAGGCCGCCAGTGCTGCAGACGGGCGGTGAGCGCCGGGATCACCGTGAGGGAGAGGAACAGGGAACTGGCCAGCGCCAGGATCACCGTGAGGCCGATCGTGCCGATGAATTCCCCGGTGGCCCCCGGTGAGGTGGCGATCGGCACGAAGGCCAGCACCGTGGTGAGCGTGGCGGCCAGCATCGGCACCAGCAGGTAGCCCACCGACTGACGCACCGCGGCGCCGGCGGAGACACCGCTGCGCAGGCGTTGCTGCATCTCATCGACCACCACGATGGCGTTGTCGATCAGCAGCCCCAGAGCAATCACCAGGCCGGTGGCTGACATCTGATGCAGAGGAATCGCCAGGAGCCGCATCCAGCCGAACACCATCAGGGCGGCGAGGGGCAGGGCCGTCCCCACCACCAGCGCCGCCCGGCCACCGAGCATCAGCACCGACACGGCCACCACCATCAGCGCGCCGGTGATCAGGTTGCCGATCACACCATCGAGGCGCTCCTGCACGTAGCGGCTCTGATCCAGCACCGTGTGCAGCCCGAGGCCTTCGGGCAGGGCTGCGCGAACCTCCTCCAGCTGCGCGCGCGCCTGCTGCGCCCAGCGGTCCACACGTTCACCGGAGGCCACCGTGGCCGACACCACCACGGCGGGATGGCCGTGCACCAGCGCCAGCCGACTGGCGGGGCTGCGCACGCCCCTGCTCACCGCTGCCACCTGCCCCAGGCGGGTGCTGGCGCCATCGGCGCCCGTTTGCACGGGGATGGCGCGGATGCGCTCCAGCGAATCCAGGGCGCCATCCACCTGGAGCAGCAGCGCGCTGCGAGCGCCCCGCACCTGCCCGGCCGCCTCCTTGGCATCACTGGCGGCGATGCGCTCGGAGAGGCCCTGGGCCGTGAGCCCGAGTCGGGCCAGGTCTCGGGCACCGATCGCCACCTGGATCTCCTCGTCTGGCTCGCCGCTGAGTTCCAGTTTGTCGGTGCCGGGAAGGGCGCGCAGGCGGGTTTCCAGATCCTCCGCCAGGCGGGCCAGCAGCCCCAGATTGGCGGGTCCGGGCAGGTCCCAGGTGAGCCCGACGATCAGGGCACTGGCGCCGATGTTGCCGTCGCGGAATTCCGGACCTGAGGCCTCTGGCGGCAGCAGGGGGGTGGCATTGTCGAGCTTGCTGCGCACCTTGCTCCAGGCCGGCTCCACATCTCGGATCGAATCCTTCAGAGCCACGGCGATCATTGAGGTGCCGGCGGACGAGGTGGAGTCGAGATGGTCCACCTCCTGCAGTTCCAGCAGGGCATCTTCGAGTGGTTCGGTGAGCAGCGATTCGACCCGCTCCGGCGTGGCCCCCGGCAGGGCGGTGATCACCAGGGCATTGCGCTGGGTGATCAGCGGATCCTCCAGCCGCGGCAGGGTGAGCAGCGACGACAACCCCCAGACCACCACCAGCAGCAGGGTGAGCAGCAGCAGCTGCCGGTTGCGATGAAAGAGATCGAGCATCAGATCGCTGCCTGCACCCATTGGCCCGGCACGACGCGATGGGTGCCGGTGGCGATCACCTGTTCACCGGGGCGAAGGGTGCCGCGCACCAGCGAGCGATCGCCTTCGGTGTGCACCATCTCCACCAGGCGCCGGGCCACCTGCCGTGCCGGTTGTGGGCCTTGCGCTGCAGCCGCCTTGCCTTGGGTCGTCGAAGCGGGCACGAGCACGAAGACCGACCAGAGGCCCCGTTCCGCTGCCACCAGGGCGTCGGTGGGCAGCCAGAAGCCCGCCCCCCGTTCGCTGCGCTGCAAGGAGAGGCGGGCCGTCGCTCCCACCGGCAGATCCGCTGCCGGCAACCGCAGGACCACCGTGGCCGTGCGGCTGCCGGCATCGAGTTGCGGCAGCACGGCGCTGATCGTGGCCGTGAGGCGGCGGTCGCCCACGCTCACAGGATGGCTTTCGCCCACCCGCAGGACCTGGGCGACGTCCGGAGGCACCCCCACGCGCAGTTCACGGGGGGCGGCTTCCACCAGGGTGAGCAGTGCCTG
This sequence comes from Synechococcus sp. CBW1002, assembly GCF_015840915.1. NCBI lineage: Bacteria > Bacillati > Cyanobacteriota > Cyanophyceae > Synechococcales > Synechococcaceae > Synechococcus > Synechococcus sp. CBW1002. Next base: position 3,224,266 of record NZ_CP060398.1, read on the forward strand.
GCCGCCACTCACCACCACACCCTCATCAATCAGGCGCTCGCTGACCGTGGCGGCGAAGGGGGCCACGAGCACGCTGCGGGCCAGGTCGACATCGATCTGGCGCAGGCGGGCGCTGAGGTCATCGACCTGGCTGTCGGCCTGATCGAGGCGGCTGACCAGTGCCGCGGCGCCATAGATCTGCTGGTCGAGGTCTTCGAGGGAGATCGCCCCCTGGGCATGGAGCTTGCGGCGGCGTTCCCGCTGCAGCTCCGCCAGGGTGAGCTGCTGGCGCACTTCCTGCACGGCGGCCCGGGCGGTGCGCTGCTGCGCCAGCAGCTGCTGGCGCTGAGCCAGCAGCCGGCGGTTGTCGAGGCGGGCCAGCGGCCGGCCGGCCAGCACCGGATCCCCCTCTTCCACCAGCACCTGGGCCACGGTGCCGGCGAGCTCGAAGCCGAGGCTGCTGCTGCGGCCGGCCACCACCTCGCCGCTGTACTCCCGGCTGGTGCGGTACTGACTCACAGGCTGTGCCGTGACCACGGACACGGGCAGGGCCCTGGCCACAGGCGGACGGGGACGCTGGGCGACGGCCAGGGCGAGGCCCATGGCGGCGGTGAGTGGCAGCAGCCAGCGCAGCTGGCGGGAGGGTAGATGCTGCAGCAGTTGCCGCAGGGCCGGGTGCCGCAGCTGCGGCGGCGCGTGGGCGCCTGGAGCAGGCAGGGCACCGGAGGCGGAATCCATGGCGGCACGGCGGTGAGACCAACGTTGCTAGGCAACGCGTTGGGTATTCGCGAAAGTGTATGCACAACAAGTTGACTAGGTCAACCGCGCCTGCGCGCTGCCGTCGTCGCCTCGGTGGTCGTCCCAGTGGTCGCGACGGGGGTGCGGGAGGAAGATCGGAAGGCCCAGCACCGCTGCCGATCGTTCCCCATGGCCCTGGCTCACACGATCCTCACGGTGCTGAGTGAGAAGCCCGCCAGCGGCTACGACATCAGCAAGCAGTTCGAGGAAACCGTCGTCTGCTACTGGAAGGCCACCCAACAGCAGATCTACCGGGAGCTGGGAAAGATGGAGAAGCAGGGGTGGGTCTGCTGCCAGGTGGTGCCGCAGCTGGGAAAGCCCGACCGCAAGGTCTACGCCATCACCGAGACGGGCCGACAGGAACTGAGCCGCTGGTCGGCGGAGCCCACATGGCCCACCCCGATCCGGGAGGACCTGCTGGTGCGGGTGCTGGGTGGTCCGTACGGATCGCGCACGCAACTGCTGGAGGAAGTGCAGCGCCGTCGCGCCATCCATGGCCAGCAGCTGGCCTCCTACCAGGAACACGAAGCGGAGGTCCTGGCCCACGCCGCGTTGCCCCTGCAGGAGCAGTTCCGCTATCTCACCCTGCGCCGCGGCATCCTTTACGAACAGGAGTGGATCCGCTGGTGCGATGAGGTGATCGCCTTCCTGGACGCGCAGCCGCCAGGCTGCTGAGGCGGGTTCAAGCGCGAACGCACCCTCAGACGGCGTGACACCTGCAGGGCCGCCGCTGATGGCGGCGGGCTCGCCAGGATGATGACCTCAGCGTCAGGGCCATGCCCAGGCGGCTCAACACCCCGAGAGACCAGTGCCGACAACAGTGACGAAAGGAGTGACGACCACCACCTTCGCGGAGTTTGCCCAACGGGCCGACTATTCGCTGCTGGATGCACTGCAGCCGGATCCTCAGGCCAGCGGCGACGGCCACGATCACCAGCCCCGCCAGGTGTTCTCCGGTCATTACGTGCCGGTCACACCCACGGCGATTCCCGCGCCGGAGGTGGTGGCGCACAGCAGAACCCTGTTCCACGACCTGGGCCTGAGCGATGAGCTGGCCCACGACGACCAGTTCCGTCGTCTGTTTTCCGGCGACATCAGCGTGGCGATGCAACCGATGCGACCGTTTGGCTGGGCCACCGGTTATGCCCTCTCGATCTACGGGACCGAATACATCCAGCAGTGCCCGTTCGGCACCGGCAACGGCTATGGCGATGGCCGGGCCATTTCCGTGTTCGAAGGTGTGTTCAAGGGCAAACGCTGGGAGATGCAACTCAAAGGCGGTGGCCCCACGCCTTACTGCCGCGGGGCCGATGGACGCGCTGTGCTCCGCTCCAGTGTGCGCGAGTTTCTGGCGCAGGAGTTCATGCACGCCCTGGGGGTGCCCACCTCCCGCTCGCTGACGCTGTACATGTCGCGGGCCGAAACGGTGCGCCGGCCCTGGTATTCCCCGAACTCCCGGTCGTTCGATCCCGACATCCTGGTGGACAACCCAGCGGCGATCACCACCCGCGTGGCCCCCTCGTTTCTGCGGGTCGGCCAGCTGGAACTGTTCGCCCGTCGCGCCCGCAGCGGTGCGCACCCGGATGCACGGAACGAGCTGCGGTTGATCGTGGCGCACCTGATCGAGCGGAACTACCGGCCGGAGATTGATCCGGCTCTGGAGTTCAGCGATCAGGTGGTGGAGCTGGCGCGATTGTTCCGCGGGCGGCTTACTTCCCTGGTGGCCCACTGGATGCGGGTGGGCTACTGCCAGGGCAATTTCAACAGCGACAACTGCGCCGCCGGTGGCTACACGCTCGACTACGGCCCGTTCGGCTTCTGCGAACGCTTTGATCCGCGCTTTCAGCCCTGGACCGGCGGCGGCGAGCATTTCTGCTTCTTCAACCAACCGGCGGCGGCGGAAGTGAACTACGGGATGTTCTGCAAATCGCTGCTGCCGCTGCTCGAGGGCAACACGCAGGCGCTGGCAAGGCTGGATGCGATCCGCGCCGGCTTCGCTGAAGCGATGGCTCAGGCGCTCGAGGCGATGTGGGCCAGCAAGCTCGGCCTGATCAACACCGACGCCGAGCTGGTGAACGAACTGCTGCAGCTGATGGTGAGCTCCAAGCTGGATTACACGATCTTCTTCCGCAGGCTGTCTGACATCCCCGAGCACGTCTCTGCTCTGCAGGAGAGCTTCTACCTGCCCTGCTCCGAGCAGCTCGATGGGCAGTGGACGCAGTGGCTGCAACGCTGGCGGGATCGCCTCACGGCAGGTGGCGACATCAACGCGACATCCGCCGCGATGAAACGGGTGAACCCGGCCGTGACCTGGCGCGAGTGGCTGATTGCTCCGGCCTATGAGAAGGCTGCGGAAGGTGATTTCTGCCTGGTCAGGGAACTTCAGGAGGTGTTCCGCCATCCCTACGACGAGCTGCCTCCGGAGCTGGAGGCGACGTACGACCGCCTCAAGCCCCGGGAATTCTTCAACGCCGGGGGCGTGTCGCACTACAGCTGTTCGTCGTGATGGGTGCTCAGGGCAGCACCCGCTTGGCCAGCTGCTGCAGGCGATAGACGATCCACGCTGATCAAGGTGGCGGCTTCCCGCCGGGCCAGCGCCAGATCGAGATCAGCCCGGTGAGCGGGCTTCAGCGCAACCCACTGGACGCACAGCGCTTGCCGGCGCCATCTACCGCTTCGTGCCGGCCGGGCCTCCCACGACCGACAGGCGGACCGCGGCGAGATGGTGGGGGCCCTGGCCCGGGAGGGAGGCCTGCCGGCGGTGCTGTGGGCCGGCCCTGAACGGCTGAGCCGCCAGATGCGGCAGGGGGAGCAGCCGGTGCAGGGGGGGGCGCCAGGCACCGGTGCTCCTGCGCCTGGGCTTTTCGGCCGATCCCTTCTCCTATGCGATCGCGCTGGGCTACCCCCAGGAGCCGCAGACGGCCTTCGCGCTCGATCCGGCCCTGAAGGGGGAATGGATCTGGGCCGGCGGTAGCTTCCATCCCCGCGCCGTGCTCAGCCGCTCGAGCGGGCAGGCCGATCCCGACCGGAGCCTGTTCCAGAGCGGCGCCGATCCGCAGGAGCAGCCGGAGGTGCACCTGCTGCGTGAGCAGATCCTCAGCTGGCGCTTCTACGAAAGCTTCCGCACCGATGCCGGCGCGCCGGCGCGGCAGCCAAGGGTGGGCACCCGCTGCTTCGCCCTGGCCGGCGACGGCGGCGACCTGCCGGCCGCGGTGCCATCTGAGCGTGAGCACGGAGGAGGGGCTGTTCCGGCTGCGCTTCCACCAGCCGGGCCTGCTGCGGCCGCTGGATGCCGCGGAACTCTCGGACGGCACGCTGCGCTACATCCTGCTGACGGTGGCGCTGTTCAGCCCGCGCCTGCCGCCGCTGCTGGTGCTCAACGAAGACCGACATCGTGCTGGCGCCGATGCGCAGGCCGCGCAGCAGAAAGCGGCCGAACGTCTCCAGCCGGGGTGCTGTGGGCCTCGTCATCGGCGGAACGTCGGCCAGTCGGCGCCGGAGCTGAACGTGGGCGGCATTGTGAGCCATTACCCCACCAGCCTGCACCGCCAGGTGCTGCAGGCTGTCATGAGATCGGTCTGGCCGCGGCGGTCTAGCTGGGTTCGTGCCGGAGCACACCTTCGCGGTGGATCCAGGGGGCGTCGTTGCGGAGGGGGACTCGCCAGAGCGAGACCAAGGCCATGAATGTGAAAGCTGATCGTCTCAGGCCAGCACGGCCTCGAGCTGAGTGATCAGCAGGGGCAGCTCCACCTGCACGACATCCCAGACCACATCAAGGTCGACACCCAGGTAGCCATGGATCAGCTGATTGCGCATGGCCACGATCTCACGCCAGGCGATCTCTGGATGGGCAAGTCTTACCTCAGGCGGGATGCGGGCTGCTGCTTCGCCGATGAGTTCGATGTTGCGGAGAACCGCGTCCTGTACCAGTTGGTTGTCGAAGAACTGGTCGCGGTTCAGACCAGCGCAGTAGTCCACAGCTCGACGTGCAAGTTGATCCATGTCCCGGGCGTAGAGCCGCCAGTCACGACCAGACGGGCGATCAGATGCTGATGGCATCAGCCTCCACGCTCTGCCGCAACTCCTGCCTGAGCGCCTGTTCCGTCACCAGGTCCACGGACCTGCCGAGAAGATCCTCCAGAAACACCTGGAGGCCATAGAACCGCCTGGCGGTGGAGGGGGCTTCGAACGCCACCAGCAGATCCACATCGCTCTCTGGAGTGGCCGCTCCCCGTGCCCATGAGCCGAAGATCCGGAGGCTGCGCACACCGAAGCGCTCGCTCCAATCGGGCGCGTGCTCTCTGAGCAGGCGGATCAGGTCGTCGGCGGTCTCAGCCATTGCGCAGGAGCTTGTGGGAGGCGCTCGGCAAGCGATCGAACGCTAAACCGCCAACGCCATCACCGGTAGCCAAGCCGCCGGTATCGGCCGCTCCAGCCTCCATCGAATCGCCATCGGCCGCTCCGCCTCGTGGCTTTCGTAGCGGACAAACCCCAGACACCGAAACGGCTCGGTGACACCCTCGGCGCGGCCCCCTTCGCGCCGGTGCTCGCGCACGAACCGCAGCACCCGTGAACCCCGCGTCTCGTGGTGGATGTACCGCTGGCCGCTGGGGGAGGCGGCTGTGGTGATGCTCTGGCTCTCCCAGGGGAACAGGGAGGGGCCCAGGGCCAGGTCGCGGGTGCGGGTGGTGGGGGAGAAGAGGGCGTCGTCAGACAGATGAACGAACTTCTACCCATGGCTCTCCTTCAAGAAGGCTGGCGATGGCCTGATCAAGCGTTCGCAGCAGAACCGCTTGAAGGGCTTTGTTGGAGCTGTTTCCCACACGAAGCCAGATCACCTGTGGTGGGGGACCTTGCTTGAAGAGGAGAGCGAGGAAGTCGCGATCCCCCCAGTGTCAGCAAACGAACCAGTACGCGCGTACGCCCTCGCGCCCGAAACACCCACGGCCAAGCCAGAGCGCCCTTGCCACTCTGGTCATGAGGACATCGGGCCATGGCCGATGACATCTTTGGAGGCCTGACCCCGAAAGCAAACGTGGCCTGGGATTCGAATTGCGCTCCCTGCCCTGGCGACGGCTCGACTGACCAATGAGTTAGTCGGCCGATCCCGATTAGGAATTTGCTGATTTTAGTGCGCGAATCCTGCCTGATGCCCTCCCGATCACCTAGTGAGTCCTTAAGCCATGGGAGAACCAATTTCAGCAGGCAAGCGCCGAGCTCGTCTGAAAGTCATTAACCCTCGTTCCGCTGGAATTGATGTCGGCAGTAGATTCCACGTTGTTGCTGTTCCTGTCGAGCTTGATCCGAATCCCGTCCGCAAGTTTTCAAGCTTCACAAAGGATCTAATCGCACTCGCCGAATGGCTGCTGGCAGTTGGAATTAGCACCATTGCCATGGAGTCCACTGGAATCTACTGGGTTCCGCTTTACGAGATTCTCTCTGGCAAAGGCATTGACGTCTTTCTTGTTAATGCCAGGCACGCCAAGAATGTTCCGGGCCGCAAGACGGATATCAACGATGCACAATGGCTTCAGCAGCTCCACAGCTACGGCCTGGTGAGAGCAAGCTTTCGTCCAGACCAAAAAATCACAGAACTACGCTCATATCTGCGGCAGCGTGATCAACTTGTTCGATACCGCTCGTCTCATCAGCAACACATCCAGAAGGCGCTGATGCTTATGAATCTTCAGCTTCATCATGTTGTCAGAGATATCAGCGGACTAACCGGTAGGCGAATCATCGATGCCATACTTTCAGGTGAGAGGGACCCCGAAAGACTCGCTTCTCTCCGAGACAGACGCTGCAAGGAGAGCGCGGCAACAATTGCGGCTGCTCTTGAGGGGAACTACCAAGACGATCACTTGTTCTCTTTGAAGATCGCAGTTGAGCTCTTTGACACCTATTCAGAGAAGATCAGGGCCTGCGAGCTTGCGGCACAATCATTGATGACAGAGCTTGCCGGCTCGGACTATCAAGATCCAGGCAGTCAACCTGGGGATTGGAAGATATGCGGACATGGCTTTGCATTTAACCCAACCCACCTAATTCAAGCCTTGTCAGGCCACAATCTTCTAAGGCTTCCGGGATTAGGACCAACAACAGTTCTCACGCTCATTAGTGAGTGTGGGTTGGACATGAAGCGCTGGCCCAGTGCCCAGCATTTTGTGTCATGGCTGGGACTCAGTCCTCAGAACAGGATCTCAGGGGGAAAGGTACTTTCTTCACGAACACGACAGGGCACTACGCGAGCAGGTAGTGCCTTTTGGATGGCTGCCGTACCGCTGGGAAGAACGAATACTGCACTGGGTGCTTTTCAACGTCGTCTGGCAGCACGTGCCGGAAAGAGTAAAGCATTAATTGCTACTGCCCGAAAGCTTGCCATTCTTTACTACAAGACGCTCCGTGATGGTTTGGTATATCAGGATCCCGGTGCTGCCGCATATCAGGAGGAATCAAGGGATCGTCAGATTCGTGGTCTCCAGCGACGCGCCATTGCCCTTGGTTTTCAACTTGTTGCCTCTGCTTGAGGTGTGGTCAGTCAGCCGAGATCCCTGTTGGCCGTTGGTGTTTCTTAGGAAGAAGTCCGCTCGGTTTGACCCGTCCACCTGGGGGCCCAACCGACGACTATGCAACCGCCCTATGACGCCGCTCTGCGGGAAGCCGTCCGCCTGCGGATGAGCCCTCCGAACCTTGAGAGCGTGGCTGAGATCGCCCGCGACACCGGGATCACGGCGCAGACCATCTACAACTGGCGGAGCCAGTGGCAGAAGCAGGGCCAGCTGGTGCCTGCCACGAACCGGCCGCCGGAGCAGTGGAGCGCTGCCGACAAGCTGGCAGCCGTGATCCAGGCCGCAGGACTGAACGGAAGCGAGCTCGGGTCGTTCTGCAGGGAGCGGGGGCTGTACCCCAAGCAGGTTGCCCGTTGGCGCCAGGCCGCCGAGGATGCCAATGGCCCCAGCGCGCCGAGCATGGCTGATCAGCGGGAACTGCAACGCAAGAATCAGGAACTGGTCCGGCGGAATCGCCAGCTGGAGCGTGAATTGCAGAAGAAAGAAAAAGCACTGACAGAAGCGGCGACGTTGTTGATGCTCTCAAAAAAGTTCAACCAGATCTTTCAACCGGACGAGGATCCTTGATTCCGTCTGGCGATCGCGGTGCGATCGTCGCGCTTCTACAGGAAGGCATCAGTCGTGGCCTTTCGGCCAAGGCCATTGCTGATCTTTTCGGCCTGGCGACACGCACGCTGAGGCGATGGGGCTTGATGATTCGGACCCAGGGATTCAGCTGCGATCAACGCAAGGGAGCGTCCAGGCATGTCATGCATCGTTTCAGCGAGGAGGAGCGCCAACAGGTGTTGTCCACTGTCAACGATCCACGCTTTGCCGATCTCACGCCTGGTCAGATCGTGGCGATCCTTGCCGAGGAGGGAGTCTACGTGGGATCGGAGTCAACGATTTACCGCATCATGCGCCAGGAAGGCCTGTTAAATCATCGCGGCAGGAGCCGCCCACCGCGGGAGCCAAGAGAGCCACCCGTGCTGGAGGCAACGGGCATCCATCAAGTGCTGGCCTGGGATATCACCCTGTTGCCGGGGCCTGTGAAGGGTCAATTCTACTACCTTTATATGGTGATGGATGTGTGGAGCCGGCGCATCCTTGGCGTTGAGGTGCACGATCGTGAATGCGGCGAACTGGCCAAGCACTTCTTTGATCGTGTCTGCCGTGATGAAGGGATCAGCTCGGGGTCGACCACGATCCTGCACGCCGATAACGGAGCACCCATGCGCTCCTACACCTTGGCCGCCAAGCTGGCCGAGCTCGGCATCTCCCTGTCATTCTCGCGGCCGCGGGTGAGCAATGACAACGCCTACGTTGAGTCATGGTTCCGAACCATGAAATATCACCAGAGCTATCCAGTGCGTCGTTTCCGGGATCTTCTCTCAGTGCGTGCCTGGGTCGATGGTTTTGTTGACTGGTACAACGCTGAGCATCGTCACAGCGGCATCAAGTATGTGACGCCCAATCAACGTCACTACGGAGAAGCTGACGCGATCTGCAGAGTCCGTCAGCAGACCTATGAGCAGGCGCGTGCGCAACATCCACGCCGCTGGGCCAGGCCACCTCGCGATTGGGCTCAGCCAACAGTCGTGCGGGTCAACCATCCCAGACCGCAGGACACTGTCGCTGCTTGAAGATCAGAAACCCAGGCCCCAGGGGGTTGTGGTTGGACCGCCCGCAAGAGGCGGGCCGGCCTCAGCCTCCGACCGGGGGCCGGCCGCTCAAGCCTGCGCTCCTGATCAACGCGCGATGACGATCAACATCCGATCTCGAAGCCCATGATCCTCCATCCGGAGTAGGCTTTCTGAGGTACTCAGATCAGTACCCTGAGCGGACATCTTTGCTGATAGGCGCCGGTGGCAGGCCGGCCGATGGTGCGCCGCCTGGGCCTGCTGGGGGGCCAGTGCACCGTGCCCGACGACTTCGATCAAATGGCTGCCGGCGATATTGCTGCTCTGTTTGAAGGCGCTGGGCAAGGCGGCTGAGCCGCGCCATGCCTCGGCTGCTGTGCTGATCAAGGCAGAGTCCCCGTTGGCGAGTTACCCAGTGCCGCTCCTGTTCATGGCCGCTACCGAGAGGTATAGCCGTGCCTGAAGCTGTAGGCCACCACCCGCTCACCCCGCGCAGCCAGGCTCTCCACCTCGGTGCTCGGACCGCCAGCCTTCCTGTCGCTTGTGGTACGACCTCCCTGCAGCTGTGAACGGTTTGCCGTACTGACGCGGCGGTCCAGCGGATCTATCAATGAATCAGAGGCCTCGACCAGGGCGGTTCCAACCAGTTCCCTGCAACCGGCCAGTCCACCAGTGACCATGGCCTCACGAGGCAGGGCGAGCTGAGTCGCTTCTCTTAGGCTACCAATGGCTTCTGGGCAGCCATGCGCCTCGACGACCTACTGGCACAGGCTCCAAGGATCAGGGAGATCGCCATGGCCCATGGCGCCAGCAATCTGGCGGCATTTGGGTCCGTGGCCCGTGATCAGGCTGGACCCGATAGTGATCTGGATCTGCTGGTGGATCTGCCTCCACGCACCGGTCTCCTGGACCGCATTGCCCTGAAGCAGGCCCTGGAAGACACGCTGCACTGCCGCGTTGATCTGATTCGCCGCCGCAATCTCAGGCCCACCGCTCTGGCCTCGGCTGAGCGGGACGCGATCCCTCTGTGATGGAGCCCAGGGACCGTGATGCCTTGCGCGACATCCTGACCACGATCCGACGGGTTCAAGGATTCCCCATTCCCGATCGCGAGACATTCATGGCCAGCGACGTTCTCCAGGATGCCGTGGTGCGCAATCTGGAGATCATTGGGGAAGCCACCAAGTGGCTGAGCGACTCCTGCCGCAAGCAACATCCACAGATCCCCTGGCTGGAGATGGCAGGTATGCGGGATGTGCTGATCCATGCCTATGACCGCGTGGACCTTGAGGAGGTGTGGATCACCCTGAGCGAGCAACTGCCTGCGCTGCTGGTACAGATTGAGCCTCTGATCAGCGTGTGATCAGGTGACTTCTGAATCGATCAGAAGTCCTCAGGAACTGAGGTGAGCAGAGCCTCTCTGGAGTTGATGCCTTGCTGATCGCCTTGATTGTCGTCGGAAACACGACAAAGCCCAGTGACGAGGCCACCGGGCTTGAATCGTGGGTTGTGAGGTCGGAGCTGCTGACGCTGGCACCTGGGGCCAGGGGTCCATCGGGACGTTCCGTTGGGTCCGGGGCACCTGAGGCGGTGCAATGGACGGCGCCAGGGTTGTTTCAGCAAAACAGCCTCGACACGCCAGGAACGTCAGTGATCCGTTGAGAGTGTTGGAGCAGGGGCCGGATCGTCAGCTCACTCCAGACGGTTGCTCAGGTGGGGTGTCTTCCATGCTCTGGAGCCTCCCGGGTGTCGATGGAGTCACGATCGGACAGCTGGCCGTCGGGGGCAAGAGCTGGAGCGAGAACGAAACCGCTCTTCACCATGGGCAATGGGGCTTCATGAAGGGGACTTCACGGTGCTGGCATCACCAGCAACAGCAACCGGTTGCCCTCCGGATCCAGCAGCCAGGCTTCTGCGCCAAAGGGTTCCACGCGTGGAGGTTCCTGCAGCAAGGCGCCCAGGCCCAATGCTGCGGTGATCCAGGCGTTGAGCACGGCAACGGCACCTGTGCCATCCGACTGGCGTTGCAGGCACAGCGCCAATCGCCCCGGCTGCCGCGGCTGGGTCCGGCTGCGTGATGGGGCATAGATCTCCAGCCACCCGCCGGCCGGCCAGGCCACCCGCCAGTGGGTGCCACTCAGCCCCGGCTGCGGCTCCACCTCCAGCAGTGCGCCGTAGAAGCGGGCCAGGCCGGCCGGATCATCGGCGGCCAACACGATCGAGGCGCTCATCCCCATGGCCGCCACCAGGGCCTGCGGGGCTGGGCGGCATGGCGGCCGTCGCAGAGGGGATAGCGGTGCGAACGGCCGCAGCGGCACAGCAGCATCGTGGCCGCCTCGCTCAGGCGCAGCTCGTAGGACACCCGGCCGGTTCCCAGATGGGCGCCATCGCAGAACCAGCCCTGACGGCTGCGACCACAACCGCACAGCTGATGCACCCCGGCGAGCAGTTCCAGCGGTTCCGGCCCTGGGGTGGCCATAGGCCTTGATGCCATCGGGGTAGACGTGCAGGAGCAGGCAGCGGATCTCGCAGCAGGGAGCGGTGGGGAGTGCCATGGGAAGGAAGGCGTGGAACCACCGACCGAGGCCCGCTGCGGCAGAGGCGGCAAGGACCGCGTCGCACCGAGAGGTGCGGCTTGCAGACATCGCGGCCCGGCCTGATCCTTGCCGCCGCTGACGCGGTGGGCACGCTGGGAGGGTTCACGCCGCTCTCGTGGTGCTCCCCGCCGGTGGCAGCGACGGTTCGTGGCCAGGCAGAACGGCGCTGGCTGGAGCAGGGCCGGATCAGAGGCCCAGGGGCCTGGCCTTGCTCCAGAAGCCGCGTTTGCGGGCATGGGTGGAGCGGATCGCTGCCAGGTAGGCCTCATGGGGTGGGATCTCGCCCCAGTCGCTGATGCGAGAGCTCAGCAGCTGGCAGGTGTGCAGATGGCCGGCGGCGGCGGCGTATTGGCTGGAGTAGCGATTGGTCAGCGCGAAATCCACCATGCAGCGCAGGACCAGGGTCGCTGCCAGCGGATGGTCTGCACTCAGGCGCTCTGCTGCTGCGTCGAACAGCTCGTCGTGGGCACCGTTGAGTTCACCGTGGCGCTGCACGATCACCTGGGCCACGCGGTTCAGGCCCGTGGGCCAGTCCAGCAGAAAAGACAGGGCCTCGACAAGATCCGGCCTGGCAGCCACGAAGTCGATGGCGCGCTGCTCAGCCTCCCCGTCCTCGAAAGCGGGCAGCTGCTGGAGGTAATCGCGCAGATAGGTCTCCATCAGGGTCTGCTCGAACCAGTGCCACCGGGCCGCCTGGGCTTCATCGGTGCGGCCGAGGGCCTCCAGGGCGGCGATCTGGGCGTCTTCCCAGTCGAGTACCGGCCAGGGGGAGCGCTCCGGAGACCCCCCCCCGCAGAAACCGCAGGGCCTCCTCAGGCCGCCCGACCTTGAGCAGCCGCTGTGCAATCCCGGCCGCGATCCGAGGGAACGCGCCGCTGCCGTTCGCTGTACTGGGCGATGTAGCCATCTACATCCCCCATGGCCTCGGCAACGGCCCTGAGGCCGGACTGTGCGGTCCAGAACCGGGACTGCTCCTGGAGCAGCACCGTGGCTGGCTGCTGGGCCAGCTGCTCAAACTGCTGCCGCAGCGCCGCCAGCCCGGTGGGTCCAAGCGACTCGGCGAGCTTCCCGATCAGGCCGTGCACGATGCCGTCGTCGTCGTGGCAGTGGGCCTCGAACACCTGTCGCGCCAGCGCTGCAGGCTCCGGCCGTGTCGCCAGAGCCACGGGGGGGAGGGCGTGGCATGCCTCCCGGAACAGCTCATCCATCTCAGCGTTGCTGTCATCGCAGCGGGAGAGCATGTTCCGGCTGAGAGCGAGGAACTCCCACAGCAGCGCCAGGGCCAGGGAGGGATCGCTCGTGGCGATCGGCCCGCGGATGGCGTCCAGCTGGCGGAGCAGATCCTTGGCCAGCGCCCTGAGCTGCTGTCGGTCGATGAAGCTGCGCGAGCCCCGGATGCTCCCGAACTGCTGACGCACCAGGGCGGACCAGCAGGCGGAAGCGGGAGTGGCGGGGATCAGTCTGCGTGCCGCCGCCGCTTTCGCCGCACCGCAGGATGCTCCGCGCCGGGCACCTCCAGGCTCGCCCCTGGGCAAGGGCTGCGCCAGGCGCCGCTGCTGGTTGCGTGGGTGCGATCGCCCCGGCGTTGCCGCCGGTGCTCAGCGCACCTGATCGAGGGTCGGCGCCCCTTGCCGGGCGGGGCGGCCCTGCGGTGTCCCGTCGCTGCGCCGGATGGCGTCAATGGTTCATGGTCAGCTCAGTCGTTCGTTATTCCCCGCAAGATCCGGTGTCCCTGGTGGAGTCGTGCCAGAAGGCGCTGGAGTGGATCCTGCGCACCCACAGCGCCGAAGGCCGGCCGATCCGCCGCTGCTGGATCGATCAGCCCTATGGGGAGGAGGAGCTCACCTTGCTGGAGGAGGAGGTGCTGCCGGTGATGGCGGCTTTCCTGGAGCGCATTGATGCGATCGATCAGGGGCTTGAGGCCAGGCTGCAGGCCGAGATCGCGGCCCAGGAGAGCCAGGCGCCGGATGGAGAAGAGGCTCCAGAGGGCGGGGCCTGCTGATGCCCTGGGGCCGGCCAGAGGCCGGCCTTTTGGCTGGCGGCCCCCCTGCGTCATTCAAGCGGGCGTGGAGAGGTGCCGTCAGACCCAGTTGTCGAGCAACAGACCATCCACCCGCTCGAATTCCCGCAGGTTGTTGCTGACCAGGGTCAGGCCCTCACTGCGGGCATGGGCAGCGATGTGCAGATCATTCACACCAATCGGTAATCCACGCCGCTCAAGGGATGCGCGAATCAGTCCATAGTGCTGCGCAGCTTTGGCTCCGTAGCTGAGCACATCCAAGCGACTGCAGAAGTCCTCCACAACGGCAAGAGATCTCCGGGGTTGGGAACTCTTTTCAGCCCCGTGCAGCAACTCGGCCAGGGTGATCGCAGAGATCCCCATCAGGGCAGCATTCTCGTTGAATCTCTCAAGCAGCGAAGCCGGCCTTTGCTTGATCACATAGATGCAGATATTGGTATCCAGCAGATAGCGCAACATCTTCCGTGTCAGAAGGCCTCGCGCTCCGGTTGATCCTGAGTCGCCCTCTCCTGCAGGAAGTCATCCGGCACGGGCAGCGCATCCTGAAAGAACGTGTCCCAGCGGCGACCGAGCGGAGAGATGATGCGCTCCTCGCCGCAGGCCCGGACCTCCACGTCTTTCACGGAGTCAGGCAGGCGCAGATGGGCGGGGATGCGCACAGCCTGACTGCGGTTACTGAGGAAGAGCCTGGTGACAGCCGCCACGGGGAGCACCCATCTGGGATATACGCGAAGTCTATCCCCTGAATGCCAGGGTGGATGGCCGCGTCATCCACCCGAGCCATTCAGGGGAATCGCTGAGATTCAGGCCGGAGCGATCCCCGCCAGAAAAGTCTCGATCCAGCGCCGGTGCCGGTTGGTGGTGATCAGCCCGGCCAGGGATGGTTGGGAGTCGGGAACCTGAAACGCGGTGCGGAAGCCCCTGGAGAAGGCCTGGTGGAGCAGCTCTCTGCCCCACGGGGTGCAGCCCACCAACAACCACCCCGCCCCGTCGAGACGGCCTGGGAAGCGCCGTTGCCGACCAGAGCCGCCCCCGCCGGCGCGCAGGTGGACCGCTGGAACGAGTTCTCAGTGGTGGAGCTGCGAGCGCTGCTGCGCAGCTACCCGATCGATCGCCGCTCGCTGCCGGCCCCGATCGAGCTGTTGCGGCGAGAGGAGCTGCTCGAGGCCCAGATGCAGCTCGCTGCGTTGGTGACTTGAGCGCCTGAATCTCCCTGATCGCCGATTCCCCATTCCGTTCGCCCATGACCACCACCCCGATGACCGCCGCCATGCCCTCCTTGACCATGACCACCGCCTTGAGCCCCAGTGCCGCGCAGCCCCCCGTGAGCGCCGAGCCTGCCCCCGGATCGCCGGAGGCGCTGCTGCTGCTGGCTGGTCTGGGGATCCTGCCCGCCAGCGCGGACTTCAACGATCCCCGCTTTGCGCCCGACACCATCAGCAGCAGCCTGGAGCGACTCGTTGCCGTGAAGCAGGAGCTGGAATTCCTGGCGGCAGAGCAGAAACAGCTGCAGGAACATCTGCGTCTGGCCCATCTGCGCGGTGACCTCAGGCAGCAACTGCCCAGTAGGCGCTATAGCCTCAGCTGCAAGGAGATCGAATGCCAGCTCAAGGCCCGCCAGGCCTATGAACAGCAGAGCGGCGATGCCACCGCCACCGTGGGGAGCTGCTTCTGGGAGCTGAGGTCGATCAAGGGGTGAAGCCACCCATCACAGAAGCCCTGGGCCCGGCGCCCGGGGCTTTTTCTTGCCCACTCTCCCGGTGCGCCATGGCCGGAAGCCCCAGCATCCAACCACCGGTACTACGATGGGCATGCTTGTAATACAGGGATCGGGCCCTGCTCGTCATGCCCCTCACCGTCAGGCTTGACGCCGATACAGAGCACTGCCTCGAGCAGCTCCTGGCAGAAACGGGACAGGACAAGAGCTCCTTGATTCGCCAGCTGATCCGAGAACGCTGGCAGCAGCGCCAGCCCCTCCCGTCGATCACCCAGCAATTGGGTGGTCATCCCGGCAGCTTTCTCGACACCTTGCCGTCGGGGAGTTCAGAGCGTCAGGAGCGGCGCCGACTCCTCGGCCAGAGACTTGCAGCGCGGCGGATGGAGCGGCGCTGATGCGGCGAATCCTGGTCGATTCGGGGATCCTGTTGAGCTACTACCAACAGCAGGAGCCACTGCACCAGGCCGTCGTGGTCTTCTTTGATCAGACTGCCGCTCAATTGATCACCTCACCGATCTGCATCGCCGAGGTGCTCTGGCTGCTGGGTCATCCCGGTGATTCCCGCGTCATGGCCGCTCAGAACCATCTGCTCGGGGCCGTCAGCCGCTGTGGCATTGAGGTGATCAACCTGCTGCCAGTGGATTACGCCCGTATCGCGGAACTCAATCAACGCACTGCCGATCTGCCCGGCGATTTCGCCGATCTCACCTTGGTGACACTCTCGGAGCGGCTGGATGTGGCCGAGATCCTCAGTCTCGACAGCGACTTCGATGTCTACCGGCGCTTCCGGCGCGATCCCTTCAGACGCGTTCCGCTCGGCTGAGACTCTGACGCAGCATGACCATTCAATGAGATGGTCCCGCGATAAGCCCTGCAACTGAGCTCGAGCCGCCCTGGAGCACCTGCGCCGCCTTGGGGAACTCTTTGTGGACACTGCATTCCCCACCTTGCCTTTAACCACCGCAGCCATCTCGATCGAGTTGCTGATGGACACCACCAACACCCTCCAGACACTCGAAACCTTGATCACCTGCAGGGCCGACGCAGCTGTGCACCACCCCGAAAAAGGGCCAGCTCTGCGGCATCTGCTGGCGGAGCTACTGGAGTTGGTGGAAGCAAGGACAGAAGAAACGGTGAGATGAACGGTGGCTCCTGGTCCAGCGTGGTCGGACAGGCAGAGGGCGTGGTCGCTCCGGTCGTGCGACCTGACGATGCCGATCGTGGGCTGGCTGATCAGTAATCCCTGCTGCATGGCCGGGTTGTGGCACCCAAAAGCCGATCGCAGCAATCAACAAGTCATCCTTCAAACACCCCCTGTCCCGTCGTTCGCATCGGCGGACTGCCTCCCTCCACCTCAGTTGTTGATCCAGGATTGGTTTCTAGACGCACCAACCCCATGCCCCGCGAACGTGACCCCTACCGCATCCCCCGCGCCGGCTGGGAGATCGCACCGGCCGCTGGCCTGGCCTCCATTGATCTGAACGGAAACCAGGGTGCCCAGACCGGCACTGAGTTCATCGGAGAATCCACCATCGGCGGGATGCTGGTCTGCGCCGCCCTTTGAACACCCCGCTGCCATCTTTCGTCTGTTCCTGCAATGGATGCTCAGGAAGCGATCACCTCCACGGGGCACTGCAGCCCGGGCGCGCGGGCGGCACGGGCATCGGCGGTGAGCAGGGTGGCGCCGAGTTGTTCGGCCAGGGCCACATAGAGCGCGTCGTAGGCCGTGAGGTTGGCCCGCAGTTCCCAGGTCCGTGGCCAGAGGTGGCGGCTGGTGTGCCGCCGCAGCCCCAGCTGTTGGCTGGTGGCCAGGGCCTGCAGGGCGTGCTGCTCGGGCAGAAGATCGGCCAACACCAGGCGGCGCAGCACCGAGAGAAGCTCGGCATCGATCAGCTCCGGCGCCTGGAGATTGGCATCCGCGAGCCGTGCACGTGCAGGGCCATCGATCAACAGGGCATCCACCAGCACCGAGGCATCCACCACCACCACCATCAGCGTTCGGCGCGGCTCTGGCGCAGGGCCTCCAGGATCGCGCCGGGCTCGATGGTGGCCGAGGGCAAAGCCTGGAGCAGATCGGCGTTGTCCGCGCGGCGTGAGGTTTCGCAGAGCTCCTGCAGGGCAAAGGTGCTCAAGGGGAGTCCGGCGCGGCGGGCCAGCTGTTCCAGGCGCTCGGCCACATCGTCGGGCACGTGGCGGATGTAGAGGGTGCGCGACACGATGACCTCCTGCTTGCAATCTGCTAGCAGCCTAGGGGCAAATGTCGCTCTTCCACTCCCTCCAGCCATGGGCGGCACGCCCAGACAAGGCAATGGCACCAACCGTCGGATCCATTCTTTCTGCTCAATCCGCACGAACAACAGATGAGGCATTGCCCGCCCTCTGACACCCACCGGCAGCAACCCCCAAACCACCTCCAGCTGGTACTTCGCACGAATCGGCCCCCGTTCAGCCCCCGTCAGCCCCAGATTGAAGTTCCCCTGCACTCCTCCCATGACCCGAGAACGTGATCCCTACCGCATCCCCCGCGCCGGCTGGGAGATCGCACCGGCCGCTGGCCTGGCCTCCATTGACCTGAACGGAAACCAGGGTGCCCTGACCGGCACTGAGTTCATCGGAGAATCCACCGTTGGCGGGATGCTGGTCTACGCCATCTACCAGGCGCTGCTCACCGGCCTGCGCACCGAGGCGATGCGCAAGCGGGGCGACATCAATCGGGCCACCCAGATCCAGGTGATCGCCGAAAGCGTCTGGGCAACCACCAAGCAGGGGGCTGCGGTCAGTGCGGTGCTGAGCGTTGTCCTGCTGGTCTTCCCCTGGCTGGGCTTCCCCCTGACCCTGGTGGGCCTGGTGGGGATGGGCAAGGCGTCGCTGGATCTGGTCCATGCCTTCTGGGATGGCCTCAGCGATGAGCAGCGCCGTGATCTGCACCGTGCCGCCTTTGATGCGGGCGTGAACCTCAGCCAACTGCTGGGCAGGCCTGGCTCCGCCGCTCTCACAGCATGAAGCGGGAGGGTGCGACCGGCTGGCTGGGGCGGCACTGATCACACGGATCCAGGAGCCACTCCTGGATCCGCAACAAAGCGCTGGCCTCCAGGAACGGCTGACCAGCCACGCGGCTGAACTGCAGGGCCAGCTCCCCGAGCTGCTGCTGCGCAGCGACTCTCCCCACGACGCCATCCGCAGCTGGCTGGCCGATAAGGACCTCAGCCACTGGTGGCCCCAGTCCCAGGGGGGAACGGCAGACCAGGGCTGGCAGTTCGAGACCGCCAGCTGGAACCGGAGCCGCGGCGCCGAGGTGATGAACCCTGCCGAGATCGCCCGCGCCCATGCCGATGGCGGCCTGGATGCGCTGCTGGCTCCCGGGGTGCCGGCCGACATGGCGGCCCATGGGGTGGAAGCAGCCTTGATCGCGGCCTCGATCGCCCTCGCCTGGCACCTGATCCGCCAACGTCACAGCTGGGTGCAGGCTTCTGGCGCTGGCAAGCAGAGGATTCTGCGGGCAGCGATCCAGGCGGCTGGCCTCTCCGCCCTCAGTGGTGCCTCGATGTCACTGGTGGTCAGCCTGGCCCTGGCCCTGATCCCAGGCGGACAGATCTGGCTGATGGGAACCACGCTGGTCAGCCTGGCGCGCCTGCTTCCCGGGCCTGGCGAAAGGGCCTTCGATCTACGGGGACGGGGCTCCTTGAAGGCTCCCGCTACGCCTTGAAAGAAGGCGTAGCCCAATGGCATCAGAAACCGTGGTACGGTCTTAGGCCGATTGATCGATAGGCCAGAAATCTGGCCAGATAGTCAAGACTGACCTTAATAGCGACAGAAAGAAAAAAACCTCAACCCAGGCTCAACCCTATCCATGACAAAAAACAATCACTTCGAAGCCGAGAATGACCCGTTCAAGGTCCAGCAGATCTCGATGGCCGATATCGAAGCCGGCGACATCGCCGAGATGGGGCTGCACCTGAACCTGAGCGAGCGGAGCTACTACTTCGATTTCAAGATCACCCCCCTCAGCAAGGAGATGAAGACCCAGCTGTACAAGCAGATCCAGGCCTTTGTCTACACCGACAAGGAACTCCACAACATCCTGAGTGAGCACAGCTGATCTCGCTCGGCTTGGGCTTGGATTGACGTCCTTTAGCGGGCTCCTCTGGGGGCCGCTTTTTGGGGATCCTCCCGAGTCCGCAATCAATCCGCAGGCCGGGTAACTGTGGGAAAGCTCATGGTGCGTCTTCTCCACGGACATCCGCCTGCAGCAGCTGGAACGTGAGCCCTTCCTGCTCAAACTGGCGAAAATCCTGGTCGAGGCTGATCAGTGGAAGGCCAGCAGCGATCGCGAAGGCGGCCAGGTAGGCATCCATCCAGCGCTTCGGGGCAGTCTGCTCGATTGCGCCCAGCTGGCACCAAAGACGCCCCAGATCAGGCGGCTCATCGATCACATCCACCTGCGGCAGCGCCATGAACGTCTGCAGTGCGGCCCAGGCATCGCCGTTGGTGGCCATCGGCACGCCACAAGCCTGCGTGATCGCCGGCGTGGAGGCCAGACGCAGAAAACTCTGCTGGGTGGCGCGGCACCACAAAGCCGGTTCCACCGCGCTGGTCGAGCGCAGCACCCACGGGCGAGCGCATGGGCCAGGTGCTCGCTGAAGGCCGCCGCCAGCCACACATTGCTGTCAAGCAGACAGGCCGGCACGCTGGCGGTCCTCCTGCATCAGCGTCTCCTGCTCCAGCCGCAGCGCTGTGGCCACATCGATGGGATGCCGCTTGAGCCGGGGGTCAGGGCGAAACAGTGGCAGTCCTTCCGCGTCCACCTCCAGCACCTCGCGCTTGCTGGGCTGGGGCAGGGCGGCGCCATGCAGCCCCTGGCGGATGTAGTCGGCCACCAGCTCCTTGATCGGCCGCCCCTGCTGCAGGGCCCGCTGCTTCACTTGAAGCATCAGGTGATCCGGAAGGTCCAGCGTCATCTTCATCACGCCCCAGCCTGGGAAACCAGCTTACTGGCTTGGTGGGTGAATGGGCGTGAGTGGCGCTCGCGTTGGCTCTCGATTCCAACGATCCGGAATGTCCGGATGGTTGAACTTTCGGCAAGGTCATTGATTCCAACAGGAGCACACCGGCTCGCTGTCTGCTGCGTCTCGATCGAGGACCGGATTCCAGCCAGTCATCAGGGCTCTCGAAAAGCGTGGTCAAGGCATGGCAGCCCCGGCTTCTGTCACGCCTCCCGACGCCAGCATTCCTCTGATGTCATAGGCCAGCTTGCTCGCAAATGCGCTGGCGAATCGAGCGGTTGTCGCCACGCCTGAGCAGGCTCATCACGATGGTGCGCAGAAAGGGGAAGACCGCTATGCCCGCCCGGGTGGCATAGCGATGGGCGTCTTCAACGAGCTGGGCTCCCAACGATGGCGACATCGATCAGGTTCACGTTGCCGCCGGTCCTCAGCCCATTCCTAGGCGGCCTCCCGGTGCGCGGATCCTGCGCTTCACAAGAAAGCCGGGCCGGCGCTGAACCTGAACGGGCAGAACTACTGCTTCGACTTCAGGATCTCTCGCCTCAGCAAGGAGATGAAGATGCAGCTGTACAAGCAGATCCATAGCCTTCTCTACACCTATAACCAGCTCCACAACATTCAGACGAAGCGTAGTTGATTTCAATCAGCCTTGGCGCTCTCCTGCGGCCTCCTCTGGGGGCCGCTGTTTTGGGGATCTTGACGACTCCGCAGTGAATCCGCAGTGACTCTTGAGGGCAAAAGCGGGATGCTGATAAGCGTCAACCAAACCGAGAACGCCCATGGGTCCGATCGAATATGCCCTCGTGATTGAGGCTTTTCGCCTTCAAGGGGTACTGAAGGCCAACTACCGGCCCGTCAAGCCGGCCTTGGACTGCATGGCCCAGGCGATTCGCGAAGCCTGTGAAGGCTATGGCTTCTCCGCAGAGATGATCACCAACTTCCTGCTTCGCCAGGGAAGCCGCATCCATTCCCTTGATAAAGAGATCAACGACCGCCAGGAATTTCGGGCCATTGAGCGCCGAATGCTTTGCCTGATCGGCCGGGAGGGCAATCAGGACCGGCTCGCCCGGCAAGGACGGCGTCCCCAGGTATGAACGCCCCCAGTTCCCGGCCTCGCTGAGCAGCATCAGCAACCCGCAACCCCCGTCCCCTCCAATCCCCCCTATGAACCATGTCTTTGTCTATGGCAGCCTCAAGCGCGGCCAGTCCAACCACCACTGGCTCCGTGGGGCCCTGTTTCTTGGGCGTCACCGCCTTGCAGGTGACCGCCTGTACTCCCTCGGTGGCTATCCGATGGCCGTGCTGGAGGATCACTCCAGTGCCGTGATCCATGGCGAGGTGTTCATGGACCCAGTCCATGCCGGCACCCTCGGCCCGCGGCGCCCAGAGCTTCTGGAGCCCCCTGTGCTGAAACTCCTTGTAGAGCACGTTGGACACGGCGACGTTGTTGACGGCGATCCGCACGCTCGAGATCTCCGCGAAGCGCACCGTCCAGCGGGCGTTGAGCTGACCGTGGAAGAGATCCCAGTTCTGCCGCAGCTGATAGCGCTCCAGCCAGGCCTCGGGAACCGCGGGGGCGAAGTGCTCGCTGGTCTTGGTCTTCATGTCGCCGGGAATGCTGATCCAGCCCCGGTCGTCGATGCCTTCGGCGTGCCAGAGCTCATGGGGCCGCAGCCCGAACACGGCGATGCAGGCGAATACCCACTGGTGAAAGGGCTCGAGCCGATCCAGCCAGTGCTCCAGGTCAGCATCGGAGGGGATGACCCGCACCCGCATCGACGAGGCCTTACGGATCTTCTCGGCGGCACCCTTGGGCCTCATCCCCCTCAGCTGCTGCAGCACGGCCGTCAGATCCATCAGGCCGCTGCGGTGGATCTGGGAGATGGTCTCGATCCGGTGGTTGAACCGCTTCAGGTGGGTGAGCGGGTTCACCTCCATGGCCCAGCTCAGCAGCCGTTGGGGATCCGCCGGGTCACGGAATCGGGCAACCCGCAGCTTCAGGTCGTTGATGGCGTGGACGCGGCTGCCCTCCTTGCAGATCCTCACCTCGATATCGGCGATGCAGGCCTCCACCAGGCCCTGCCAGCGGAGGCGCGAGGTCCCGCCACGGGCCGCCAGGGGTTCGGGCCAGGGGCGGGTGCGCTGGCCCTCCAGACACAGATCCCGGGCCCGCTCGACGTCCTCGTCGCGGCGGTGCAGGAGCGGAGCCAGGGAGAACTCCCGCACATGGACCCCCTGCACCAGTTCGCACACGTAGATCGACGAGCTCCGGTCGTAGCGGCGTAGGCGGAAGCGGCACCGCCTGGCCACCAGTTCGCGGGCGCAGTGGTCCCAGGCATCGATGCGATGAGAAAGGCGAGACGGCAAGGCGCGGACCGGGCGGCTCGCAGGAGTATTCCCCGAAGCCGTCGAAGCAGGTTGTGAACAGGTTCACAACCAATGGCTTCTAGTGTGCCGTCCCGGAGATCTGCGAGCAAAGTCGCTGGAGCTTCTCCAGGATTGAATCCGCTGTGGCCGTCCAGTTGAACGGCGCCTTGGTCTTGTTGTAGGCCGCCACGAATTGCTCGATCTTGGAGATCAACTCCTTGACGCTGGAGAAGCTGCCGCGTCGGATCGCCCGCTGGGTGATGATCCCAAACCAACGCTCCACCTGGTTGATCCAGGAGGCGTAGGTCGGTGTGTAGTGCACGTGGAAGCGGGGCCGCTGCGCCAGCCAGGCCCTCACCTTGGCGTGCTTGTGGGTGCAGTAGTTGTCGACGATCAAGTGGACATCAAGCTCCTCGGGGACCGA
Source organism: Synechococcus sp. CBW1002 (assembly GCF_015840915.1). Taxonomy (NCBI): domain Bacteria; kingdom Bacillati; phylum Cyanobacteriota; class Cyanophyceae; order Synechococcales; family Synechococcaceae; genus Synechococcus; species Synechococcus sp. CBW1002. The sequence goes on from NZ_CP060398.1 coordinate 3,247,359, forward strand.
CTTCTCGATCTGGCGCAGGAACCCCAGGAACTCCTGATGCCTATGGCGGGGCTTGCATTGGGTGATCACCTCGCCTGTTGCCACATCCAGAGCAGCGAACAGCGTGGTGGTGCCGTGGCGGATGTAGTCGTGGGTGACGCCCTCCACGTAACCCAGGCCCATGGGCAACAGCGGCTGGGTGCGGTCCAGTGCCTGGATCTGCGTCTTCTCGTCGACGCAGAGCACCATCGCCTTATCCGGAGGGTTCAGGTACAGGCCGACGATGTCGCGGACCTTCTCCACAAAGAACGGGTCGGTGGAGAGCTTGAACGACTTCTGCCGGTGGGGCTGGACCGAGAAAGTCTGCAGCCAGCGGTGAACGGTGGTTTTGGAGATGCCGGTGGCAGCCGCGAGGGAGCGCGCAGACCACTGGGTGCTGCCATCGGTGGGCTTGGTCTGCAGTGCCCGGTTGATCACCTCCGCCACCGTGTCGTCCTCGTAGGTGCGAGGCCTACCCGGCCGCAGCTCGTCATGCAGGCCCTCCAGGCCCAGCTCCCGGTACCGCTTGCGCCACTTGCCAACGGTCATCCCCGTCAGCCCCATCCGTTTGGCGATGGCGGTGTTGGTCTCGCCGGCACCGCAGGCCAGCACGATCTGAGCGCGCTGCACGATCGAATGCGGCAACGACCGGGAATTTGCAAGGGCCCGCAACTGCTGAACCTCGTCCTCGCTGAGGACCAGCGGAGGCATCGGACGACCAAGCGCCACAAGGCACCTCGGGTGACACTCTCGATTCTAGCTGTTATTTCCGGGACGGCATACTAGAGGCTCCTACCGGCTACAACCTGGACAGTGTGGTCTCAGGCGTGGAATGCCCCAGAACCCAGTCCCAGAAAGCAAAAGCCCCTGATTTCAAGCAAACATGCGAATGGCTCGGGGGAGACTTGAACTCCCGACCTTGGGGTTATGAATCCCACGCTCTAACCAGCTGAGCTACCGAGCCTTGCCTTGGGAAGTGTAAAGGATGACCGTTCCCCCAGGATCCAGCCGGACAGATGCTGCTCAGGCGCGGGGTGGCAGGAACTGCAGGGGATTTGCGGCGCCCCTGGATGGGGGATGGATTTCAAAATGGAGGTGAGGGCCGGTGCTGCGTCCGGTGCTGCCCATCTGGGAGATCTGGGTCCCCTGGTTCACCTCTTCACCGACCCGCACCAGCAGGCGGCTGTTGTGGGCGTAGAGAGATCGGCTGCCATCGTCGTGGGTCAGTTCCACCAGGTAGCCGTAGCCGCCGTCGTGCCAGCCAGCAAAGGAAACCCTCCCGGAACGGGCTGCCACGATGGAGGTGCCGACGTTGTTGGCCACGTCGATACCCTTGTGCATCCGCCCCCAACGCCAGCCGAATCCGGAGGTGAAGGTGCCCTGTGCGGGCCAGATCCAGGTGGTGCGGGACGCGTCATTTCCGCCACCGAAGCGCCGCTCGGGGCCAAGATCTGGCTGATCGGGCCAGCTGAGGCCACCACTGCCGACGGGCTTGAGACCCAGAACCATGCGCGAGCGCCCCGGAGATGACTGGGCAAGGCGAACCTGACTACCGGCCACCAGGCGGGCCGTTTCCAGGCCAGGGTTCAGGCGCAGAAGCTCCTGCAAGGTAACCCCATAACGCTGGGCAATCTTGATCAGAGTGTCGCCTAAGCGAACCACCCCGGACTGCTCCAGCGGGGGCGGCTGCTGCAGAGGGGGTGTTCGACGCAATTCACTGGTGTCGAGCGCCAGCAGAAACTTTGCCTTTCGACTGCTCTGGGACGGCAACACAAGCCAGTCACCGGATTCGAATTCGTGGTCTTCGTTGACGTCGTTGAGCTTGGCCAACCGGGTCTCGTCAACGCTGAGTTCGTTGGAGAGATCTTCGATCGAAACCGGCTGACGCACCTTTACCCAGAGCTTGTCGAGGCTGGCGGCTGGGAGAGAGGCAACCAGAGCGTTTTCGACACGATCACCGCTCCAATCGGCGCGTGCCATGAGCCCAACAACGGGAATCGTGGCAACAGCGGGTAAAAGGATCAGCCAAGGCTTCATGGAGTTTCAGTTCATGCGGACAAGACCCGGTAGAGAAGCCACCATCTCCGGGCAGCGCAGACAGTAGCGCCCCGAACCCTTGCAAGCAAGCAAGCATCGACACCGAAAACAGGTGTCTCAGCGTAAGAATGCAGGCCAATCCTGGCTTCTGGCATCAGGAAAGTTGCCGCAGCGCCTCAAACAGCACCACCCCGACCGCTACGGATAGGTTGAGACTCCTGACGCCACCATTCCCATGGCGCTGACCGCAGGCCATGGGAATGGTGAGACAGTCGTCTGCGAGGGCCTGAACCGGGTTCGGTAATCCGTCCGTTTCCCGTCCGAACAGCAGCCAGTCGTCGTCTCTGTAAGCCAGATCGGTGTAGCCATGCTCGGCATGACTGCTCAGGGCCAGGAGTCGACCGCCACGACGCGCTCTCTCCTGCAGGAAAGCCTCCAGGTCGCCATGGCGATGCAGGCGCACCCAGGGCCAGTAGTCCAGGCCGGCGCGGCGCAGCTGCCGATCATCGATCTGAAAGCCGAGCGGTTCGATCAGATGCAGTTCAGTGCCGGTGGCGGCACAGGTGCGGGCCACATTGCCGGTGTTGGGAGGAATCTGAGGCTGGAACAGCACGACCTGTGGCATCGCTCAGGGCTCCAGCAGCTCTGGTACGGGCTGGCTCAGAGCCAGCAGATCAACAGCCCGCCCCTGCAGCACCAGCCAGGCTCCCGTGCACAGAGCCATCAACCGCTGCTGCAGGCGGCCCTGCCGATCGCGGAACAATCCGCCGATGGCTGTGGGGGGAACCACCCCCCAGCCCACCTCCTCACAGACGAGGACCACAGGAGCGGCGCAGTGGCCGATCGCCTCCAACAGGCCCGCACAGGCCGTTTCCCAGGTCTCCCCGTCCCAGTCGAGCCCGGCCGCCACCCAGGTGCCGAGCGAATCAACCAGCGCAAGTTGATCGGGGCCCAGCTCCTGCAGGGCCTCGGCCAGGTGGCGCCCCACCTCGCGGTTCTGCCAGCTTGAGGGGCGGCGGCGGCGATGCAGGGCAAGCCGCTGCTGCCAAGCGGGATCCTCCGGCAGGGAGGGCCCAGTGGCCAGATACACCACCTGGCGGCCCGAACGGGCGGCCAGGTGCTCGGCCCAGCGGCTCTTGCCGCCGCTGCTGGGGCCACTCACCAGGGTCAGACAACCGCGCAAGCCCAGCTCAGCCCCCACCATTCATGTTGCGCAGGGTCGCCACGGACGATGGAGACACACGGTTGAGATAACGGAAGATCCAGTATTTGAAAATCGTCGCCAGTACCACCGGGAAGGTGGCGATGAACAACATGATGAAATTCTCCCTGGCCGGCAATCCCAGGTGATTGGCCACCCCATCCAGCAGAACGGTCCAGCCCTCAGGGCTGTGGAAACCCACGAAGATGTCCGTGAACAGGATGATGGCGAAAGCCTTGGCACTGTCACTCAGGCCATAGACCAGCTCATCGAGAAAGCTGCGCAGCACCTGGATGTCCCTCTGGCCGAACACGCAGACGGCGATGAACCCGAACAGACCGCCAAGGTCGGCGAGAACGTTCTTGATGGCATGCGTGCTGTCCTGATCCGCCTCCTCCTTCAGATCCTGAGCCCGCTTGGCCAGCAAGGCATGGAGTTCCTCGCGCGAGGGGAGGGCCGTGCCCTGGAGCAACGCGTCGAACTCGATCTCCTCCCGGTAGACCCGCAGCTTCTCCACAGCCCTCTCCTCGAGCTGGGGCTTGGGATAGGTCAGAAAGGCATTATCCGGTGCAAATCGATCCACCAGTGGCGAGAACACATAGGCGCGGCTCACCTGCTGCATCAGCACCGGCACCAGGATCAGCAGCAACAGGATCCGCAGGGAGACCAGGGTGGAATCGCGCCGGCGCCGGAAGCCGGCCAGCACCGAGGCCTCGGCTTCCGGATCCAGCTGGCGCCTCACCTGGTCCACCACCCCGATGAGGCTGCGGGGCAGCACTTCCGGTGATCGGCTGATCTTGGGCAGGCGCTGTGGTCGTTTGGTGTAGTGCCCGACCACCGATTCAATCAGCTGCACCTGACGCAGATCCTGGCCGGCCAGTTCCTGGCGATGGGGCTCGATCATGTCCAGGGCGGTGCGGCACAGCTGCAGGGCGACGCGAAAGCGACGCAGCACCTGGGCCTCAACCGAGCGCGGAACGCTGAGTTCGATCTCAGGGCGCACGGGCCTGTCGTTGTAATACTCCAGCTCAATACTCTGGATCAGAAGCGCAGCTTCATAGCCGCGGGCCAGGTCACTGCTGAAATCCTTGGCCTGGGCACGGCCGAAGGCTCCGATCCAGTCGGTCAGGCCCATGGAGTGGCGGCGGCGATCGTGAACACCAATCTTCGGCTGTCAGGCTCAGCGTGAGAAGACCCACCAGGTCAGCATCGGCACAATTGTGCCCACCACCAGCAGCACGATCACCCAGGTGAAGGCATTGCTGTTGGCGGTCTCCTCACGGCTGGGCACATTGGAGGGCAGGCTCACCACTTCGGCCTCGGCAGCTTCTCCAGGATCCTCTCCACCCTGAAGCACCAGAGCCAGGCGATCCAGAGCCTCGACTGATGCCTGCCGATAACGGGCCCCATCCCGCAGCGGAGTCGCCATCGTGCTGCGGGCGGTGCTGGTGAGCAGATCGCGGGGCAACTGGCCATTCAGGGCAGGATCCACCACCACAGCGGCCGTGTTGGTCTGGCTGTCGATCAACAGAAGCAGCAGCGGATCAGGACTGGAAGCCTGCTTCCAGCGCTCGATCAGCTCCCGTCCCACTGCCGGCAGGGAAAGGCCGTAATCCAGCCGGTTCAAGGTGACCAGCCGCGCATCAATGTGAGCCCCTTCGAAGGCCGCAAGCTTGATCTCCAGCTCCGAGCTGGCTGCCCGGCTCAGAACGGAGGCGGTGTCGAGCACATGCTCGCCGGCTGGCAGATCAGGCAGATCCGCTGCCGAAACCGCCAGCGCCACCGGAGCTGGAACCAGCCACAGCACCAGGGCCGTCGTGACGGCCAGGAGCCAGCGGTGCCAGACGGGGAGGGTGTCCGGACGGTTAAGGGAACCAGCAGCAGCGGGCAGAACCACCTGGCGGGATGCGAAGTGCATGGATTCCAGTTTGCACTCAGCCGGCCAGGCTGTCGCGATTCAGCACGGCGATCACATCGAGGATCTGGGCAGCGCGTCCCTCGCCCAGCCTGAATTCGCTGGCCAGTTGCTCGAGCAACTCCTCCTCGGCGGCCTGCACCACGCGGTCGCAACGCACCAGCTGGGCAGCCATCGCCAGGCAGGTTTCCTGCTGCCCAGGATCCAGCGCCGGGATCGCTTCATGCAGCAGGGCTCGCCAGCCGGACTGGCGTAACTGATTGAGCAGCCCATCGAACAGATCCCCCATCGCCTTCTCGCTCAGATTGCGGTAGGGGCTTCGGAACTCCAACTGGCTGCGCAGCGCCCGGGCCTCATCGCGGCCCAGGGTGCCGTCACAGGCCACCGCCGCCAGGGCAACCGCGGCAAAGGCCTGACTCGGAGTCATGGGAAGAAGGCAGATCAGATTCCATTGCAGCAAGGACCGGTGAATCCGGCATCCTTGGCGATTGATCCACCTGCGCCCCTTTCCCCATGGACCTGCCCCTACCGGCCCGCTTCAGCCTGGGGATCGGGATCCTGGGGCTGGCACTGCTGGTGGCCAACCAGCTCACGGCCGGGCCTCCGTCTCCCGCGCTGGAGCGCGCCTCTGTTCTGGCCAGCCTGCTGGCGGTCGGGCTGATGTTGGTGGGAGTGCTGTGGACCAGGGCCATCCCCGAGGCCTCCGAACGTGTCGCCCTGGAAGGAGAGCAGGGGCTCCAGCTGAGTCGGGAGTGCTCCGAGTCACTGGCCCGAGAACTGGCATGGGGCAGCCAGATGCTGCTCACTGCAACCCCGGCCGCCGTGGTGCTGATCCACTGGCGCGGCACCACCCTGTTACGGCGAGGCCTGCTCCAGAGCGAAGCCTTCGTCCCTGGAGCGATCTGCGAGCGCAGCCGCCGCAGCGGCAAGGCCGTGTCGCTGGTGAATCTCAAGTTGTACCCCGGCAGGGCCGAATTCGAACCCCTGCTGGCTGGTGTGCCATCGGTGCTGGTACAGCCGATCGGTGATCAGGGCTGGATCCTGCTGGGGGGCTGGTCACCCCGCTGTTTCAGCCGCAGCGACCTCGCCTGGACCGAGGGCTGGGCCCGCAAACTCAAAGACGAATTGGCTCCGGTTCGCGTTTCGTCGTCTGTCCCGACCCCTTCGGAATCGTCAGCTGCGTCTGCACCCGGGCACCAGGAGTCGTGAACACCGCCAGCCCCTTGGAACCCATGCGACCCCGCAGCTTCTGGCTGCGGGTGATCTGGTCGTTGGCCTTGCGCCGCAGCACCACGTTTCCATCGGCCTCGATCACCTGGGTCTTCCAGTTCCACTGACACCGCTGGGCACGCAACGAATCACCGGGCTGATCCAGCTGGCAACCCCTCGGAATCGTGGCCAGCTCCTTATCGAGCTGCACCTCCAGAGCTTCACCGCGCACCTGCAGATCGCCGAACTGGCCCTCCATCGGCAGGTCCGTGCTGGCGATCTGCTTCTCGAGATCGAGCAGGGTGGCCTGGGCCCGCAGGCGGGATTTGTTGGTTGGGTCCTCGAACAGCACGGGAGCCTGCAAGCGCAGCACCTGCTGGATCGTGTTGCCCTCCAGGGCAGGGGATATGAGGATCTGAACCACTCCTGGCTTGAGGGTGCGGGTGCCCCGCAGGGGGCCGATGGCGATCAGGCGGCCGCTGCCCGGGTACCAGTCGGCTGTGGTGGCGCGGATGATCACATCCGGCCTGCGTTTCGGTGTGGCAAGAGCGGGGATGGCGTAAGCGAGTTCAGAGGCTGTTGGCTTTGCCTTGCTGCCGTCCTTGCCATTGCTGGTAGCGGTGGCTTTGTCATGAGCTCTCGGTGGCACTCGCCTGTCTTCGCTCTTGCCTGCGCCTTTCCCATCGCCCTTGGCAGCCTTGGTCCAGCGCTGCAGCTCAGGCTGACCACGCAACTCAAGCTTGTCCTGGTCAATCAGGAAGCGGGCCCTCTGGGCCACCAGGCGGGTTTCCTGGTTGGTGGCGCTGGGACGCAGATCGATCTCCATCAGCTGCTCGGAAGGAATCCAGCGCACCCGTTCGCCCTCGATCAGCACCGGCTGACTGCCAAGGCGCTGGATCCGGACCCCCCCTTCCAGCTGAATCACCTGGCCATCGTTGAGCACGGTGCCGCTGGTGGCCTCAATCCGATAGAGCGGCTTGCCCTTCGCATAGATGAGGCCGTGCGGCGAGCGCGCCCGTGCGATGCGGCGATTGAGGTCGTAACGGGCCTCAGGACTTCTGAGCTCCCAGGCGGGACGGCCCTTGGGATCCTGCTGGCGCAGATCCAGGGAACGGAACACGAAGGGCAGGGGATCCTCGGCCTGCTCCGGCAGGTTCGGAGCGCAGCCGACCAGCAGGGCAGGCAGAAAGAGAAGCGCAAACCAGCCGGGGCGGGGCCCCCGGCGGGGAAGGCGGAGGGGTGGGCAGCTCACAGGGGGGAGTCCAACTCCAGTCGACCCATCACGGGGGAAGGTTCGGGCAGTTCCAGACCCGGCTGCAGACGGCCCCATTGCTGGGCGACCTGCCAGGCCGTCGGTGTCGCGGCAGTGGACGCAGCTTCAAGCGATAGGGCTGCAGGCGAGGGCAAAGTCTCAGTGCCGGATTCAAAAGGCTCCTGGCCGAGTTGCTCCAGCATGCGATCCGACAGCTCCGGCAGCAGAGGCGCCAGCAGGACCCCCACCCAGCGGGTGGCCTCGAGCACGGCATAGAGATCGGCCGCCACCACCTCGCTCTGGCCCTCCTGCTTCATGCGGCTCCAGGGAGCCCGCTCATTGAGGAAGCCGTTGGCCGCGATGGCCAGGCCCAGCACGGCCTCAGCTGCCGTCCGGAAATCCAGAGCCTCCAGAGCGGCCGCGCTGCGATCGGCCGCGTCCTGCGCGGCCAGCGCCAGGGGATGGGCTGGATCTTCCCCCGCTCCGGCTGGAGGCACGCCCCCGTCGAACCAACGCCGCGCCATCGAGGAGGTGCGGTTGAGCAGGTTGCCGATCGTGTTGGCGAGATCGTTGTTCACCAGATCACTGAAGCGCTGCTGCTGGAAGTCACCGTCGTCGCCGAAGGGGATATCGCGCAGCAGGTACCACCGCACCGCATCACGGCCGCACCGCTCCAGCAACACCACCGGATCGAGCACATTGCCGAGCGACTTGCCCATCTTCTGGCCCTCACGGGTGAGAAAGCCGTGGCCGAACACCCGTTCCGGCAGCGGCAATCCGGCCGACAACAGCATCGCCGGCCAGTAGACAGCATGGAAACGCAGGATGTCCTTGCCGATCACATGCAGTTGCGCCGGCCAGCCACGTTGGAGGATCTGGTCCAGCACCACCGGTTCGTCCGGTTCGAGCAGGGCGGTGAGGTAGCCAAGCAAGGCGTCGAACCATACATAGAAGGTGTGGCCTGGGTGACCGGGCACTGGAATGCCCCAGGGCAGATCGATGCGGGAGATCGAAAAATCGCGCAGCCCCTGGACCACGAAATTCTCCACCTCCCGGCGGCGGCTGGCTGGCTGGATGAAGCCCGGTCGAGCAATCAGCTCCTCGATCTGTGCCTGATAGCGCGACAGACGGAAGAACAGGTTGACCTCATCGCGCCATTCCAGGGGGCGCTGATGAATGGAACACTCGGGATCCTCGGCGCCGGGGGCGTCATCCTTGAATTCCTCGCAGGCGACGCAATACCAACCCTGCTGGCGTCCCTCCACCACATCACCGCTGGCCTCCACCCGCGCGAAGAACTGCTCAACCAGCTGACGATGGCGGGGATCGGTGGTGCGAATCAAGCGATCGTTGCTGATCTGCCAGCGCGACCACAGATCCCGATAGGACGCACTGACGCTGTCGCAATGGGCCTGGGGGGTGAGGCCCGCCGCCTCGGCAGTGCGCTGAATCTTCTGGCCGTGCTCGTCGCAGCCGGTGATGAAGTGCACCTGATCACCGCACAGACGACGATGACGGGCGATGGCATCACAGGCCAGGGTGGTGTAGGTGCTGCCCAGGTGCGCCCGGTCGTTGACGTAATAGAGCGGAGTTGTGAGGGTGTAGGACATCGGCCGGAGGCTGGTGGCGGGGGACCGGAGTGGCGGGAGATTGGTTCTCGCTGCGCCGCCCTCTCAGACCTGCGCCCGCGGCCCTGCGTCGGGGCCGGATCCTACCGAGAGCCCCGGGACGGTTCCGGACCAGGATCCCCTCTCCTCTCTCTCCCCATTCCCCTTCGCCTGCCATGCCGGAAGGAACCGAGACCACCGGGCTGTGCAGCCTCGATGCCGGGCTCAGCCCGGCCTGCCGGCACATCTGGCTCGGGGCGCTGCACCAGCTCGCCCTGGCGGATGGAGATTTCTCCGAGGAGGAGCAGCACCTGCTCATCCATGAGCTCAAGGCAGAACTGCCCGACGACTCCTGGGACGGCATCCAGCAACCCGGTGACGGCGCCCTGGTGCATCGCTTCGGTGTGGGCACGGAGCTGGCCGAGCAGTTCCTGCGCAGCGCCGTGATGGTGGCCCTGGCCGATGGCCACATCAGCGAGGTGGAGCTGGACCTGTTGCAGCGCTGGAGCCGCGAGCTGCAGGTGGCTGAGGCGGTGGTGGCCCAGCTGAGCGTGGACGCCTGCGGCGTGCCCCATCCCCAGGCCCTCGACGGCCTGCGCCAGTGGCTCGATGGCATCCAGCCGAATGATCCGGCGGTGGCACGCTTTCTGGTGAAGCTGATCCCGGCCCAGTGCCCCTTCGAGCGGGACGTGGTGCTCTTTGGCCGCAAGCTGGTGCACATCCCGCCGATGTGCAAGATCAACCCCCTCTACGACCAGCTGGTGGCCCTGCGCTTCCGTTGCCTCTGCCGCCTCGAGGAGTCGGATGGCACTGATGCCACCTGATCTCAACGCCGGCCTTACCCCCCAGGTGCTGGTCTGGGGCGGCGGCAGCGGCGGCGTCGCCGCCGCCCTCCAGGCAGCCCGCAGCGGCGCCGACACCCTGCTGCTCACCCCCGCCTCCTGGCTGGGCGGCATGCTCAGCGCAGCCGGCGTCTGTGCCCCGGATGGCAATGAACTCTCTCCGTGGCAGAGCGGCCTCTGGGGTGCCCTGCTGCGGGCCCTGGAACACCGCGAGCCCAGCGGCCTGGATCACAACTGGGTGAGCTGTTTCGGGTTCCGGCCGCGAACGGCCGAGACGATCCTGCAGGAGTGGGTGGCGGCGGAGCCGCGGTTGCGCTGGTGGCCCGGCTGTCGCCTGCTCGACGTGCGCCGCTTGGGCGATCGGATCAGCGCTGTACGCGTCCAGGTCGGCCCTGAGGGCGGAACGAACCAGGGCGAGCGCCCATGGATCGAGCCGCAGCTGGTGATCGACGGCAGCGACCGCGGTGATCTGTTTCCCCTGGCAGAGGCCCCCTTCCGGCTGGGCTGGGAAGCCGCCGAAGACCATGGCGAACCCAGTGCCCCCAGCCGGGAGCGGTTGACCGGCGATCCGTTCTTTCGCCGCCAGCCGGTGCAGTCGCCCACCTGGGTGGTGATGGGCCAGCTGGATCAGGAGCGGTTGCCGGCCCCCGCAGAGCCGCCTGACCTGGCGGAACCCTTCCAGCAGGCCTGCAGCCGCTTTGGCCTGGAGCGCACCCTCACCTATGGCCGCCTGCCCGGCGGGTTGGTGATGCTCAACTGGCCGCTCTGTGGCAACGACTGGCACGAGGGGCTGGAGCAGGCCTTTTCGGGCGATGCCCTCCAGGACAACGCGCTGGAGCGGGCCATGCAGGCCCACAGCCTGGCCTTCCTGGCAACCCTCGAACAGGCCTGCGAGGGGGCCCTGGTGGCCGGCGATGCCTTTCCGGGGGCCCTGGCCCTGATGCCCTACTGGCGCGAAGGGCGCCGGCTGGTGGGCCGGGATCTGGTGCTGGAGCAGCACCTGCTGCCCCAGGGGGAGGGAGCCTCGATCGCGGCCCTGCCGCTGGAGGCCAGCGGCGCGATTGCAGCGATTGCGGTGGGGAACTACGCCAATGACCACCACTACCCGGGCGGTGACTGGCCCCTGGCGCCCAAGAGCTGCCGCTGGGGCGGCCGCTGGAGCGGCACGCCCTTCGCGCTTCCCTACGGCGCCCTGGTCAGCGCGACGGTGAGCAACCTGCTCGCCGCCGACAAGTGCCTCAGCGTCAGCCACATGGCCAACGGCGCAACCCGGCTGCAGCCGCTTGTGCTCAACATCGGCCAGGCCGCCGGACTGGCTGCCGCGCTCTGCCTGCGCCACGGTTGTACGCCAGCCGAGCTGCCGGTGCGAACACTGCAGGAGGCCCTGATCGACGACCGCCTGGCCCCAGCCAGCCCCGTGCCCCTGTGGGACACCCCCTGGCACCATCCGCAGCGGCGGAAGCGGCAGAAGCAGGTGCTCGATGATCCCTCGCTGCTCTCGCCTACAGGAACCTGGATGGGCCCGGCGCAGCCCGGCCACCAGCCACCGGCCTCACCCCACGAGCGGCTCTGGCAGGGAGAGCTGCGGCCCGATGGCCAGGGGGGTTACCGGCTGCGCGTATCCAGCCCAAGCCAGGCCGAGGCTGGCCGCGACTGGCCCCTGATCACCCTGGAGCCGGAGCTGCACCAGTGGCTGCTGCAGCTCGACAGCCCCCGATCGGTGCGGCTGATCGCCCATGCCAACCCCTGGGGGCCCTGGCTGCGGGCCTCACGCCTGACCGACTGAGGCCCGCCCCTGCAGACGCAGCTGATCGCGCAGGGGATCCACCTCGAGAACCCGAAGCAGCAGCGCATCGCCCGGATCGCTGCCTTCGGGGCATTCCGCCACCAGATCCATGGCCAGGTCTTCGACATGCACCAGAGCCAGCCGCTCCTGCGGACGGAGCCAGCGCAGAAACACCCCGGGCCACTGGTCACGCTGATGGGCCGCGAACCACACCTGCTGCCAGTGGCGGTGATCCTCACGGCTGATCTGAATCCCCTGCTTGACCGGGTCCTCCAGCTCGCTCAGCAACGCCGCCACGTCCTCCTCCGGCAATGGCGCCTGATCCGTCAGGGCGGCCTGCAGCTGGCGCTGCACGAGCAGATCGCCGTAGCGTCGGATCGGTGAGGTGGCCTGCGCGTATCCCTCCAGAGCGAGGCTGAAGTGGAGAGCCGGTTGGGTACCGGTGTGACTGCGACTGAGGCAGCGCTTGATGGCGGCGTGGCGCACCGGCCCCGGTGGCAACGCCTCAAGCTCGGCCGGCGACGGCAGCTCAGTCGGAAGCTGGCTGCGGTAGGGGAGTGCCAGACCCTCCCGGCGACCGAACTCGGCCACCACGGCCCCCGCCAGGATCATCGCTTCGGCCACCAGCAGCCGCGATGGACCCGGCTCGACGATCTCCAGCACCGGCTCGTCGCCGGCGGCGCGGATGCGGCCTTCGGGTTGATCCATCATCAGGGCGCCATGCTGCTGGCGCCAGCCACGCCGGCGCAGCAGCAGCTGGTGCAGGCAAAGCAGATCAGCCTCCTGCGGCGGCGCCAGTTCGATCAGCTCGTCGGCGTCGGCGTAGGAGAGGCGATAGGTGGGTTGAACCCAGCTGCGCTGCAGGCCGAAGTCGGCCACGGCCCCGGTGGCATCGAGCTCCACCCAGAGACTCCAGGCCGCACAGCGACGGCCCTGCACCAGGCTGAAGGGACCGGTGGAGAGGCACTCCGGAAACATCGGCAGGGTTCCCCCCGCCAGGTAGAGGCTGCTGGCCCGGCGTCGGGCTTCGAGGTCGAGCGCTGAACCCGCCGGCACCAGTCGACCCGGATCGGCCACATGAATCCAGAGGCGCTGCACACCACCCGGCAAGGTCTCGAGCGAGAGGCCGTCGTCAATGTCGCGGGTGTCGGCATCGTCGATCGTCACCATCCGGAGCCCGGTGAGATCCCGCCGCTGCTCATCGCCGGGCTGGGGCTGATCCGCCTGGGCGACAAGCTCTTCGGCCTCCGTCAGGAGTTCGTCGGAGAAGCCGTGCTGCCAATGGCTGCGAGCCAGGGAAGGCAGGTGGTGCGGCTGCCAGAGACCCAGGTCCACCATCAGGTGGCGGATCGCTCCGGTCTCGGCAGGGCAGTGGGCCACCTGCAGCGCCTGGCGCAGCTCCAGCGGCAGGGGGTCGGTGCTGTCGCCCCCGGCCCAGAGCATCAGCAGCTCCAGATCGCGGCGATGCTCGGGATCGAGAGTTGTGGGATCCAGAGGCTGGCGCCGCCGCAGGGCCTCATGCCAGCGGCGGCGGCGCTCCAGCACCAGGCGTTCACGGCGCCGGTCGCGCCGCAGGCGCCGCAGCTCATCCACCGGCCGGGGTTCCACAACCCCGTGTCGCCAGCGGAACAGCAGCTGGTCGCCTTCCAGCCAGAGCCAGCAGGCGGCGAGCAGGGCGGGGTTGGCCCCATCGCCGAGCAGGGAAGCGAAATCCGAGAGTGGTTGGGGCTGCCCGTCTTCCACCAGAAGGTGCCAGGCCTCGCCAAGCTGCCGTCGGGACGGCAAAGCCTCGGCCACAACCTCTGCGGAGAGGTTCCATGGCGAAGCCCCCAGACCCGCAGGAATATCAGCTCCTGAAGGCAGGGGGATGAGCAGGGTGATCTGACGCAGCGGCAACTGCTGCGGTCGGGCCAGAAAACCGGCCAGGACCTTGGCTTTGCCAGACTGCAGACCCCGAACCAGGGCCAGCTGGGGCCCCTTGTCCGTGCTCAGTCCGACCAGATCGCCGGGTTGGAGGGTCTGGGAAGCCAGAGGGATCAGCCCTCGGGATTCACAAAGGGAAGCAGGGCCACGATGCGGGCACGCTTGACGGCGTTGGTGAGATCGCGCTGCTGCTTGGCGGTGAGGCCCGTCAGACGGCGGGGCAGGATCTTGCCGCGCTCAGTGATGAATTTCTTGAGCAGATCGACATCCTTGTAGTCGATCGGGTCGCCCGGCTTGATCGGGGAGAGACGCTTCTTGAAAAAGGAACTGGCCATCGAAAAGAAAGAGAAGACGAAAAAACTGCGGCTGCAACGGCAACCCCTGAGCTCCGGCCCGCAAGCAGGAGCGGCTGGAAATCAGGATGAGGCGGAAGCAGACCACTGCTTCCGCCCGGACCTCACTTGATTTCCTTGTGGTTGGTGGAGGCGTTGCAGTGGGGGCAGAACTTCTTCAGCTCCAGCCGTTCGGTGGTGTTGCGGCGGTTCTTCTGGGTGGTGTAGCGGGACACACCAGGAGACCGCTTGGCGGGGTTGGACCGGCATTCGGTGCACTCGAGAGTGATCACGATCCGGACGCCCTTGTTTTTGGCCATAAAGGACGTTGCGCCGCGTGTGCGATGCGAAGTGACAAACGAAGACTTTACCGTGTGATGGTTCCCTACCCCTCCGCTCCCTAGGATCGACTGCCGTTGATGGACTGAATGGATGCGGGTCTCGCTCCAGTGGTTGAAGGAGCTCGTGACCTGCGAGCCGGACGATCTGCAGCCACAGCTCCTGGCTGAGCGGCTGTCGGTCGCCGGGTTCGAAGTCGAGGAGATTCATGACCTGGCGGCCCAGGCCTCTGGGGTGGTCGTTGGGCTCGTCGCGGATCGCCGGCCCCATCCGGATGCCACCAAACTGAGCGTCTGCCGGGTCGATGTCGGCAGCGCAGAACCGTTGCAGATTGTCTGTGGCGCCGCCAATGTCCGCGCTGGCATCCACGTGCCGGTGGCCCTGGTGGGTACCACCCTGCCGGCGGTGGATCTGACGATCAAGCCAGCCGAACTGCGGGGTGTGGCCAGCAGCGGCATGATCTGCTCCCTGCGGGAACTCGGCCTGCCCGACGCCAGCGACGGGATTGCCGTTCTGGATGATCTGCTCGCGTCCGTACCCCTGCCGGGCCAACCTGTGGGGCCGCATCTGGGCCTCGACGATCAGGTGCTGGAGCTGGCGATCACCGCCAACCGGCCGGATGGTCTGTCGATGCAGGGCATTGCCCGTGAAGTGGCGGCTCTGTTGGAGGCCTCCACCAGCCTGCCCCCAGCCGCGCCCGCGATCGAAGCCGCACCCCTGGCGATCGATGCAGCCTCGAGGCTGGCGATCGAAGCCGGTGGACTGTTCAGCGTCACGGCCCTGAAGGGCGTGCGTGTGGCGCCGTCACCCCAGTGGCTGCAGCAGCGTCTGGAGCGTGCCGGCATTCGACCGATCAACACGGTGGTGGACATCACCAACCTGGTGATGCTGGAAACCGGTCAACCCCTGCATGCCTTCGACAGCGATCGCCTGGCGCACAAGACCGCTGGCCAGGCCGAACCGGCAGCCCTGGGGTTGCGGCAGGCCCGCAGCGGGGAGTCGTTCACCAGCCTCGATGGCGAGTCGCGGACCCTGGATGAGGAAGCCCTGGTGGTCACCTACGCCGATCAGGCGATTGCCCTGGCCGGCGTGATCGGCGGCCTTGAGGAGGCGGTTCAGAACGACACCACATCCCTGTGGCTGGAAGCCGCCGTGTTTGCGCCCCAGGCCGTGCGGCGGTCGGCCCGTAGCCAGGGTCTGCGCACCGAGGCCAGCCTGCGCTTTGAGAAGGGTCTGCCGCGGGAAGCCACCCTGGCGGCCGCGGATCGGGCCGTGCAGCTGCTGATCGAGCTGGCCGGCGCCGAACTGGAGGGCCGTTGGCTGCATCAGCGGCCCCAGGAGCCGGTTCAGCCCCTGAGGCTGCGCCGCGAAGCCCTGCACAACCTGCTCGGGCCGGTGGTGGTGGACGGCGAAGAAGAGGATCTCGAGGAGGGGCGCATCGCGGCCACCCTCACGGCCCTGGGCTGCGTGCTGAAGGACAGCGACGATGGCTGGAGTGTGGTCGTCCCCCCCTCGCGCCGCATGGACCTGCAGCGGGAAGTGGATCTGATCGAGGAGGTGGCCCGCCTGGTGGGCTACGACCAGTTCGCCTGCCATCTGCCCGACCCCCTGCTCCCCGGCGGCCTCGAACCTGCCCAGCTGGCCGAGCGCCGGTTGCGCCGCGCCCTCTGCGCGGCTGGTCTGCAGGAAACCTGCAGCCTCTCGCTGGTGCCCCAGGCTGCCGGGCGGCTGCCACTGGCCAACCCCCTGCTGGCGGATTACGGCCATCTGCGCGACAACCTGCACGAAGAATTGCTCCAGGCGGCCCGCCGCAACCTCCAGGCCTCCCAAAACGGCTTCTGGGCCTTCGAGATCGGCCAGGTCTTCGATGCCGATGGTGTCGAACGGCAGCAGCTGGTGGGGGTGCTGGCCGGCGAACGCCGCGCCGAGCGCTGGACCAGCAGCGGCAAACCCCAGCCGCCTGGCTACTTCCAGGCCCGGGGCGTCTTGCAGGCGGCGCTGCAGACCCTGAAGCTGCCCGTGGACGATCGCCCGCTCACCGATCAGCCCCTGCTGCATCCCGGTCGTGCTGCCACGCTGCTGGTCGAGGGCCGGCCGGCCGGCTGGTTCGGCCAGCTGCATCCCGAGCAGGCCGACCAACACGACCTGCCGGAGGCCACCTACCTGTTCACCCTGGCCCTGGAGCCGCTGCTCTGCGCCGCCACACGCCGCAACCGCTGGCAACCCGCCTTCGCTCCCTTCGCCACAGTGCCGGCCTCCGAGCGGGATCTGGCCCTGGTGGTGCCGCAGGCCACCCGGGCGGCCGACCTGCTCAGCACCATCCGCAAGGCGGGCAAGCCCCTGCTGGAGCAGGCGGAGCTGGTGGATCGCTATGAGGGCACGCAGCTGGGGGATGGCCAGTGCAGCCAGGCCTTCCGGCTGCGCTACCGCGATCCGAAGCGCACCCTCACCGACGATCAGGTGGATGGGGCCCAGGCGAAGATCCGTGCGGCGCTCGAAAAGCAGTTCGGGGCCCAGCTGCGCAGCTGAGCCTGCGTTCACCGCCTGGGCATCGCTGAGCTCAGGCGCAGCGCTCCAGCACCACCAGGGTTTCCACGTGGCTGGTGTTGGGGAAAAAATCGAGGGGTTGCACGCTCAGCAGCCGGAACCGTGCAGCTTCCGGCTCGGCCAAGGCTTCTGCCCCGGTCCCAGCGTCAGCATTGGCCTCAGCGTCGGCACTGGCCTCAGCGCAGACGGATGGATCCGTTTGAGGAGCCTGCCTGGTGCCGCAGAGGCGACCGAGATCCCGGGCCAGGGTGCCTGGGTCGCAGCTGAGATAGAGCAGCAGCGGTGGGGGGGAGTTCAGGATGGCCTCCAGCACCGGCGGCTCCAGCCCCTTGCGGGGCGGATCGAGCAACAGGGCGCCAGCGCCGGGTAGTGATTGGGCCAGAGCCTCGGCCACATCCGAGTTGCTGAAGCGTGCCAAGGCGCTCAGACCATTGGATTCAGCATTGCGGCGGGCCAGTTGGACCGAAGCCAGGTGTGCCTCGATGCCCTCGACCCGATAGCCGGCGGCCGCGATCGGAAGGGTGTAGGTGCCGATGCCGCAGTAGGCATCGATCACGGAGCGGCTCGTGCCAGCGGCTTTCAGTGCAGCCAGAAGCAGGGGCACGACCCGCTCGGCCTGCACCGTGTTCACCTGAAAGAAGGTGTCGGCGGCAATGCGATAGCGCAGGCCAGCAAAGCGTTCCTCCAGCCAGTCCCGCCCGCAGAGCGTGCGGGTCTCATGGCCCATCAGCTTGTTGTTGGGCTCCGGCTGGAGATTGAGCGACACCCCCACCACCTCGGGCCAGCGATCCATCCAGCTGCTGGCCAGCGCATCGAGGCCCGGCAGGTTGTCGTTGCTGGCGATGAGGGTGATCAGCACATCGCCGGTGTGGTGGCCCACCCGCAGAGCCAGATGGCGAAGACCACCACCGCTGCGGCCATGGCGATCCACCGGCCAGGCGGCTTCCTCCAGATCCTCCTTCAACGGTTCGATCAGCCGATCCAGCCGGGCGTCCAGCACCGGGCAGTGGTTCATGTTGACGATCTGATGGGAGCCGCGTCGGTAGAACCCGGCCCGCAGCCGCAGCTCGTCAGTGAGCTCCAACGGAATCACGGCGCGGTTGCGGTAGCCGAGCGGAGACTCCGCTGCCAGCAAGGGCAGGGGCGGCAGGTCCGTTCCGCCGAGGCGCCGCAGCACCTCGCCCACCATCCCCTGCTTCCAGGACACCTGGGCGGCATCGCTGCAATGCTGCAGGCTGCAGCCGCCACAATTGTCCGAAAGGATGCAGGGGGGCTGGCGCCGGTCGGGGGACGGGCGTTCGATCCCCTTGAGTTCCGCCACCAGGTGGCGCCGGGCCTGGTGCACCACCCGCACGCGGACAAGCTCGCCGGGCAGGGCGTCGGCCACGAAGACCACCTGATCCCCCACACGGCCCACGCCCTGGCCATCGCGACCCAGATCGGCGATCTCCACCGAGAGCAGAGACCCCACTGCCACGCGGGCCCGGGTCTGATGGTCCCTGGATTTCGACACGGGCGGGAGGCAGACACTGGCCTTGATCATCGGCCCCTGGGCAGACCAGGTTGCAAAGGGGCGTAACACGTTCGGCTCAGGAGGCGATCCGGAGACGAGATCTCGATAAGGTGGTGCGTGCACGTGGCAGCAGAAATGAGCGTCGTTCGGGATCTGATCCTCCAGGCCGATGATCAGCTTCGTTATCCCACCGGCGGCGAGCTGCGCTCGATGGTGGACTTCCTCACCGGAGGCAGCCAACGGCTGTCGATCGTGAAGGTGCTCACCGACAACGAGAAAAAAATCATCGATGAGGCAGCCAAACAGCTGTTCTCCCGCAAGCCCGATTACGTGGCCCCGGGTGGCAACGCCTATGGCCAGAAGCAGCGTGCCCAGTGCCTGAGGGATTACAGCTGGTACCTCAGGCTGGTCACCTATGGCGTTCTGGCTGGCAGCACCGAGCAGATCCAGAAGATCGGCCTGGAGGGTGCCCGCGAGATGTACAACAGCCTCGGTGTTCCCATGCCCGGTATGGTCGAAGCCATGCGCACCCTCCGGGAAGCCGCCCTATCGCTGCTGAGCACTGAGCAAGCGGCTACGGCTGGTCCCTATTTTGACTTTCTGATTCAGGGCATGCAGACCACCACCTGAAGCACCTGACGGACACACATCTTCCGCCGCGTCTCCTACAGGCGCGGCTTTTTCATGCTCTCTCGATCGGGTGACTGGTCAAGGGGCTTCCCAGGATGAGCACGTCAGGAAGCATCGGCAGGTGATTCGCCCGGAGCACCAGTGTCTCAGCTATCCCGACCAAGTCGCCATATTGGTCTGAACAAGAGACACAGCCTGGATGTGTGAGCTGGCTCTGCCGTACAGCCGTCAAGGACCGACATTGAGGCAACGTTCCCGATCCGAGCAAGCCGGCAGAACTGGACGCCGCACGTTTGACGTCCGCACGTTTGACATCCGGACCCGACGCACGAGTCTCATTAGGGACCATAGACAAGACCCATAGGCGTCTCATTCGGGATAGACAGGAAGAGAATGGCCTGATTTCGACCTGGCCCCGCAGGGGTGCCGGAGACCCCCTGCGGGCGCACACGACAACAAGGTCCTGGGGAGGCGAAATCCGAACCGATCACCAGTCCGCCATCACCCGCTCTCCGAATGCGTACCTGCTTCAAAAGCAGGTACGCAGACTCCCAGAGCACAGTTCCTGACTTGGCTTTCAAGCAGTCAATCAAGACTTGGACAGTCTGTTCACACCCCACTGGACACAGTGGGGGGCGCGTGGGCACGGGCACGCCATCCAGACCGACCCGGAGGTCATCTCCCAGACAATGGTGGCTCCAGCAGGGTCTTCAAGCCCGAAGCACAGCCCTGCATCCAGAGCGGCTCGCCTCACCTCTGCATCCCAAGACAGACAAATGGCAGCTGGATTCCACGATTTTTCTGAATGTCGTGATCAGAATCAGATGAAGAAGCCAATGGAGTTCGCATAAGAATCGATCCAACCCTGCGGAGTCACGATCCAGCTGCAAAGGACCGAGCAAAGGTCAAGCGAACCACTCAGCCATTCCGAGGAAGAACGAAAACCCATCCCTTCGCAGTAGTCTCACGAGGCCCATTCAAGACTTTGAATCAGTCCTGATATGGGACCCAGTTGAGAAGGTCTAGGCGCATGGTCCCCGACTGAGTCCCATGGCTGGTCTCGTCCGACTTCTCAGGCGAGATGCATGGACAATGCCCGCAACTCCCTCCCCTTAACACCGGCCGATGGTCAACACATCCGGCCCTGAAGGCCCGCCGGGCTCACGAGATCGCATTTCAACCTCTCGCTATCGACACGACATTGGACACACATCGGGACAGCCTCAAGACGAACGAGAACCCATGGTCCACGCAACAGGTCTCTGCAGCGGGTCGCTGCAATCGGTCATCCAGCAGACTGTGCGATCAGCGCTGACGCGAGGTCTTGGCTTGATCCACTCAGCCAGAGCAGCGTTCTCAGCTGGATCCGCGGTAGAGCTCCTTGAGCATGTGATAGGCCTCATTGAGACGTCGCATCACATCCACGGAGCCGCCTGAATCGGGATGATGGAGCACAGCCATCTCGCGGTAAGACTCCCGGATCTGGCGGAGGCTGAGCTGATGACCCGGTGCTGTTGGCAATTGCAGCAGCTTGAGGGCGCCATGGAGGGTCATCGTGTGCTCCAGGGTGAGGAATGAAGTCCCGGGGCGGCGCCTGCGAAACCGATGCACAAAACGTCGAATCAACGTCGGAAGGCGTAGCTCCAGGGTGGCGGCACTGAAAGGGTCTTCCAGCAGCCCCGCCATCACCATCACCCGCTCAAAACTGGCAGGACCCGCCTCCCAGCTGGGGACAAAGCACCGTACCAATGCACTGGCCAGGGACCAGGTGAACGCCCGTCCCTCGCTCTGGTCGGCGTGCGGCCAGATGTCCTGAGCCAACCAGACCATGGCGGCTTCGAGCACGGCCTCATTGGGTTCGCTGCCGTAAAGATCACTCCAGTGCTGGGCAGCTGCCGTGAGGGCCCGCTGAATGGATGCCGCCGGCACCGTCGGCAGGGAATCATCCGTCTGGATCGAGCCAGGCCGGACCCGCAGACTACGCCGCAGGCGATCGGAGCGGCGCTGAACGAAGCCCGGCAGATCGATACCGCCAGGGCTGCCCCCACTGGACGGTGGAGGAACCTCCGACGGGGCACGGGGCGATGCGATCGGATCTCCAGTGGCTCGCAGAGCCACCTGCCTGCGGGGCACCAGCACCAGGGAGCCGCGCTCGTCGAGGGCGGTGCTGAACTCCTCGTCCTCCGGATCCTCAGGCGCATCCTCTTCTGCAACCAGGTCCTGCGCAGAGTGCCTGCTCCCATCCAGGATCTCTGGCTCCGGTGTCGGCATTCCTGGGGCAGGAAGCGGCGAGCCAAGCCCAGCCGTGGTCCAGTCGCTCGCCTCATCAGCGGCGCTCCCCAGGTCCTCTGGCGGAGACTGCATCGTCTCGGTGGCAGTCACGTCCGACCCCACGGTGTCTCTGGGGACTGCCTCCGGGGAGACAGTCCTCACTGGCCAACTCCCGCTGGAGAGTTCCACGACCTCCAGCGTCTCTTCCGGAAGGTCATCCTCGAAGAGACCCTGCAGCAGCCGCACCAGGATGTCGCCCCGGCTGCGTAGACCCCATTCCCCCCGCAGACTGTCGATCTGGGCGACCAGTTCAACCGGCAGTTCCAGACTGATCCTGCGCCGCTCTCTCTGGGCCGAGTCCACTACTGGTTCCACCGACGATGTGATTCGCTCAGCGGCCCACAAGGCCGCGCATGATGTCTTGCTGAGCCTCCACAGCGTCCCGGTAGCGCTCAATCAACGACTGACTGACCCTGACCGGTGGAAGGACCACGGGGACCTGTGTGGCAGCGGCTGCCGACCGTGACGGACTGACGGAATGGTTGATCGGGGGAAGGGGCGGGGTCGGCGGCTCCCAGCGATGAGGTCCGGGAGTCACGAGCGGGCGGGGCTGAGCCACAGCTGGTCGAGGCACCTGAGGACCGGCTGGTTGGACCGCCGGCGCAGGAACCAGGGCGGGGCCATTGTTGGCGACCGCAGGCGGAACAGCAGGTGGCGGAGCATTCGGACGGGTCACCGATGAACGAGCCAGCTCCAGTTGTCGCTCCCGCTCCTGCACAAGGGCCAACTGGGAGCTGGGCACAACGCTGAGAAGGTGGCCAGGGGTCGCATCGGCTGGGTAAACCAAGCTCACCCGCACGGTATTGACCACCCCAGGCTGCAATTGCAGGGAGGTGAGCGAGAGGCTCTGACCAGAACGCATGCCGACGTGCATTTCCTGCAGACCTTCGGGAGTCGTGACCTGCAGAGAGCCTCGGAAAGCGGTGAAATGTCGGCCACCACTGGGAGACGGATGGCTCATCACCAGCTCATACGGTCCATTGCCGGTGAGCTGTAGATCGACGTCGAAGCGAACGCCATAGGTGCCCACATTGTCAAGCGACGAATCGATCATGCGGGTCGCCAAGGCATTCACCTGCACGTCGCTGGTCCCGAAGTGATGGCGGAATGTGCTGGTCAACGGCACGTGAAGAGGTCCCTGGCTGCCTAGGTCATGACGAATGCTGGCCTTGTAGGCATCGCCAAGGGCCACGCCCCCCACCCGGGAAAAAATCTGGCGGTTCTGGATGTCGGCGATGCGACTGAGATAGACCCGACCCGGAGCCAGACGCCCCTGATCGAGCACCGCCAGGATGTCTCGATCACTGGTGGGGTCCTTCGCCGCCACCACAGCCACCTGGAAGGGACCATCGCTGTGACCTCGCAGCAGGGCATTGGCAATCCCAAGGGCCGGAAGGGCCGTGTTGAACAGCACGACCCGGCTGCGAGCAGGAATGGTGATCTCATCGGTGAGATTTCGATCCAGGCGACCCCGCAGCATCTGAACCGCCGTGGCATCTCCAGGACCCGTGTTCCATGGCCTGGGGCCCAAAGGCTTCACTCCCATCAGATTGTTTGCCAGATAAGGCGCTTCGAAACTGTTGCGGACCGCACCGTTCTTGAAGCGGATGTGAACGGGCCGCACACCGGGATTGATCAGGATCGCCGCCAGGGTGAGCTGGGCGCGGCGATCCTGCGGAGAAATGCTCTTGCGGTTGGGGGGGAAATACTTGTGATGCAGGTGCAGGCCGAAGTCTCCGTTGAAGGTGAATTCAGAATTGCGGAGGGCTTGGCCCGTCTCCGCAGCGATTGAGCTGCCGGGAGTGGTGGTGATCAAGATGCCGGGCCCCTCCACCTCCTCCGGCTGGTTGGAGTGGAGCACGGGCACGTTGTTGAAGGTGCCGTTGAGTGGGCGTGCCTGCTGACCAGCCATCAACGCCACATAGGCCGAAGCAGCCGGAGCCTGCAGGACCAGCGCCGAACCAAGCAGGACAGCCGAAACGGCTGGCAGGACTGAAACCAGCTGCATAGAACCAGCGGGACCGACCTCTTTCAAACTGTGTCTTGCGACTGGCAAAGGCACATGATCTGTGATTTTCTTCGCAGTTGGGGGCGAGGCTTCCTGCTGAACCCAGAATGGGGCCACTCTGCCTGGGGAAGGCAAGCGTAAGGGGAGGGCCCAGCGGAGCATCTCAACGATCTCTGGTAGACGAGGATGGGAGTGGGCAAGTCTCAGAGGCGCTGAGTCGCAGGCTAGAACCAGACGGATCCACAGAATTTTCTCATGTTTCCGCCCTTCCCCTGCTGTGCCTCCGAGGAGGACAGCCGCACCAGTCGGCGGCGTTACCAGGAACGCAAGCTGCGCATGCTGTCTTTCTGGCGCGATGGAATCGAGCGGCAGCTGGCGGCAGTGACAGCCGCGATCAACACCCTGGAAGCACAGATGCGCCGAGACCAGCCGCTGGACCCTCAGGATTGAGCCTCAGTTGCCCCCACTGGCTGCGCAACTGATCCAGCGCTCCAAGAAACCAGCGGCGGGCCGTCATCGGACTCACCTGCAGCTGCCGGGCGACGCGGCGATAGCTCCAGCCTCCCAGAACGACCTGGCGTACCAGAGTGGCCAGAGCCGGGTCGAGGTTGGCCAGCAGCCGCTCCACCGATGTCGGGCTGCTCCCGTTGAAGCCAGTCAGGTCATCGTGACCGCCTGAGACTTCCTCCCGGCTGGCATCCGGCAGGGCAGTGGGTTCGGTTCCGACCAGACCCTCCAGCGAAGCCGCACGCTTGAGTTGCTCCCCCTGGCGCAGCACATGCCACTGCTCGGGGCTGAGGCCCAGAGCCCGCCGCAGCTCCTCGGAGCCGGGGGTGCGCCCCTGCTGGCATTCGATCTCCCGTCCCAGCACCCGCAACCGATCGAGCATCTCCACCTGGCGACGGGGCAGCCTCACGCAACCGACGGAATCGCGCAGGTAGTGGAGGATGGCGCCCCGCACATGGGGCCGGGCAAAGGCCTCAAAAGGCACAGCGCGGTCCTGGTTGTAGAGCTCGGCGGCGCGCAGCAGCCCCAGCATCCCGACCTGCAGGAGGTCATCCAGGGGCTCACGGCAGCAGCGGGAATAGTGCAAGGCCAGGGGCCGCACAATCTGGAGGTACTGGAGCACGCGTGCATTCCGGCGCTGCTCGGCGGTGGATCGAGCGGCGGCTGGTGCTGGCAGACAACGGCGAGACATCGAATCGGAGGCGAATGGCCATCGGAGAGCACCGGTGGGGGTCTCCTCGGTTCACTCAGCCGCAGCCGGGCGTCGTCCTCAACCGCGATTCCACGGAATCAGCCGGCCGGAGGGGCAAGATTCCGTGAAACCACGGCCTTCGAGCCCAGCCTTCCAGTCGCCAGCTGCACCGTGACTGCGGGAGGAGCCTGTTCAAGAGGGTCCGGTCGGCAGTGATCAGCCCGCAGGGATCAGTCGGGGGCGGTCAGTCCCTCGATCTGGGACTCAAGCAGGAGCTCGGGCGATGCCGCCACCTCTTGCAGCAATCGAAAGGGGCCCTCTGTCTCAATCCAGTCCAGACGTGAGGATGGACAACACAGCAGGCAGCCGGCGAAGCCGAGCGCATTGACGCTGAAACCGGCCGCATGTTCCCGCACCCGCCGCACGGTCAGGAACCAGTCGTCATCGAAGAGCAGGTTGTAGGGGTGACGGGGCTGACGATCGGATTCCGGGCTGCCCAGGCCGAGGGAACGGCAGTGCTCCTGGTAAAGGCTGGGCAGGTCGGAGCAGCCGAGTGGATCGTGGCGGCGGCTGAGCCTGTAGGCCCAGGGCCAGGCAGGAGCCAGCCCATCGAGCTGGCAGCGCAGCCTCGGAGCCAACGGGCAGCTCGGTTCGCCGGGGTGGCGCGGCAACAGCTGCAGATGCCGATGCGGCTGGCTGGCCCCGGCTTCGGCACAGCTGTTGAAGAACCAGAGCCCGCCGGTATCGCTGGCTACGTGGGCCACGCTGGCCCAGTCGTTCTCCTGCAGCCAACCGGCCTGAGCTTGCCACTGGCTGGTGATCAGCAGCAGATGGCCCCGCTGCACGGGGAATTTGTTGAGCAGCACCACATGGCTTTCGCCCAGCAGCTCCACCTGCAGCAGCGGTTCCCAGGGCAGGAATGGGTTCGGCTTGGGCCCGCCCGCCCGCAGATGCTTGGGGGTGCTGGAAAGCAGTCGACGCAACACGAAGGGGGCGCTGCTCGGATGGGGCACCCGCTCCGTACGCAGTGGCACCAGGGCACCGGCGGCCAAGGCCCGCTCAGAGACGGCCAGGGCACGACGCCAGAGCCGAGCGGCGCGCTGGCCGGGACGCGTGCCCCGCATCAGGGAGTTACCCGGCACCGGCCTTGAGGCGGGCCAGGGAGGCACCCTGGTAGTAGCGGCCGAGGATCTGGTTGTACCGAAGACCCTGCTCAGCCAGATCCTGGGCACCGTGCTGGCTCATGCTGGCGCCGAGATGGCCATGGGCCTCCGAACTGATCTGCTGGGTGGAGGCGTAGAGGCTTTCGACGATCCCGCCCTGGTAGCTGAGGATCAGGCCGGCGGTGGAGGCAGCTGCCTGTCGGGTTCGCTCGCTGACGCTGGCCAGTCCGCGATACGCCTGCCAGCGGGTGGTGTTGCCCAGGTGCCAATGGCGGCTGGCCGGCCGGGCCATGTGAGCCAGGGCATAGGAACGGGCCGCCACGGCCTGGGCCCGCAGGGCCTCCATGTTCCAGCTGCTGGGCATTTCCGCCCCCACCACCGAGGCCACGTAGTCCTCGAGCGAAAGATGGTTGACAAGCTCCACGCCACTGCCGTTGAGCAGGAGCCTCAAGCGGCCTGCATAGGCCTGGCCATCAACCAGCAGCACGCCGGAACTTGTCTGTAACCAGGCTTCCGCCAGGCCGGATGGCAGAGCCCCCAGGGCCACAGCATCGCCAGCGGAACCCTGCTGCAGCAGGCGGCCGTCGCGGCTGAGCAGCTGCCAGGGGCCGCTGGCCCCCAGTCGGGGCTGGCCGGCAGCCCCCAGTAAGGCCACGCGGATCTCCAGGGCCACCGGTGCACCAGCCCCAGGCTCCACCAGATCGAGGCGCTGGGACGCCGCACTGGCGGCCCGCTCGGCCTGGAGGCCGCTCAGCTGGTCCTGGGTCGGCGCCATCCGCTCCTCACCGCCAGCTGCCGTGCCGGCCGCGCTGCGGGAGGCCGTCGTGGTGGTGGTGGGGCTGGCCACCAGGGCTGCGAGCAGGCGATCGTCGTCGGCCGTGCCGCGGCTGCTGGCCATGAGGCCCTGGGCCGCAAAACCGACGGCGAGAGCTCCCGCCGCCAGGGGGCCGGTCAGCAGCAGACGCCGGCTGAACGGAGGCAGCCAGGGCAGGTTCAGGCAGCGGCCCAGAGTGCTGCCCAGCTCTCGGCACCGCTGCCATCGGGTTCTGCCTGCAAGCTGCCGTTCCACAACAGATGGCCCGTACCGGTCAAGCGGATCATGCCTGAAGATGCCGCCTCACAGAGCATGCCGCCTGGCCGGCTGGAACACTGCCAGCCCACCACCGGCCGGTTGAGGCGCTCGATCCAGTAGGGGGCCACCAGGGCATGGGCGGATCCGGTGACCGGGTCCTCATCGATGCCGAGCCCCGGGGCGAAGAAGCGCAGGCGGAAGTCGGCGGGGCGGCCACCGACCAGCTCGCCAGAAGCAACGCCAGAGCCCTCCGCATGGCTGGTCTGGGCGCACTGCTGCATCAGCACAAGCCCTGCCCGCGCCTCCCCCTGCAGCTCCGCTGCCAGACCATCGAGCTGGCCCAGCTGGGCCGCCGGCGGCAACAGAGCGACGCAGTACCCCAGCGCGGAATGCCAGTACTGCTCCACGCCTGAGCCGAGTCGACGATGCAGCAGCGCCGCCAGCGGATCCGGCAGTTCTGCCGGCTGCAGCGGTGCGCTCGGGAGCTCGATCCGTCCACGGCCCGGATCGTCTTCGGCCAGCTGCACGACCAGGGGGCCACTGCGGCTGAGCAGGGCAGTGGACGCGCCAGGTTCCAACAGGCCCCAGGCCCCCAGCGCCAGCAGCGCAGCCAGGGTGGCGTGGCCGCAGAGCGGCACCTCACAGCTGGGGGTGAACCAGCGCAGGGCCCAGCCTCCGCCAGGCGCTGGCAGCAGAAAGGCCGTTTCCGACTGGCGCAGGCTGGTGGCCACCCCCTGCAGCCAGGCGTCGCTGGCGGGTCGCTCCAGCCGCACAACGGCGGCACCGTTGCCGGCCAGGGGCCGTTCGGCGAAGGCCTCGATCAGCAGGGCTGGGAGCATCACGCAGGCGCGAATGAAGGTGGGCAGATCACTCTGACGTGAGCTGCCGTTCCATCAGATCCGCCACGGCCCGGCGGGGTGTCGTGCGGCCCTCAAGCACCTGCACCACCTGATCGCAGATGGGCAGATGCCAACCGTTCTGTTGGGCCAACCGCAGCACGGCCCTGGCGGTGGCACGGCCCTCCACCGTGGCCCCGATCCGGGCGATGGCGGCGGTTTCGTCCAGCCCCTCCGCCAGCAGAACGCCGCAGCGATAGTTGCGGCTCAGGGAGCTGGTGGCCGTGGCCAGCAGATCCCCCAGGCCCGCCAGGCCATAGGTGGTGGCGGGATCACCCCCCATGCCGCGCACCACCAGGCCGAGTTCCGCCAGCCCCCGGCAGAGCAGCGAGGCGCGGGCATTGGCACCCAGGCCAAGACCGTCGCAGATGCCGGCCGCCAGGGCCATCACGTTCTTGAGGGCCCCGGCGGCTTCGACGCCGATCGGGTCAGCATTGGTGTAGAGGCGCAGGTTGTCGCTGCTCAGCTCCCGTTGCAGATGGCGGGCCAGCGTCGCCTTCTGGGAGGCCAGAACGCTGGCGGCGGGCAGACCCTGCTGCAGCTCCGTGGCCAGGTTGGGACCGCTCAGCACCGCCAGCGCTGCGTTCGCGAGGTGTTGCCGCCAGAGCTGGGTGGCGGTGCAGAGCCGATCCGGATCGAGACCCTTGCTGCAGCTCAACAGGGGCAGATCGTCCGGCCAGGCGGCGCTCAACTGGCTCGCCAGGGGCTCGATGCCGGCCATCGCCACGGCCGCCACCACCAGATCCCGATCGCCCAGCAGCGCCTTGGCATCGCCGCCATCCCGGCGCGACCAGACCACGACGTGATGACCGGCGCGGCGCCACAGATCGGTGAGGGTGGTGCCCCAGGCACCGCGGCCCAGAACGACAAGCCTCAGAGCCATGCGCAAACGGACGAGAAACCGCGACTGCCGCGGTGGGGCCGTCATCATGCGCCATCCAGGGATCCCTGCCATGCCGAATCCACCGCAGCCCTCCGCGGCCCTGGCCCCGTTGGAGCGCTGGCAGGGGGAAGCGCTGGTGGTGGGAGCCGGCGGCATCGGCATGGCCCTGCTGGAGGCCTTGCAACAGCGTGCTCCGGGGCTGCGGCTGCATGCTGCCGGTCGCCATCGGCCCGATCGCCTGCCGGAGGAGGTGGTCTGGCTGCCTCTGGACCTGAGCGATGACCTCAGCCTGGGCACTTTTGCCGCACGGATCCAAGCCACGGCGCCGACCCTGCGGCTGGTGATCAACACCGCTGGTCTGCTGCACGCCCCTGCTCTCCAACCGGAGAAGCGGCTCAGCCAGGTGAAGCGCCAGGCCCTGGAGCAGAGCTTCGCGGTGAATGCCTTCGGGCCCATCCTGCTGGCGCAAGCCGTGGAGCCCTGCCTGCCGCGCCGCGAGCCCTGCCAGTTCGCCAGCCTGTCGGCCCGGGTGGGCAGCATCGGCGACAACCGGCTCGGCGGCTGGTACGCCTACCGGGGCGCCAAGGCCGCCCAGAACCAGCTGCTGCGCACCCTGGCCCTGGAGTGGCAACGACGGCTGCCCCTGGCCTGCGTCAGCCTGCTGCACCCCGGCACCACGGCCACCGCCTTCTCAGCCCCCTTTCGCGGCTCGGTGCCAGCCGAGCAGTTGTTCACACCCCGGCGGGCCGCTGATCACCTCCTGGATGTGATCAGTGGCCTGGGGCCGGAGCAGAGCGGCAACTTCTGGGCATGGGACGGGGCGGCGATTCCCTGGTGAGCAGGCGGCTCAGACGGCATGCTCGCGCAGCACCTCCAGCGGGATGATCTCAAGGGTGGAGCGTTCGCAGGCCGCCAGCCGCACGGGCGGCGCCATACCGTCGTCGTAGGCCTCCAGCCAGCGGGCTGCGCAGACGCACCAGGCATCTCCCGGCTTGAGGCCGGGAAACTGGAACTCCGGAACGGGCGTGGTGAGGTCGTTGCCCTGGGCACGGGCATAGGTGAGGAACGCCTCACTGACCACGCAACAGACGGTGTGGCGGCCCAGATCGGTGGGATCGGTGCGGCAGTAGCCGTCGCGATGCCACCCGGTCAACGGGGCACAGCCGCACAGCTCCAGGGGTTGGTCGAGCACGTTGCGCGCCTCGGAGGCGGAAACCAGGGGCGAGTCAGGAACGGAGCTGGACACGGCCGTAGGGGGGGCGGTTGTGTCGCAGTCTGACGAAGGACTGGCACAAGCTTTCCCCAGGAGGTTGACGGGATCCGGGGGGTAGGCGTTAAAGGTCGTTGATTGCCACCCCCCTTCATGAGCTGGGATTTCACCGAAGACGCGGCCTTCATGGCCCTGTGCGACGCCTACAAGGAGAGCGGTGAACCCTCCGCCATGGAGTTCCTGGCCCACGGCGAAGGAGCGTTTCACTTTCAGGAACTGACTCAGAACGCTGCCGGTGAGGGGGTTGATCTGAGTGACTCGACCGAGCTCGAGGAGTTCCAGCAGGAGGTGATCGACACGCTCGAGGCCATGTGTGCCGACTGAGCTGACCCGATCGCGTCCCTGACCGCCAGGGCCAGGGATCCGAGGCTGGAGCCCCAGGAGCGGCGCTCAGGAATAGAAGAAGGCAATCTCCTTGTCCTTGAGGCCGTCCCAGCCGGCAGCCTTGAGACGGGCATCCAGAGAGGCCTGATCGAAGTGCTTGGAGCCGGTCTTGACGATGCGGTTTCGCATCGACTTCTTGACGCCGCTGCGGGAACGCTGGCTTTCGAGCTCCATCACCTCGTTGTAGAGCTCCACCATCTCGACGGGAATGGGGGTGCCATCGAGATCAAGCCCGGAGGCAATGGCGGCATCAACACCACCGGGTCCGGCAATGGCCATGGATCGCAAACAGAGAGGCGGCAAAAGCCTGCCATGACCCTGGGGCAGCAGGCACGGCCAAGGGCAGACGGCCGAGATCAGGCGCTGAAGTAGCGGGCCTTGCTGTGCAGTGCCACCAGGGCTGTGGTGCTCTGCTCAGGATCCAGCTGATCACTCTCATCCATGGACAGACCAATGCGCTCGGCACCGAGCCATGCCAGCTGGGGACGGGAATCGGCCACATTGGGACAGGCCGGATAGCCGAAGGAATAGCGGCTGCCTCGGTAGCGCTGCGCCAGCACATCCCGAAGGGCCGCGGGTTCCTCGGCGGCGAAGCCGAGCTCCTTTCGGATGCGGGCATGGACCCACTCCGCCAGGGCCTCGGCCATCTGCACGGCAAGGCCATGGAAATAGAGGTAATCCGTGTATTGATCCGCTTGGAACAGCTGCTGCGCAAACGTGGTGGCCCCCTCCCCCATGGTCACCGCCTGCATCGGCATCATGTCGGCAGGCCTGGGCTCTCCATCGGCACCGATCACCAGATCGCGGTAGAAATCGGCGATGCAGTAGCGGTTGCCAGCCCGCTGACGCGGCAGTTCAAAACGGCCCAGTTCGCGGCCCGCCTGGCTGGGGCTATCCGATTCAGCCAGACCCGTGGGATCAAAGATCACCACGGCATTGCCGCTGCGGCCGCAGGGGAAATAGCCATACGCCACCCGCGGGGTCAGCAGGCTTTCGTTGATGCACCGTTGCTTCCAGTGCTGCAGCACGGGCTCAGCCTTCTCGACCAGCATGGCTTCGTAGTCGGCACGTGATTGCTGCTGGGTTTTGCGCAATTGCCACTGGCCAGCGAACAGGGCCTGACGATCGAGGTAGGCAAACACCTCCTCTAGATCGATGTCGTTTTCGTTGAGGACTCTGCTGCCCCAGAACGGTGGGGTCAGGGCCGGCTCCTCGGGCACCATCTCAGAACGATGGTCGTTGGGGCCAGGGGAGATGGAGCCGGCAGGCTGAACAGCACCGGAGTGAAGCTGGGACGCAATGTCCGCAGATGTCTCAGACGAAGATGTCTGACTTGAAGACGTTTCAGCGGGAGTGGTGGCACCATCCTCAGGGCCCGCATTACCATCGGCACTGGCCAGACCAAGCCCTTCGGGAACGCCCGCCAGGAAACCCTTCTGATCATCCCAGGTGCCGGCTGATTTCGCATCCATCAAGGCATCCATGAAGCGCAGATCGGCAAACGCATCGCGGCCATAGACCACCAGGCCGCGATAGGCGGCGCGGCAGTCACCGTTGACGAAGCGCGGCGTCAGTGCAGCACCACCGAGAATCACGGGCACACCGATGCCGGCCTGATTGAAGGCCTCAAGGTTGTCCTTCATGAAGGCCGTGGATTTGACCAGCAGACCACTCATGGCAATGCAATCGGCATTGTGTTTCTGCTGGGCCTCAATGATGGCATCACAACTCTGTTTGATGCCGAGATTGATCACCTCATAGCCATTGTTGGTAAGAATGATATCCACCAGATTCTTGCCGATATCGTGGACGTCGCCCTTCACGGTGGCAATCAGAAACTTGCCCTTGCCGCTGCTCTCCCCCTCCTGCTTCTCCATGTGGGGCTCGAGATAGGCCACCGCCGACTTCATGGTTTCAGCACTCTGCAGCACAAAGGGCAACTGCATCTGGCCGGAACCGAACAGTTCGCCCACCACCTTCATGCCATCCAGCAGGAAAGTGTTGATGATCTGCAGCGGCGGATAACTGGCCAGGGCTTCATCGAGGCTTGGCTCCAGGCCGATCCGTTCCCCATCAATGATGTGCTGTTTCAGCCGCTCTTCCACAGGAAGATCGGTCAGCGATGGCCCCGAAGCCCGCGCCTCACGGGCGCTCACCCCTTCGAACAGGGTGGTCAACACCGTGAGCGGGTCGTAGTTGCAGACCGCTCCAGCTTTTGCCGCCTCCGTCGCCGAGATGCCAGCTTCGCTGGCATTCACAAAGCGACGGCGATCGTGAATCAGATCGCGGCAGACCTGCTGGTGCTCCTCACTGATCTTCACCAGCGGCAGAATCTTGGCCGGGCTGACTATCGCGGCATCCATGCCGGCCGCGCAGCAGTCGTGCAAGAACACGGAGTTCAACACGATACGGGCAGCTGGTGACAGTCCAAAACTCACATTGCTGACGCCCAGCACCACGTGCACGCCCGGCAACTGCGTGCGGATCCGGCGGATCGATTCGATCGTGGCGGCAGCATTGAGCCGATCCTCCTCGATGCCGGTGGAGATCGGCAGGGCCAGGGGGTCGTAAAAGAGTTCATGGGCAGGGATGCCGAACTCCAGGGCATCGCGGTAAGCGCGTTGTGCAATGGCGAACTTGCGCTCCGCCGTGCGTGCCATGCCCTCTTCATCGATGGTGCCGACCACCACACCAGCGCCGTAGGCCTTGGCCAGCTCCAGCACCTTGAAGAAACGCTCGTCGCCGTCTTCGTAGTTGGTCGAGTTGAGGATGCACTTGCCACCGGCCACCTTGAGGCCGGCCTCCATCTTCTGCCACTCGGTGGAATCGAGCATCAACGGCAGATTGACATTGGTCACCAACCGGCTCACCAGCTGGTGCATGTCGCGTTCACCATCGCGGCCCACGTAATCGACGTTGACGTCAAGCACGTGGGCGTTCTCCTTCACCTGGTTGCGGGCCACGGCCACCAGACCGTCCCAGTCTTCCGCCGCCAACAGTTCGCGCACCTTTTTGCTGCCACTGGCATTGAGCCGCTCGCCGATGATCAGGAAGGAGTTGTCCTGGTGATACGGCGTGGTGCCATAGATCGAGGCAGCAGCGGGCTCGTAGCGCAACAACGGCCGCGGGCCGCTGTGGGTGGCATCGCCATCGGCAGCCTGGAGTGCATCGGAGCGACGCACCTCGCGGGGGGCTGGGCTGAGCTCGGCCGCCAGCTCCACCAGGGCGCCGATGTGGGCGGGGGTGGTGCCACAGCAGCCTCCGATCACCTGGACGCCGAGATCTTCGACGAAGTGCAGCAGCTGCAGCTTCATCTCCAGCGGCGTCAGCCGGTAATGGGCCACCCCGCCGATGTTCTCGGGCAGGCCGGCATTGGGGATGCAGCTCACCACAAAGGGACTGTTGGCGCTGAGGTAGCGGATGTGCTCCTTCATCTGCTCCGGGCCAGTGGCGCAGTTGAGGCCGAGCACATCAATCGAAAAGGGCTCCAGGATCGCCACCACGGCGGCTATGTCCGAACCCACCAGCATCGTGCCGGTGGTCTCCATGGTCACGCTGACCATCAGAGGCCTTCGCTCACCTGTGGCCTTGAATGCCGCCTCCAGGCCCTGCAAGGCCGCCTTGATCTGGAGAACGTCCTGGCAGGTCTCGACGATGAACAGATCCACATCTCCCGCCAGAAGGCCCTCGGCCTGCTCCTGGAAGGAGGCCCGCATCGTCTCGAAGGCAACGTGGCCCAGGGTGGGCAACTTGGTGGTGGGACCCATCGAACCCGCCACGAAGCGCGGTTTGTCGGGGGTGCTGTAGGCATCGGCCATCTCACGGGCCAACGCGGCGGCCCGTTTGTTCAGGGCGAAGGCCTGATCGGCGATGTCGTATTCAGCCAACACCAGGGACGTGGCACCGAAGGTGTCGGTCTCGATCACATCGGCGCCAACTTCAAGGAACTGGCGGTGCACCGCCTGCACGGCATCGGGCCTGGACATCACCAGAACCTCGTTGCAACCCTCCAGGGCAGCCCCACCGAAATCCTCGGCCGTCAGATTCATCTGCTGCAGCGAGGTGCCGGTGGCGCCGTCGAACACCAACACCGGACGATGGGGGCCATGAAGGCGCTCCAGAAATCCAGTGCGCTGCTGACGGGGCCCTGCGTTGGCAGAACCTTCGGTCGGAGAGGAGGGGGCAGTGATGACCATCTGCGGGTGTTCCTGTCGCTCAGGCCTCGAGGCGAATGCGCGTCACCCAATGGTCATAGGCGGGATCCCGGCCCTCCGTGATCAGGGTGAGGCGTTCGCGCAGCCGTTCCATGATCGGTCTCTGCGCGGGAAGGTCGGTGGTTTCAACCCGCCGAACCGGTGTGACCCGCGCTGCGGTTCCACTGAGAAACACCTCATCGGCCACAAAGAGCTCGGTCTTGTCGACCGGTCGCTCCAGGGTGGGGATGCCCATGTCGCGGGCCAGTTCCAGCACACTGGCCCGGGTGATGCCCTCGAGGATGTCCTGATCCACGCCGGGTGTGATCAGCACACCATCGCGCACGATGAAGAGATTCATACCGCTGGCTTCGCTCATCTTGCCGCGGCTGTTGAGCAGCAGAGCTTCATCAAAGCCACTGCGCACTGCCTCTGTTTTCGCCAGGGAACTGGTGATGTAGGCGCCGGAGATCTTGCCGCGCAGCGGCAGGGAGCGATCTTCCTGGCGGGTCCAGGAGCTGATGCGGCAGCTCACCCCTTCGGGAGACAGATAGTCGCCCAGCTCAATGCCGTAGATCAGAAAGTCGGTCTGGATGTCGTGCAGGCGCGGGGCGATGCCCAGATCGCTGGTGTAGACGAATGGCCGCAGATAAACCGGACAGGTGGGTTTGTTCGCCTGCAGAAACGCGTGGATGGCTGCGTGGATCGTTTCCTCGCTCAGTTCCGTGAGCAGCAGCCGCGCGCTCTGACTGAGGCGGCGCGCATGGCGATCGGCACGAAACAGCAGAATCTCACTGGAATCGCTTGGATTGGGTATCGCCCGCATCCCCCCGAACGCGCCGGTGCCGTAATGAAGCGCGTGGGTGGCCACCGACAGGGTCGCCTCTGCAAATGGCACGCACTGACCGCCGAACCAGGCATAGGGGAGGAACTGATGCATCGGACCGGCGTTTCTGGAGCGATCTTCTCACTGCCAGGCCCCGGCCGTGCCCGCAAGCACCCAGGATGAGGCCATGCATCGATTGGCCACGGTTCCAGGTTCAGCCGAGGAAGCGGCGCAGGGAGCGTTCGTTGAGCAGCCAGCGGCGCCGGTGCTGCTGCTCACCAGTGCCGACACCGACATCGTGGCGCTGGAAGCCCTGCTGGTGGCTGAGCCGGATCTGCTCGGCAGTGACCTTCGCGCCCTCAACCTGGCGGCGCTGGTCCATCCGGCCGTGATCGATCACTACGTCGCCAGCACGGTGGCAGCAGCCCGGTTGGTGGTGGTGCGCCTGCTGGGGGGGAAGGGTCACTGGAGTTACGGCCTGGAGCGCCTGCAGGACTGGTGGCAGCAGGATCCAGTCAGGCGAACGCTGGTGGTGCTGGCCGGCACCGCCGACGAAGACCGTGCCCTGGCGAACCTGGGCAGCGTCCCACCAGCTCTGGCCATCGGCCTGGCCGGCTGCCTGCGGGAGGGCGGGGCGGAGAACCTGCGTCGGATGCTGCGCAGCCTGCGCTGTCTCCTGGAGGGGCGGGAAGTGGTCCCGCCGCAGCCCAGCCCGCTGGCCGATCCCCTGCCCCACGACTGGCAGAACGATCCGGGCCCGCGGGTGGGGCTGCTGCTTTACCGGGCCCTGCACCAGGCCGGCGATCTGGCCCTGGTGGAGGACTGTCTCAAGGCCTTGCGGGGGCAGGGGCTCTGTCCCCGGGCCCTGTGGGTCAGCGGACTGCGGGATGCGGTCGTGCAACGGGGCGTGGCCGACCTCCTGAGCCGCGAACAGGTGCAGGCGGTGCTCTGTGCCACCGCCTTTGCCTCGGTAAGCGTCTCGGAGGCAGGGCTGGGGGCGCCGCTGTGGGAGGCCCTGAACGTGCCGGTGCTGCAGCTGCTCACCAGCGGCCAGCCGCGCGCCACCTGGCAGGCCAGCAGCATTGGCCTCGGGCCGGTGGATCTGTCGCTGCAGGTGGCGTTGCCGGAACTGGATGGCCGGCTCACCACCCGCATCGGCGCCTTCAAGGAAACCGAGCAAGCCAGTGAACGGTTATCCGTGGCCTTGACGCGTTACCGGCCCGACCCGGAGCGGTTGGCTTGGATCGCCCAGCTCACGGCCCACTGGATCCGGCTGCGGACGACCGCGGCCGCGGAGCGGCGCGTGGCACTCGTGCTGGCCAATTACCCCACGCGCAACAGTCGCCTGGCCAACGGTGTCGGGCTGGACACGCCAGCCAGCGCCGCCCTGATGCTGCAGTGGCTGGCGCAGGCCGGCTACGACCTGGCGGATCCCGACCAGGACCTTGCCCTTGGTGCTACCCGTCACGAGCCGGCACTGCCCGCCGATGGCGACGCCCTGATCCAGCGCCTGCTGGCGGGCCGCAGCAACGACCCCGAGAGCGGTCACCGGCCGGCCCTGGACCATCTTCCCCTGGAGTGCTACGTGCAGTGGTACGCATCCCTGCCGCCGGCAGGCCGGGAGCGGCTGGAAGCCGTCTGGGGTCCGCCGGAGCGGGATGGCGGCCTGGAGGCGGCCGGCTTTCCGATCCGTGGATTGCGCTTCGGGCGGGTGGTGCTGCTGATCCAGCCGGAACGGGGCTATGACCGCGATCCCAGCCTCAGCTATCACAGCCCCGATCTGCCGCCCACCCATGCCTACCTGGCCCAGTACCTGTGGCTGCGGCAGAGCTTCGCAGCCCAGGTGGTGGTGCATGTGGGCAAGCACGGCAATCTCGAATGGCTGCCCGGCAAGGGCCTGGGCCTCTCGTCCGACTGCTATCCGGAATGGGCCCTGGGGCCGATGCCGCACCTCTATCCCTTCATCGTCAATGACCCGGGCGAGGGGTCGCAAGCCAAGCGCCGGGCCCAGGCGGTGATCCTCGATCACCTCACCCCACCGCTGGGGCGGGCCGGGCTCCATGGCGACCTGCAGGAACTGGAGGCACTGCTCGACGAATACTGGGAGGCCTGCCAACTGGGCAGCGAACGCGCCATCTCCCTGCGCAGGCGGCTGGCCGAACGTCTGGAGGGACTGGAATTTCCCCTGGAGCCCGGCAGTTGCCAGGAAGAGGAAGAATCGACTGCGATCCGGACCCTGGAGGAGCGCCTTGAGGCAGCCGATGGCTATCTCTGCGAGCTGAAGGAGGCTCAGATCCGCCTGGGGCTGCACACCTACGGCACCCTGCCGTCGGCCGGCAAATTGACCGAACTGCTGCTTTGCCTGGCCCGCGCACCGCAGGACCGCCAACCGGGTTTCACGCAGGCGCTGGCCCGGGACCTCAACCTCGACCTCGACCCCTGGAGCGATCCGGAGGAGGCGCGCCTGAGCGAGCTCGACCGGCAACGTCTGCAGGCGCTGCAGGCTCAGCAGTGCTCGGTACCCCTGCGCCACGTGGGCGATGGTGTGGTGTTGCTGGAGCAGGCCGCTCTGGCGCTGCTCCAACCGCTGCTGAAGGACCCTGAAGACAGCGATTCCGGGGTCACAGCTGCAGCCCAGCCGCCGGTGTGGGGCGCCAGCACGGCAGCCGCCCTGGACAGGGTCCAGACCGTTCTGCTGCCACGGCTGCTGGCCTGTGGCGATGCCGAACAGCAGGCCTTTCTGCGGGGACTGGCCGGCGAGCGCATCGCCGCCGGGCCTTCCGGTGCCCCCACCCGCGGCCGCCCCGATCTCTTGCCCACGGGCCGCAACTTCTATTCGGTCGATCTGCGGGGCCTGCCCACCGAAGCGGCCTGGGATCTGGGACGCCGCAGTGCCGCCCTGCTGCTGGAGTTGCACCTCCAGGAGCAGGGCGACGACCTGCGCTGCCTGGCCCTGTCGGTGTGGGGCACAGCCACGATGCGCAACGGTGGCGAAGACATCGCCCAGGCCCTGGCCCTGCTGGGGGTGCAACCGGTCTGGGACGGACCCACCCGGCGGATGGTGGATCTCGAGCTGATTCCCCTGCGCGTGCTGCAGCGGCCACGGGTGGACGTGACCCTGCGGATCTCGGGGCTGTTCCGCGACGCCTTTCCCCAGCTGGTGGGCTGGATCAACCGGGCCACGGCCATGGTGGCGGCGCTGGATGAACCCGAGGAGTCCAATCCCCTGGCGGCGGCGGCCCGCCGCGAGGGCCACAGCGGCCGTGTCTATGGATCGGCGCCAGGGGCCTACGGCGCCGGTCTGCAGGGCCTGATCGACAGCGGCCACTGGGAGGAGCGCCGCGATCTGGGGGAGGCCTTCCTCAACTGGAGTCAGTGGCGGTATGACGGGGACGCCGGTCTGGGCAGCTCAGCCGGCTCGACGGCTCTGGCCCCCGGGGCGATTGACGCCCGCATCGATCGCAGCGGTCTGGAGCGGCGGCTGCGCCACGTTGAGGTGGTGTTGCACAACCAGGACAACCGCGAGCACGACCTGCTCGACTCGGATGATTACTACCAGTTCCAGGGAGGCCTCAGCGCCGCCGCTGAAGCGCTCAGTGGCTCAGCTCCGGCCCTGTGGTTCGGCGATCATTCCCGTAGCCAGCGGCCGCGCCTGCATCGGCTGGAACGGGAATTCGACAAGGTGCTGCGCAGCCGCGTACTCAACCCCCGCTGGATCGATGCCATGCGCGAGCACGGCTACAAGGGAGGATTCGAGATGGCGGCCAGTCTGGATTACCTGTTCGCCTACGACGCCAGCACCGGCCGGGTACCGGACTGGAGCTATGGAGCTCTCTGTGACCGCTGGCTGGGGGATGCAGCCGTGCGCCAGTTCCTGCAGGGCGCCAACCCCTGGGCCCTGCGAGATATGGCCGAACGACTGCTGGAGGCCCACCACCGCGGACTCTGGGAGAGCGCGAACCAGAACCAGCTGGACCAGCTACGCCAGCTGGTTCTGGACAGTGAGGCCATGATCGAAGCCCGTTAGGGCCTGATCAAGCGCCCCAGCCTGCCGCTCAGGCGTTGAGATCCTTGACCATGGACTTGAACGGATCGATCGATCCGGGCTTGCCCTGCTGACGGGTGATCGCCGGTTGGTCGTTGGCGTCGGTGTCGTTCTGCTTCCTGGCGGCAGCGGCCCCACCCGGGACGTTCACCCCGGTCACGGCCGAGCCCTTGAGCCGCTGCTCCAGCTCAGCGGCGGACATCTGCTTGGCAAAGGTCTTCTTGACCGGCTTGGGCACACCGCCGGTGAGATTCATCTCAGCGCTGGCGGAAGCCATGCCGGGGAGTCCTTCCGAGGCCCGTTCCAGACGCGCCTCCATCGAGGCCACCTCCTGCACCATCTCCTTGTTGCCGGGGTTATCAGCCGTACCCGGGAAGGTATGGCGAATCGTGTTGGAGCGCCGCATGAAGTTCACATCCCCCATGCTGGTGGAGGCGTCTGGCTCCAGGAAGAACGCTTCGGCTTCCTTCTTGGGTTTGGAGGCCGGCTTCGAGGCCGCCGCAGCGTTACGGGAACCGAGCAGACGATCGAAGAGGCCCATCGGCGTTGAAGAAAGGCGTCAACTGAGCCTAGCGGCCCCGCAGCTCCAACCCATGGGTATCGGTACCACAACTCTGCAAAAGGCCACGTTCAGCCAGAGCGCCGGCGATTGCTTCGCACACCAGCGGTGTCGGCGCCCAGCAACCCTGCATGGCGTAGTCGTACCAGGCTTCGGCCCCGTCAAACCCCTGGGCGGCGGCGGCCGTCAGCAGACGCTGGTGGCTCAGGCGATAGCGGGCCGGATGGGCCAGCAAGGCCAGGCCTCCAGCGGCGCGGATGGCCGCCACCACGGCCTCGGAGCGAAGCGCCGGTCCCACCACCGCCTCGCCGCGCAGGTAGATCGCCAGGGCGGGATGGTCAGGGTTGAAGCCCAGGGCCAGCACATGCACCAGACAACCCTCCAGCAGGCAGCTGATTTCGACACCACTCCAGAGGGTGGGAACGGTCACCCCTTCAGACGCCAGTTCATTCAGGGCCGCCTGCACCTGCGGACAGGCCGCCATGGAGTGGTGATCCGTCACCGCGAAATGTTCCAGACCGATCGCAGCGGCCTGGCGGGCCAGCTCGCGGGGATGCAGGCTGCCGTCGCTGCAGGTGGTGTGGCAATGGAAATTGAGCCGACCCGGGCAGCTGTCTGCCGAGACTGTTCGGAGCACCCTGGCCAGAGGGTGGTTGGCCGCCTCGCCACGCAGCTGGGGGAACGACGTCACCATCAGCAG
The DNA here is from genome assembly GCF_015840915.1 of Synechococcus sp. CBW1002. Classification (NCBI taxonomy): domain Bacteria; kingdom Bacillati; phylum Cyanobacteriota; class Cyanophyceae; order Synechococcales; family Synechococcaceae; genus Synechococcus; species Synechococcus sp. CBW1002. The sequence continues at coordinate 3,288,038 of NZ_CP060398.1, forward strand.
CGGGGCCGCGATCTCGACGCGGCAGGAAGAACGCGGGGTTCGAGGCCAGGCTGGCAGCGCATACCGTCAGCCCACCAGCGAGTCGGCCGCCGCCAGCCGTTCGGCCCGCAGACGACGCCAGCGGGCATAGAACTGAATCGAGGCGGCCATGAACACCACCAGGGCCACGATGAACCAGGTGGCGGCGCCGGTAGGGAACTGGTTCTTGAACACCACCAGCATCACCACCACCACCAGCAGAAGGGTGGGCAGCTCATTGAGGGCCCGCAGCTGCTTCGGGCTCCAGCCGCAGTTGCCCTGCTGCAACTGGCCCATCAGCCGATAACAGAAGGCGTGGTACGCGAGCAGCGCCGCCACAAAGGCGAGCTTGGCGTGCATCCAACCCTGGTGCAGCCAGGCGGGATTCACGCTGAGCAGGCCGGCTGCGCAGACCACCGCCACCACCATGCCGGGGGTGGTGATGATGTTGGCCAGACGCCGCTCCATCAAGGCGTATTGCTGCTGGAAGGCAGAGCGCAGGCTGGGTTCGAGCTCCTCAGCCTCGCGGTGGTAGATGAACAGTCGCACCAGGTAAAAGAGCCCGGCGAACCACACCACCACCCCCACGATGTGGAGGGTCTTGAACCACAGATAGGCCTCGGGCGGCCAGGCGAAGGCCAGGGGCATGCGGCAGGGCGGTCGGGTCGATACAGGCTAGGGCCGGGGGTTCGGGATGTTCGGATGGGGTGCCGGTTGCCGGCAAGGCAGGAAGCGGCGCCCTGGCAACCCGGCATTGTCGAGGCGGCATTGGCACGAACCCTTGCTTCTTGCTGGGGTTTCAGATCGAGGCCTGCGCCCTGGACCTGATGTCGTCAGTCCCAGCCCTGCGTACCCAGGGATGGACAGCGGAGGAGTGTCTCTGCCCATGGAGGCGTCAGCTTCGATAGGGCATCGGTGCTTCCTCGCTGATTTCGTCCCATGCATGGGACACGAACAGGATGCCACCGTCTCGATGATGCGTCCTGATGATGCTGTTTGGCTGCGGGGCCAGAGGGGTTCTGGAACGATCAGATGCCTGTCTTCAGACTGCAGCAGGAGCCTGTCTTCAGGCTGAAGAAGAAGAAGAACACGGGTCCGAAGGCACTGACTCAATGGCTTTCCATCTGAATGGCTTTCCATGGTCTGGCTTCGCGCATTCCCGATATGGAGCGACCCACAGCGGCTGGTCAAACCAGAGACAGGGGAACCCAATCGAGGGGATGGGGCACCTGCATCTCGCGCCCTGCTCCCGGCGGCGTGGTCAGCGCCAAGTCATAGGACACCGAATACCGGCTGCTGCGACCTTCATAGGGGGTGACGCGATGGCGCAGATCGGAAGGGAAGATCAGCAACCGATGGGTCTGCGCAGCAAACACTCCCCCACTGACGGCAGCCGCCGCATAGGGCAGCGTCATGCTGTGGCTGAAATAGGTCTCCGGAGCCTGGAATTCCAGTTGTCCGGTGGGATTGTCGGGCTCCATTCGGACGTAGAACACGGCACTGAGCTGGGCATTGGGATGGGTGTGGGCATCCAGTTCACCTCCCTGGGACGGACAGATCACCGACCAGGCCTTCTGGATGTGCAGCTCCAGTCCGTGATCGGGGCCAATCAGTTTCTCCAGAAACAGGCCGGCATAGTGGGCCAGCTGGCGGTTGAGCCACTGGAATTCGCCCAGGCGGTGCAGTTGATCCATCCCGAGCTCCGCCAGCACATCACCGGTGAGATTGTTGCGGCTGGAGAATCGTTCGTGCTGATACACGGTCCGGTCCAACTGGGCAAGGAAAGCCTCCATGGCCGCTGCGGTGGCAGCATCCGGCTGGAGATCCTCCTGCAGGACAGGGGTAGGAAAGAGCCAGTGCAGGGGCATGGTGCACTCAGGCGCCGCTTGGCTCACCAGGAGAGGGCTGCAGGGGCGGCCCTTGCTCGAAGCGCTCCAGCAGAACCTGGACCGGAATCTTGGTGCCGAAGCGGCAGGCGTGGGTCTCACTCGCCCGCAGGCTGCCGTGCTCCCAGAACTTGTTGCTGCCGTTCCCACCGCCGCAGAAGCCGAAAGTCTCACAGCTCTGGTGGCAGTTCGCCACACCTGCCGTCATGTCTCCCCAGAGGCGGTGGAAGCGGTCGGTGGTGGTGGATTCCACCAGGGACATCTCTCGCAGATTGCCGAGGTTGAAACTGCCATAGGTGTCGCTGGCCACCGAGAGCAGCTCGGGATCAAAGGTGGAGAAATTCCCAAGGGCATCGACACTCAGGATCGAGAAGGGCCGATTGAGTTCGTTCTGCTGCATGCGGCGTTGATCCTGGATCAGCCCGATCACCTGATCAAATTCCCGCAGGATGACGGGAAAGCCGTCCTGCTCACTCAGATCCCAGAACGTTCGCAGGAAGTGCCGGTATTGCTCTTCCCGTTCCTGCCCCTGCATCGAGGAGCTGGTGTGAATCCCTTCCTGTTCCTCCACGTTGAACCCCACGGCGCTGATGCCGTTGTCGCGGAAGAAGCGGTAGATCCGCTCCGGTTGCTCCATCGCTTCCGCCGTGATCACGGAGATGCAGTGGAAGGGCAGGTCATGGCGATGCAGGGCCTCGATCCCCTTCATTGCCAGGCCATGGGACCCGAGGCCGTTGCGGAAACGGCGGTTGGCGTCATGAATGTCCTCGGGGCCATCCACACTGATGCCCACCACGATTCTGTTGCGACGGAAGCACTCACACCAGCCGTCGTTGATCAGGGTGGCGTTGGTCTGAACATGCTGCGTGAAGTCGATCTCCTCCGCCTGCCACTCCAGCAACGACCGGCGGATGATCGCGGTCGCTTCGTCGTACCAGCTGCAGGGCAGAGTGAGCGGCTCGCCGGCATGCCACACCAGGGCAAGCTCCGGTCCGCAATAGGGGCTCTCCAGAATGCGCTGCATCAGCAGCGGCAGCAGGCTGAGGTCGAAGTCCCGCTTCTTCTGGCGATCCGGCAGATAGCAGTAGGAGCAGTCGAGGTTGCATAACGAGGTCGACTGCACCACCACCAGGCCGATAGGGCCGAAGCGGCTGAGATCAGGCCCGGCAGAAGAGGCTCGGCTCACCAGTTGATGAACGTACGACCAGACCCATTGCGCCAGGCATCACCGCCCCCGTTGCGCCAGGCGGAGCTGCCCCCATTCCCCCAGCCGCCGCGGTAGGACCCATTGCTCCAGGTGGGGCGGCTGTTGCTCCACTTGGCGCCGCCCTTGCCATTGCTCCACTTGCCGCTGCCACGGGTGTTCTTGAAGGCGTGACCACCGCCGTTCCCCCACTTGCTCTTGGCAATCTGCTCGCTCTCGACGGCAGTGGGTCGCAGCAGATTGCTCCAGTCGCCATTTCTGACGGTCTCAATGCGGCTGTCGAGACTGTTGGCAGGATCCGGCTGGCCGTAGACAAGCGAGGCTTCGGCGCTCTGGCAGAGAGCGGCACTGCAGGCCAGCAGAACCTGGAAGGCAATCAGGGAGCGTTTCATCAGGACAGAAGGGTGCGGACGGTGATGGCACTCAGAGGGGAGGAATCAGAACGGGAGCATCACTCGGCACCCTGTTGGTCCGGCGGCTTCACGGTGGTGGAGATCTCCGCCGTGGAAGTCAGGATCAACGCGTAAAAGTCGCTGATCTGCTCTTCGGAGAGTTTGATGGCGCTGCCCGGTCCCACCCAGCGATTCACCATCTCACGGGAACCGCTGTCGCCGTCCACATAGGCCTGCATCATCTGGGCGATGGCCAGGTTGCCGGCGGTCAGCAAGCCAGGATTGTTCTGCGCCACGATGCAACCGATGCCGGTTCGGGCATAGGGGTAGTCGGGCACTAGCTTCTTGTTGCCAGACCCCCTGTTGGCGGCCAGCCAGAGGCTTGAACCTGCCAGGATGTCCACCGTGTTGTCATTCAAAGCGGCCAGGGCCTCTGCCGGAGTCTTGAATCCCCTGAGCTTGGCCGCAGGCACCACACTGGCGATCACCTGGGCGGCGGCGGAGTTGTCCACCACCCCCACGGTTCTGCCGCTCAGGGAGTCAGGTGTGCCATCGACACCGGCGGGTGCCAGCAGGCGGGTGCCACCAATGGCGAAGGGAAGGGTGAAGAGCGCCTGCCGGGTTCGGGGCCAGGTGAAGGCCACGCCGCAGGCAATGTCGGCCTTGCCGGTGGTGATGGCGTCGAACCCCTGATCGATGCTGGCCACCGGAATGAAGTGAAGGCTTGTGGCCCCCGCCTCGTCTTTCACGGCGCTCAGCACATCAACGGCGAGACCCTCATAGCTGTCGCCCCGTTTCTCGATGAACGGCAGAACGGCATCGAAGACCACGGCCCTCAGTTCGCCCGTCGCGGGGCGGGACTGGGCGGCAGGCGGCATCAGACCGGCCAGCAGCACGAGGGCACCCAGGACGGGGACGAGCCGGGAACGCATCGGAATCCGCTGAACGACCATCCATGGATATCCGGTACCGCTGGGGCCAGTCGGCAGGACATACATATTGAAAGGAAGACTGGCTGAGTCAGGCATCATCGGTCCTGGCCAGGGCGGGCATCCTGCGGTGTTGATCGCACTGGCCACCGCCAGGGGAACGTTGCCCTGGTTCCCGATGCAATGTCAGGGGCGTGCCAGGCCCCATGGGTGCCATCAGTGCCGGTAGCGTCAGCTGATTCCCCCGGTCCCATGGATGGTGAACGGCTCTGAACGACCTGAGCGCCCGGCGCCCCAGGCCCCGGCAGGGCATCTGCCGGTCCAGCTGATCCACCGCTATCTCCGCCTGTTTGCCTTCTACGACCGCGATGGCGACGGACGCCACACCCTGCGCGGCGATTTCGAGCCGGTGGCTGCTCAGCTCGCTCAGCGCTGGCAGGGTCGGAGGACTCCCTTCCCGAATCTGCTGCAGCTTCTTCTCGACACCTACAGGCACGAAAACGCGCGTCGAGACAGCGACCATGACGGACTGGTGACTCAGGTGGAGTTCGTGGCCTCCCACGCGCGGGTGTTCGCTGCCTTCCAGGCCGATCCGGATGGTGCACGGCGGTTCATCGCCCGGTCCGCCGGTGGTTTTTTCGACGTGCTCGACCTCGATGGCTATGGCATGCTCTGCCTCGACGACCTGGCGGCCTTCGCCTCCGCCTACGGCCATCCCACCGGCAGCATCGCCGCCAACCTCGATGCAATGCTCGCCGGCCTGGGTTTGCCGGCAGGCCTGCTGCCGCGCGAGGCTTTCCTGACGCTGGTGGAACAGTATTGGTTCGATCCCTCCCCGGAGGCGCCCGGCCGCCACCTCTTTGATGGCGTGGGCCTGTCCGATCCATCCGATGCCCACACCGCAAGCATTGCCCCCCCATCAGTGGATGACAAGCCTGGACTGGATGGGCCTGAACGCTGAACGGATTGGAGGGGTGCACTGTTTGTTTGAGGTGGGTGCCTTTTATTGGACAGTTCCGGCCCCTGACATCGTTAACCCAGGACGGGTGGAACATGGTTCGGCCTCAGTGTAGACCGCGTGGGGAGTTTTGCCTCCAAGGGAACTGTGAGGTCTTACATGGCAATACCGCCACAGGAAGCGGGCCAGGCTGATTTCAGCGTCCCAGCCATCGCTGTATGCCCGTAGGTAGACCTCCTCGTACTTGACAGTCCTCCACAGCCGTTCAACAAGGATGTTGTCGTAGCACCGCTTTCTGCCGGACCAGCTGATCTGGATCCGCTCCCCTTTGAGTCTGGCCACAAAGTCAGCGGACGTGAACTGACAGCCTTGATCGGAGTGGAAGATCTCTGGCCTACGGCCGCCTCCCAAGGCCATCTCCAGGGCCTCCAGACAGAACTTCGTGTCAAGGCTGTTGGAGAGCCTCCAGCTGAGCACATGCCTGGAATGGAGATCCATGATCGCCACCAGATAGAGGAACCCTTTCTGCAGAGGGATGTAGGTGATGTCGGTCGCCCAGACCTGATCCACCGACGTGACCTGCGTGAGGTCCACCAGGCAGGGGAACCGCACGGACGGATCACCTGGAACCGTCGTCCGGGGCTTCTGGTAGATCGCCCGTAATCCCATGCGCCGCATGAGGTTTCGCACTCGATCTCGGCTGATCGGGATACCATCTTGGGCCAGATAGTCCACCATCCGGCGGCTGCCGCTGCAGGGATCCTCCAGGTAGAGAGCATCGATCCTGGCCATGATCCGCAGCGTCGATACACGGACCGGTGTCGGCCGGTAGTACAGCGTGGATCGAGGCAGCCCCAGCAGCGCACACTGCCTGCTGATGCTGAGCTCGGGGTGGTCGTGATCGACCAGCTTGCGCAGTTCACGGGCATCAGAGCAGTTGAGACTTTTTTTTGAGCCACTCCAGCTCCATCTGCAGCCGTCCGATCTGCTGGAACAGCTCCGCCTCCTTGGCCTGCCCCTCCTCCTTGTCCTTGGTCTTCTTGCCTCGGGTGAAGAGCTCGCTGGCACCGTCCAGGAGCTGCCGCTTCCACTGGCTCACCTGGATCGGGTGGATGGCGTGGTCGGCGGCGATCTCCTGGATCGTCTTGCGGCCACTGATCGCCTCCATGGCGACCCTGGCCTTGAACTCGGGGCTGTGGGTGCGGCGCTTGCTCATCGGTGGGAGCCCCTTTCAGGGGCGGTACCCCGCCTCAGAGGTTAACGATGGGGCCTGTCCAGAAAAGCCAGACCACCTCAGTTCCCCGATCATTCGATTCAGACATCGCTTGCTGATCACAGCAAAAAACCTCGCCAGGGATTGATCCAAAACATCCTCAATGGCCGCATTCTTCGCCATTGCATGCCTGGTTAACGGGCAAGGCAGTTCAACAGCAGTTATCAGCAATGGTCATCCTTGTCGACAGCAGCCATACAATGAAGGTTAGACGCTCTTGACAGCTGATCGCCCAAGAAAAGGTATCCTTAGAACTCACTCCTCTTTTCAGATCCATTCTCCTTAAGATCCATATTTCCGAAATCCCTCCCATTTAGTGCTGTTTCTCATTTGAGAGATCCAAGCTCTTGAATCCGCTAGTTTCAGCCGATCCAATCCTCCCTTTCAGCAGGGGTTGAACCATGGCTCACCCATTGAAGCGTTCGTTCGATAGGTAACGCCTTCCTCCATAGGATGACGTTGTCGTTGTCAGGTGGGAGGCGCCCCCAATCTGTGGCTCAACAAACTGGATGATGGGTTGCATCTGGCGGTGCTGTTCGTGCCCGACGATCGCGGCACACCACCACGCTGCGCTCAGGGCACTGCGGGATCTCTCCAATCACAACAACGACGAGGGCCGCCCCTTCATCGAAGGCCAGGCAGAGCTGCTGGGTGGCGGCCGCATTCCGGTTGGTCATGCCAACGTCAATGACCCGCCGCTGTATCGCTTCTTCCGCTACCTGGAGGCGATCACCGCCAGCCCGATCGCCGTCGGCCACAAACCACACCCCCCGCGATCTGCTGGTTCAGCGCAACTGAAGCAGATCCATCAGTCGCTGGCGCATCAGGGCGATCGGCTGGTCGGCTTCGATCAGATGCTCTCCTGTCGGCCAGGGCTCGAGCACGGCGGCCACGGCGGTGAGAATCGCCCGGTCCTGATCGATCAGGCCCCGCTCGAACCGCACCATGGCAGCAGCCGACACCTGCTTTTCGGTGTCGTTGCGGACGTAGAAGCGGCTGACTCGCGTGTCCTGGGGATTGGTGGGCACGGCGTGGAACACGATCCGCTGCCGCAGGCCCTACGGCCATTCCAACTCCAGGCTGAGGCCGGGCGGCGCAATCCAGCTCACCTGCCGCTCCAGCGATCTGGATCCCGGCAGATGTGGCATCTCGCGGTCTCGGGAGGGGTGGCTTTCAGCCCCGACCGCGACTCTGATCGCCAAGAGGCCAGCCGTCACTGTGCAGCTCCGCCGTCGCCCGGATCTCCGTCAGTTCCTCCGCAGGGATCTTCTCCAGTTGGCGCAGCACGAGCGTCATGCGGCCGTTGCGGCTCAGGTCGTGCTGGTGGCGGGCGAGGAAATCCCAGTAGTGGGCATTGAGCGGGCAGGCCTGCGGGCCGCTGCGCTGGCGGGGGTCGTAGCGGCAGCCCTGGCAGTAGTTGCTCATGCGGCGGATGTAGTTGCCGCTGGCGGCATAGGGCTTGCTCGCCAGGCGCCCGCCATCGGCGAACAGGGCCATCCCCAGCACATTGGTCTGCATCACCCAGTCGTGGCCGTCGATGAACATGCGATGGAACCAGGCGGTGAGGGCCTGGGGATCGAGGCCGGCGATCAGGCCGTAGTTCGCCAGCACCATCAGCCGCTGGATGTGGTGCGCGTAACCGGTGGCCTTCACCTCCGCCAGCACCGTGTCGAGGCAGGCCATGCCGCTGCCGCCCAGCTCCTCGAAGAACGCCGGCAAGGGTCGCTGGTGGCCGAAGTGATTGCTGGTGGCATAGGCCTCACCGAACCAGTGGTAGAGGCCATGGGTGTACTCGCGCCAGCCGAGGATCTGGCGGATCACCCCCTCCAGCCCCGCCAGGGGCGTCCCCCGCTCCAGGCCCGCCGTCTCCAGCCGGCGGATCACCTCCAGCGGATGGAGCAGCCCCAGGTTCAGATAGGGCGAGATCAGCGCATGCCAGAGGGTGGGCTGCCCCTGCACCATGGCGTCCTGATACGGCCCGAAGCCATCGAGGCGGGTGGCAATGAAGTGTTCCAGCACTGCCAGGGCCTGCTGCCGGCTCACCGCCCAGCCGAAGGGACGGGGACTGCCCGGCAGTGGCGGCAGCCCTTCCGCGCGCCGCTGCTCCTGCAGCCGCTCCACCCGCTCGATCACCGCCTCGGTGATCGCATCCGGGGCAAAGACCAACGGTGCCGGACCCTCCAGCCCCCGCGGCGGTGCCTTGCGGTTGTCGGCATCGAAGTTCCACTGGCCACCCAGGGGACGGGCCATCTTGCCCTCCCCCTCCAGCAGCACGCCGAAACGGCGGCGCCCCTCGCGGTAGAAGAATTCCAGGCGCCACTGCTTCTGGCGCCCGGCCCACGCCGAGAACGCCTCCCGGCTCCAGAGGAAGGCGTTGCTGGGCAGCCACACCAGGCGCACCGGGAGCCGCAGGGCATCGATGTCCTGGCGAAACTCCCGATCCGCCGGCTCCATCAGACGCAGTTCCTCGATCCGGTGCTCGGCGATCCAGCCCCGCACCGCCTCACCGGAGCTGGCCGCCTCACGGTGATCCACCTCCCAGCCCACCTGCCGCAGCGCGATGGCGAAGTGCCGCTGGGCGCTCCACTGCAGCACCAGCTTCTGGCAATGAGACGCCCGGCGGCGGAGTCCCGCGGCGCTCTCGACCAACAGCACCCGCGCCTGCCCCGGCCCGGTGCTGGCCAGGGCGGCCTGATCGGCGCTGAGCTGATCGATCAGCACCCATACCCCCAGCCTGGGCGCGAGGTCAGCCAATCGGCTCACCGCTGAGACGGCAGGCGCGCCGGGTCACCGCCGCCACATAGCCCCGCTCCACCGGTCCGGTCGCCGGGCTGAGGCGCCCATCACGGCAATCCACCACCAACCGCTCGTGGTGCCCCTGCTGATCGCTCACCCGCAGGCGCAGCTGGAAATGGTGCTTGGCACTGCGGGTGATCTGATCTGCGCAGACCGGTCCGATGCACAGGCCCGGCTCCGCCAGGGCCTGCGGCATCAGAGCCTGGGGTGCCAGGGCCAGCGGGACAGGCAGAGGCAGGAGCAGCAGGGGAAGTGCCACCGTCAGAAGGCTCAGCAGCAGGCCAGCGATGTGCCTCAACCGGCGAGCTCCAGAGGGGTTCCATTCTCCTGGCTGCCGCAGTCAGGAGCGGAATCGGTGAGGCGTGGATCCGGATCCGATGCTGGTGCCGTGTCGGTGTCGGTGTCGCTGTTGATGTCGGGGGTGTCAGCATCCGCATCCGGGTGGAAATAGGCCCAGATCTGCTGCGCCAGGGCCGGCCCCACCCCCGGAGCCTCGGCAATCCGCTCGGCACTGGCCAGCTGAATGGCATCGATCGAACGGAAGTGAGCCAGCAGCTCCTTGACGCGCTTGGGCCCCAGACCCGGAATATCGGAGAGGCGGGAGCGTTTCATTCGCTCCCCCCTCTGCTGCCGGTGGAAGCTCACAGCGAAACGGTGGGCCTCATCGCGCAGGCGACGCAGCAGCTGGACACCCAGCTGCTCGGGCTCGCTTTCGAGCGGCTCCCGGGCACCGGGCAGGAAGACCTCCTCCCGCTGCTTGGCCAGGGAGCAGACCACCAGGTCCTCGTCGAGATTCAACTCCCGCAGGGCCTCCATCACCGCCGAGAGCTGCCCCTTGCCGCCGTCGATCATCACCACATCCGGCCAGTCATTGAGCCCGCCGGTGTGCAGCGCCGAATCGGCCGCCCGCCGCAGCTCACGCAGATCCGCCCCCTCGGCCTTGGCCTGGGCCCAGCGGCGGAAGCGGCGACGCATGATCTCGGCCATGGCCATGAAGTCGTCGGAGTGGCCGGAGCGGATCGAACTGCTCTGGATCTTGTACTTGCGGTAGTGCTGCTTGGCTGGCAGGCCATCGAGAAACACCACCTGCGACGCCACCGCATCGCTGCCCTGGATGTGGCTGATGTCATAGCCCTCGATGCGGCGGGGTGGATGGGTCAGATCGAGCAGCTGGGCCAGATCTTCCGTCGCCAGCGTGTTCTGTTCAATGCTGCGCTGGGCCCGCTCCAGTTCATAGCCGGCATTGCGAACCACCAGCTCGATCAGCTCGGCCTTCTGCTGCCGCTGCGGTACCACCAGCTTCACCCGGCGGCCGCGCCGCTCCGCCAGCCAGTCCTCAATCAGGCTCTGCTGAGGCAGGGGGTATTGCAGCAGCAGCTCCGGCGGAATCTCCACTGGTTCCACCTGGCTGTAGTGCTCCTCGATCACCCGCTGCAGGATCCGGCCCAGGGCCTGCTGCCGCTCCAGCGCGGCTGGCAACTCCCCGCCAGCTCCTTCCTCCGCAGCGGGAAGGGCCACCGCATCGGCGGTGAAACCGAGTCGACCCACCAGCTTGCCGGCACGCATCTGGAACAGCTGCACCGCCGCCAGCCGGTCATTCACCGCCAGGGCCAGCACATCGCGGGAGACGGAACTGTCCCCCAGGCTCATCTTCTGATCGGCGGTGAGGTTGGCCAGACCCTGCAGCTGGTCTCGTACCCGAGCTGCCGCCTCGAAATCGAGCCGCTCGGCATAGCGCTCCATCTGGACCTGCAGCAACTCCAGGAGCTCATCATTGCGTCCCTGAAAAATCATCGCCACCTTGCGCAGGATGTGGTGATAATCGTCCGAGCTGATCTTCTCCTGGCAGACACCAGGGCAGCGGCCGATATCAAAGTTCAGGCAGGTGCGATCCCGATGCAGTGGCTGGGGCCGTTGCCGCAGTGGAAACACCCGCTTGACGAGGCCCAGGGTGCGGCGCAGCAGTCCCACATCCACATAGGGCCCGTAGAAACGATCCAGCGGGCTGCGGAGGCGGCGGCGGCGGGTGATGAACAACCGCGGATAAGCCTCACTCCAGGTGATGCAGAGATAGGGATACTTCTTGTCGTCCTTGAGCAGCACGTTGAAGTGCGGCTGGTTCTGCTTGATCAGGTTCGACTCCAGCGCCAGCGCCTCCGCTTCGCTGTCGGTGACGATGAACTCGATCTCACACACCTGCCGCACCATCAGGCCGATGCGGGGGCTGTGCCCCTGGGAGGCCTGAAAGTAACTGCGTACCCGGTTGCGCAGCAGCTTCGCCTTGCCGATGTAGAGGATGCGATCGTCGGCGTCGCGCATCAGATAGCAACCCGGCTCCGCAGGGACCGCCTTGAGGCGGGCCCGCAGACGCTCAGGCTGTTGGATCAGGGGGCGCTGGGTGGCCCCGGCGGGCTCGGGGAGGGACTCAGCCACGGGGCAAACCACCGGGTGCTGCGTGGGATCAGCCGCCGTACTGCCAGCCGGTGCTGCTCAGCTCCAGGGCACTGGCATCGCGGTGCAGCACAGCGCTCTTCACCTCACCCACGAAGACGGTGTGATCGCCGTGGGCCACCTGCCCCACCAGCTCACACTCCACGCCGCCCAGGGCGTCGTTGAGGATCGGCAGGCCGAGGGGGCCAAGACTGAAGGGTGCCGCATCAAAGCGGCCACCCATGGCCTTCTGGGGCTTGAAGAACACGGCCGCCAGATCCTTCTGATCGGAGCTCAGCACGTTCAAGGAAAACCGTCTGGTGCGCTGGATGATGCCGTTGCTGGTGGAATCGGCCCGCACGGCCATCACCACCAGCGGCGGCTCGAACGATCCCTGGGTGACCCAGCTGGCGGTGAAGCCATTCACCTCCTCGCCTTCGGCCACGCCGCAGATGAACACCCCATGGGGGATCTTGCGCAGGAGCACCTTCTTGGCTTCGGCGTTCAGGCCGGGCTGGTCGGACATGGCAGGGGAGGGCGCGGACGCCCGCGGCTGTCCTGACTCTAGAAAGCCATCCGCAGGTGAAGCAGCCCATAGGCTGGCCGCCAGCAGGAACCGAGCGATGCGCGCCCTCTACCCCGGCAGCTTCGATCCCCTCACCCTGGGCCACCTCGACCTGATCGAGCGATCCGCCGGCCTGTTCGACGGCGTGATGGTGGCGGTGCTGCAGAACCCGGGCAAGCGCCCCGCCTTCACTCTGGAACAACGCCTGGAGCAGATCCAGGCCGCCACTGCTCACCTCGCCGGTGTGGAGGTGGGCAGCTTCGACGGGCTCACCGTCGACTTCGCCCGCCAGTGCGGCACCGCCGTGATCCTGCGGGGGCTGCGGGCCCTGAGCGACTTTGAGTTCGAACTGCAGATCGCCCACACCAACAAGAGCCTGGCGCCGGCGGTGGAAACCCTGTTCCTGGCCACTGCAGTGCACCACAGCTTCCTGAGCAGTTCGGTGGTGAAGGAGGTTGCCCGCTTCGGCGGGGATGTGCGTCACATGGTGCCGGCGGGAGTGGCGGAAGATCTGGCCAGGCTCTTTAATCGGACATCCACGACAGCCTGAGATGTCCGAGTTGCGCATCACCGTGCTCGATCAGCTGGAGCAGCTTGAGGAGCTCATTCTGGATGGCAGCCGCATCCCCTTCAGCGGCGGGCGGCTGGTCAACGAGCAGGACGCCATCGAGCTCATGGATGCGTTGCGTGACGCTCTGCCGAGCCAGATCGAACAGGCGGACGAGCTGATCCGTCAGCGGGAGAGCTTCATCGAGAAGGCACGCCAGCAGGCCGAGGAGATCGTCAACCAGGCGCGACGGGAGCGGGAACAGCTGATCCAGAACGCGTCCGTACGACAGGAAGCCGAACGGCAGAGCGCCGAGATGCGCGAACAGGCCCGCCAGCAGTGCGAGCAGGTGCTGCTGCAAGCCCGCCAGCAGGTTGCCCAGGCAGAACAGGAGCACCAGGGGCGTCTCGCCGGGATGGAACAGCAGTTCGCAGCCAGGCGCCAGCACCTCGAGCAGGAAGCCCAGGGCCGACGCCAGCAGATGGAGCAGGAAGCGGCAGAACGCAACCGCCAGCTGGTCGAACAGCACGAACGGTCCCGTCAGCAGAGCCTGCAGGAACTGGAAGGCATTCGCCAGGAAGGCCTGCGGATCCAGCGGGAAAGCCAGGCGGAAGCCGAACGGCTGCAGAACGACGCTCTGCAGTTCCGCCAACAGACCCAGCAGCAGTGTGAGCAACTGATCACCCGCAGCCGTCAGGAAGCTGCCTCGGTGCAGGAGGGGGCCAATCGCTATGCCGAGCAGGTGCTCGGGGAACTGGAAGGCCGCCTCAAGGACCTCAGCCAGGTCGTGCTGGCCGGCCGCCGGGAGCTGGTGCGGATGCAGACGGAGGAGTCCGTCACCTCCAGCCGGCCAGCTGCCTCTGCGCCCGCTCCAGCGGAGGGTCCTGAGGGCTCTGGCGGATCGGTCAGCAGGGCCCGCCGGGCCGCCGGTCGGCTGCGGCAGGTGGCCGGCGGCAGGGGCTGAAGCCCCCTCCGCCACCCCCTCCCAGCCGGACTAGACCGCTGGGCACAGTCCAGCTGTCTGAGCTTGGCGCAGCACCTGACCGATGGTGGTGTTCGGAGCTGCCGCACCATTGGAGATCGCACTCACGTAGCGGGTGCCATCCGCAGAATCGAGCACGCCACTGATCGAGCGCACCCCGCTGATCGTGCCGGTCTTGCCGTGGAAATGGCCCTGCAGCGGGGTGCCCACATAGAGATTGCGCAGGGTTCCGCGTTGGCCTGCGATCGCCATCGAGGCCACGTACTGACGGCCATAGGGGTGCTGATCCATGCGCAGCAGCAGGGCTGCAAGCATCCGGCTGGTGAGGCGATTGGCCCGGTCCAGACCACTGCCATCCACGACCCGCAACCCCTCGGTCGGCAGGCCCTGCTCGGTGAGCCAAAGGGTGGCCGCCTGACGGGCCTGATCAAGATCCCAGGTGCCGCTGGCCTGGCGCAGCAGCACCTCGGCCGTGAAATTGTGGCTCTCGGTGTTGGCCAGGCTGAGCAGCCCGTACATCGGCAGCGAGGCCTCCTCATGCAGCAGCACCGCATCGGCTGGCAGGGGTGTGGTGGCTGACACCACGGCCAGTCGAGCCTTGCCTCCCTGCTGAACCATCAGTTTCTGCAACAGCGCCTGAAGACGGGCCGGCGGGTTGGCCACAGCATCGTGAATGGCGTTGCTGGTGACCGCAAGGCGCGTGATCGGAGCGCCATAGGCGTAGGCCCGATCGGCCGGATGCCAACCCTTGGGCCACCAGGCCTGGGCCGGTTCCTCGGCCAGTTGCAGGGTGACCAGCCCAGGCGCGACACCAGGTCCACCACCAGCACCGAGAGCCAGCTTGGCGAAGCGCTGAAGCTGCGGCACCGCCAGGTCGGGATCACCCTCGCCGGTGAGGCGCAGGGTGCCATCGGGCAGACGCCACAGGCGGGTGCTGAGGTGATAATCCGGACCGAGTCGATCAAGGGCGAAAGCCGTGCTGACCAGCTTCTGGTTGGAGGCCGGAATACGGGGAAGAGTGCCGTTCACATCCGCCAGCAGACGGCCACTGGCATCCGCCACGGACACGCTCCACACCGATCGCTCAGCACCGATGACGGCCAGAAGTCGTTGTTGCAGTGCAGGGCAACTCACCTGGGCCTGAAGTCGCGGCAGACCCACCGGCTGCGGCGTGGCGGGCAGGGTCAGCGGCAGGGCCGGTTGCAGAGCCACCGGAGGCGGCGAGGCCAGGACCGCCGGGCGCTGCTGGGCAAAGGCGCTGAGCGGCGTGGCCAGCAGACTGAAGGCCGTCAGGGCCAGAGCAGACCGGTGCGACAGGCTGTGGCGCCGGGAGGACTGCTGAACCCAGTGCAGCTTGGACAGGAGATAGGAACGCATCTCAACCCTCCCCGACCTGGAGGCCGGTAACGACACCCTGCACCCTGTATTGCTTGCCCTCCAGCTCCACCGGAGCCCCGATCTTGAGGTTCTGGTTGCCGAAGACCACCCCACCCTCACTCCTGCGGCCCTGTCCCTCCAGCACAAACCGGGCATCAAAACGGCCGAAGACGGCCTGGTTGGGATCAATCGCCGTGACCACCGAGCCATTCGGCTGCAATGCCACGAGGCGGCTCTGAAGTGGGATCAGCTTCTGGATCGCCACGGTGCCATGAGGCTGGTTACGAATCACGATCGCTACCTTGCGCTCCGTCTCGATGGCGGAGATCAGGGCGCCGGGGTCAGCCACAGGGACACCCCTGACGTCCACCACGACTTTGACGGGCCGCAGATCACCGGTGGCCTTCGCCACGGCACTGCTCAACTTGGGGCTCCAGATCACGCCAGCGGCGGCCAGCAGCACGGCAACGGCTGCACCTGCATCCACCAGGCTCCAGCCGCGGGGTCGGGATGCGGGGGAATCAGCCATGGGCCTCCTTCTTTGGGGGAAGTGTAAGGAGGGCAACCATGGCCCTCAAGCCCCAACGCGAAAGCGGGGGTGCTGACTTCCGAGATAGAGACCTGTCGCCCCTCAGTTGCGCAGGCCTTCGATGAACTGATCCAGCACCCGCATCTGTCCGCCCAGATCAAGGCCCTCCTCTCCGGCCAGGGCCATAGCCTGCTGCTCGGCATCAGGCTTCTGCTCGAACGTCGTGCAGAGGCGGTAGCCATCGGGATCGAGGCGGTAGAGCTCCCATGGGCCGGGATAGGCCCGCTTCAGGGCTGCCTCCGCCTGGGGAAGCAGCGCGTAGGCGCTCTGCCAGCCCGCCAGGAAGCCCCGCCGCCGCTCCCGGGCGACGCTGCCGATCCCCACCGCCGCATCCTCCAGGGACCCGTTCACCAGCACCACGGCGCCGCGATGGCCACCGCAGACCTGCTCCACCAGCTCATAGTCCGCCTGGCTGGCGCCCACCAGCAGCAGCAGCTCGTTGCCCGAGGCCTCGCTCTGACGGCGGATCTGGTCGCTGAAACTGGCGATGCAACCGGCGAGCTCAGGAGCATCCCGCTTCGCCAGAGCAGTGGCACCGGCATCGCTGAACAGCAGCCGCAGCTCCTGGCCCGTCTCCAGCAACGCTGCGGCCAGCCGCAGCACCACAGGCAGCACCCGCAACCCTTCAAAACGCCACTCCACGGTCCAGCGGCCCTTGGGGTCGGCGAGGAACGCGGCCTTCAGCGCCTCGAGGGCCTGCGACTCGGCGGCGCGCAGATCGGCGGGAAGCATCGGCAAGGGGCGAGATCGGCGCGACCCTACCCATCCCGACCGTCACCGCCGGCTGAAACCGCTGCGAGGTCGGCAAGGGCCTGCTGCAATGCCGCCGGAAATCCTTCCAGATCCGCCTCGCACAGCCACGGGCCGAGACTGAGACGCAGGCCGCTGGCCGCCTCCTCAGGGCTGTACCCCATGGCCAGCAGTACGGGGCTGGCATCCGGGCGCAGCCGCTGAGGATCCCCGCCGGGACCTGCGGTGCTGGCAGAGCTGCTGCGCACAGAACTTCCGCGTGCGGAACTGCTGCAAGCCGAACCACTGCTCACCGCATAGCCGTGGCGCCACAGCGCCCGCACCAGATCCCGGCCCGCCAGCGGGCGGCCAGCGGCATCGGAAACCAGGAGACTGATGTGGTGGGGCAGGCGTCCATCGGGATCGGCGGGATCGGGTCCGCTGAGGCGCACCCCCTCCAGACCCAGGAGTGTCTCCAGCAAACGGTCGCGCAGGGGGAGAAGCGGGTCGAGTCCTCCATGGCCGTACAGCCGCGCGGCCGCCAGATCGAGTGCGGCGGCGAAGCCGGCGGCGAGGGCAACCGACTCAGTACCGCCACGGCGTCCCCCCTCCTGGCCGCCGCCGCCGATCAAGGGATCGATCTCCACCCCTGGCGCCAGGACCAGAGCACCGATCCCGCGCGGCCCCTGCAGTTTGTGGGCGGTGAGGCTGAGCAGGTCGACCGGCAGGCGGCCCAGATTGACGCTGCGGTGGCCCACCACCTGCACCGCATCGGTGTGGAACGGCACTCCAGCCGCTCGGCAACGGGCGCCGATCGCCTCGATCGGCTGCAGCGCCCCCACCTCGCTCTGGCCCCAGATCATCGAGACCAGCCGGGTCGGGGCCTGTAGCAGCTCTTCAAAGCGATCCAGGCGCACCACCCCACGCCGATCAACCGGCAGGGCCCGCACCTGCCAGCCACGGGCCTGGAGACCGGCCGCCGCCGCCGCCAATGCCGGGTGCTCCACTGCGGAGATCAGCAGCCGACCTGGCTGCATCCGAGCCGCCATGCCGAGCAGGGCCGCATGGTTGGCCTCACTGCCGCCGGAGACGAACACCAGTCGATCGGGCTCCACCCCCAGATGGGTGGCGATTGAGATCCGGCTGCGCTCCAGTCGCTCGGCCGCCGCCAGGCCATACCCATGCAGGCTGGAGGGATTGGCCCAGGCCTCCGCGGCAGCGTCCGCCATAGCCGCCAGCACCGCCGGAGCCGGCGGACTGGTGGCACAGGCATCGAGGTAGACCTCAGCCGCCAAGGGGACCATTCGCTTCGATTCGGGCCCGGGTGCGGTCGTCCAGGGAATTGGTGGCGATCGCGACCAGGTCGTCGAGGGAGCGGCTTTCCAGCAGGGCTGCCACGCGGGCGCGGGCCTCGGCGCTGGGGCAGGCATCCGGCCGCACACAGCCGTTCACGCAGGCCACCGCACAGTTGATTTCGGGCAGGGCAGAGGCCGGGTTGGAGGCAGCAACCTCTGGATCTTGATCCGTAGCAGAATCCTTGAGTGCAGCGGAGTCCGCACGGGGGGCTGGGGCCGGTTCGACAGCACCCTGCTGGCCCGGCTCGTGCTGCTCAAGATCCAGCAGGGCCGGAGCCACCACGCCGTCGAAGACGGCCTCGGCCGGGCCGGTCATGAACAGGTGGCCCGTGGCCTCATCCCAGTCGATCTCCAGGGGGCCGCCGGGCAGATCGAGCCGGGCGCGACGTTCACTGAGGCCAAGCCGGTGGCAGACCACCAGGGTGGCGCAGGCACCGGTGCCGCAGGCCAGGGTGGGCCCTGCGCCGCGCTCCCACACCCGCATCACCAGATGGGTGGGGGAGAGCACTTGCACGAAGTGCACGTTGGTGCGGGCGGGGAAGGCCGGATGCACCTCCAGCGCCGCGCCGAAGCTGTCCAGCTCCACCAGCGCCACATCGGTGACCGGGATCACCACATGGGGATTGCCCATGCCGGCAGCGCCGACCGAAAAGGTGTAACCAGCTGCCTCCAGATCCCCCTGGGGGATGCCGGCCTCGCCCACGGGCAGGGTGGTCGGGACCGCCTCGGGGTCGAGCAGGGGCCTGCCCATGTCCACCCGGATCGTGCCGTCCTCCTGAAGCTCCGGCACGATCCGGCCCGCCAGGGTCTCGATCTGCCACTGGCGGCCCGGTTGATCACCATCGCTGTCCGCCAGGAAGCGGGCCAGACAGCGGATGCCGTTGCCACACATCTCCGGTTCGGTGCCGTCGGCGTTGAAGATCCGCATCCGCAGCTCTCCCCCCTGGCCCGGAGGCAGGGCCAGGATCACCCCGTCGCCGCCCACACCGAAGCGCCGATCGCAGAGACGGCGCACCAGCTCGGAGGTGAGGCCCAGGCTGTCGTCCTCCTCGGGGGCGTTGCGCCCGTCGAGCATCAGGAAATCGTTGCCCAGGCCTTGGTACTTGCTGAACTGGAGCACGATGGTGCGCGACAGGAGCTGAGGGTGATCCTAGGAAGGGCGCCCCACCAGCCCGGCAGCCGAACAGCCCGTGCGCCCGCCATGGACAACCCGTACACCGACCGCCGCGGACCGATTCTCGACACCACCCAGCCGGGCATCCGCCACATTCAGGACATGATCCGGGAACACAAGCCCGTCAGCGTGCTGATCCAGAGCGGCAGCGAACTGGAGGGCGTCATCCTCTGGCAGGACCTCGAATACATCGGGCTGCAGCACGAGGACGGCCGGCCACTGATGCTGATCAACCGCCGCTCCATCAGCATGCTCCGCGCCCTCGGCTGACCCACGGGATCAGCAGGGACCACCAGGCTGAGCCAGCAGGCCTGTGGCACGATCACAGGCTGCCCTGCGGCCCGTCTTCCACGGCCGGGCCCGCGCCGTGACCGATCCCGCCGTGACCGATTCCTCCCGTTACCAGCCGCAGGCCCTCGAAACGCGCTGGCAGGAGCTGTGGGATCGCCACCAGCTGCACCGCACGCCGGAGCCAGGCAACGGTGAGAATTTCTACGCCCTGTCGATGTTCCCCTATCCCTCAGGGAATCTGCACATGGGGCATGTGCGCAATTACGTGATCACCGATGTGATCGCCCGGGCGGCCCGGATGCGGGGCAAGGCGGTGCTGCATCCGATGGGCTGGGACGCCTTCGGCCTGCCGGCCGAGAACGCCGCCATCGAGCGGGGCGTGGAGCCCGGCACCTGGACCGACCAGAACATCGCCTCGATGCGCGCCCAGCTCAACCAGCTGGGCCTCTCGATCGACTGGGAGCGCGAGGTGGCCACCTGCCACGCCGATTACTACCGCTGGACCCAGTGGCTGTTCCTGCAGTTCATCGACGCCGGTCTGGCGTACCAGAAGGACGCCACCGTGAACTGGGACCCGATCGACCAGACGGTGCTGGCCAACGAACAGGTGGACGGTGAAGGCCGCTCCTGGCGCTCCGGCGCCCTTGTGGAGAAGCGCAAGCTGCGCCAGTGGTTCCTGAAGATCACCGCCTACGCCGACCAGCTGCTGGACGACCTCGACACGCTGCAGGGTTGGCCGGAGCGGGTCCGAACCATGCAGGCCAACTGGATCGGCCGCAGCACCGGAGCTGAACTCAGCTTCGAGGTCGTGGACGCCAGGGGAGAGCCCAGCGGTGAACGGATCACCGTGTTCACGACCCGGCCGGACACGATCTACGGCGCCAGCTATGTGGTACTGGCGCCGGAGCATCCCCTGGTGGCCCAGCTCACCACTGCGGAGCAGGCGATCCACGTGGAAGCCTTCTGCGATCTGGTGAGCCGCCAGAGCGAACAGGAGCGCACCGCCGAAGACAAGCCCAAACGGGGCGTGCCGATCGGTGCCATGGTGCGCAACCCCGCCACGGGGGGCCTGATCCCCCTCTGGATCGCCGACTACGTGCTGGCGGAGTACGGCACCGGCGCCGTGATGGGCGTGCCCGCCCACGACCATCGGGACTTCGTCTTTGCGCGCCAATACGAACTACCGGTGCGGCAGGTGATCATTCCCGAAGGCAGCGATGAGCACGCCTTCGAGGGAGGCGCCTGGACCGAATCGGGGGTGCTGATCCATTCCGGCCCGTTCGATGGGATGCCGAGCCGCGAGGCCAAACAGGCCATCACTGCGGCGGCGGAGCAACAGGGATGGGGCACGGGCAAGGTGCAGTTCCGCCTGCGCGATTGGCTGATCTCGCGTCAGCGCTACTGGGGCTGTCCGATTCCGGTGATCCACTGCGAAACCTGCGGTGTGGTGCCGGTGCCAGCCGAGCAGCTTCCGGTGGAGCTGCCCCAGGGCATAGCGCTGGCCGGCAGGGGCGGCTCGCCCCTGGCCCAGCTGGAGCACTGGGTGACGGTGGACTGCCCCTGCTGCGGCAAACCCGCCCGCCGCGAGACCGACACCATGGACACCTTCATGTGTTCCTCGTGGTATTTCCTCCGCTACAGCGACGCCGGCAACACGCAGGTTCCCTTCAGCCGCGAGGCGGTGGATGCCTGGTTGCCTGTGGATCAGTACGTGGGTGGCATCGAACACGCCATCCTGCATCTGCTCTACTCCCGCTTCTTCACCAAGGTGCTGCGTGATCGCGGTCTGCTGGGCTTCGATGAGCCCTTCAAACGCCTCCTCACCCAAGGCATGGTGCAGGGGATCACCTACAAGAATCCCCACAGCGGCAAGTACATCGCGCCGGCGGATGTGGCTGACCCCACCGATCCGCGCGACCCGATCTCCGGCGAGGTTCTGGAGGTCTTCTACGAGAAGATGTCGAAGTCGAAATACAATGGTGTTGATCCGGCCGTGGTGATCGACCGCTATGGGGCCGACACAGCGCGGATGTTCATCCTCTTCAAGGCGCCACCCGAGAAGGATCTTGAATGGGACGACGCCGATGTGGAGGGTCAGTATCGCTTCCTGCAGCGGATCTGGCGCCTGGTGGATGCCGCCGCGGAGCGAGGTCTGAGCCTGGCCGCTGGGGCCGGCAACGCGGAGCTGGTGGCAGAGGCGATCGCGGCGGCAGGGGGCAGCCCTGGCCTCCTGGACGACGAACGGGAGCTGCGCCGGGCGGTGCATACCGCCATCGCCGCCGTGACTGATGACCTGACCGGCGAGGAGCTGCAGTGCAACACGGCCGTGTCGGAGCTGATGAAGCTCAGCAATGCCATGGCCAGCCATCTGGCGGCCAGTGGCGACGCCTTCGCCGCCGAAGCCCTGCGCACCCTGGTGCTGCTGCTGGCGCCGTTCGCGCCGCATCTGGCCGAGGAGCTCTGGCTGAAACTCGGCGGCCGATGCGACAGCGATGACCTGGCCACCACCAGCATCCACGCCCAGCCCTGGCCGACTGCCGACGCCTCAGCCCTGGTGCGCAGCACCATTCCCCTGGTGATCCAGGTCAAGGGCAAGGTGCGCGGCAACCTGGAGGTGCCGGCGGATGCCGATGCCGCCACCCTGGAACGCTTGGCCCTGGCCAGCGACATCGCCGCCAGGTGGCTCCAGGGTCAGGCACCGCGTCGGGTGATCGTGGTGCCGGGCAAGCTGGTGAACCTGGTGCCCTGAGGCTCAGGCGCGACGGAACACCAGGGAGGCCGGCTCGCCCCAGTTCCCATCCGCCTGATAGCCCCGGTCGTTGCCGCACAGATGACGCAGGATCCAGAAGATGGGTTCGGGACTGTCTGATCCCAGCTCCTCCTGCAGGGCCGCCAGGGAGCGGGGCTGGCCATCGGCCAGGGCGCGTTCCAACTGCTCCTGCAGCGACAGAATCACGGCAGCCGCCTTCTTTCCCGCTTCGACACCGGGCTGGTCGTAGGCATTGATGTTGACCAGTTCGGCGTAGAGGCCAACGGTCCGCTCGAACAGGGCGATCAGGGCACCGAGGGCCCGGGCATCGAAGCGGCGCAGGGTGATGGCCATCGATTGCCGGCCCCCATCCATCAGGGCTGAGCGGGTGCCCTGCAGGAAGCCCTCGAGAAAATCACCGGGCCGATCTCCCTGCACCGGTTCGATGTCGGCGGGGTCATCGAGGGCTTCGATGAAGGTGACGAAGAAGTTGTCGACCCCATCGCGGAGCTGCTGCACATAGGCGTGCTGATCGGTGGAGCCCTTGTTGCCGTAGACGGCAATGCCCTGGTTGACGATCTGGCCGGCGCGATCGCGCTGCTTGCCGAGCGACTCCATCACCAGCTGCTGCAGATAGCGGCTGAACACCTCGAGGCGATCCCGGTAGGGGAGCACCACCATGTCGCGGGCGCCATGGCCCTCCCCGGCCTGATACCAGGACGCGGCCATCAGGGCAGCGGGATTCTGCTCAAGGGTGGCCACCCGTGTGGCTTCATCCATCGCTGCGGCACCGCCGAGAAAGGAGCGGATGTCTGCTCCCGCCAGGGCCCCGGGCAGCAGACCCACAGCGCTGGTGATGCTGGTCCGCCCGCCGACCCAGTCGAACATGTCGAAGCGCTGCAGCCAGCCCTCCTGCTCGGCGAGGCGGTCGAGCTGGCTGCCCTGCATGGTCACGGCCACGGCCTGGGCGGCCCAGGTGCCGCCGCGGCTCTCGAGGCGGGCGCGGGCCTGCTGCATGCCCAGCCTCGGTTCCGGCGTTCCGCCGGACTTGCTGACGACGATCACCAGGGTGGTGGTCAGCCGCTCCTCCAGGGCCCGCAGGGTGCGGCTCATCCCCTGGGGATCGACGTTGTCGAAGAAGTGGAAGGGCAGGCCCGCCTCCTGCTCCTGAAGGGCGCGGATGATCAGCAGCGGCCCCAGCCCCGAACCGCCGATGCCGATCCAGAGCACATCCGTGAAGGGCCGACCGCAGGGGGCGAGCAGCTCACCGGCGAGGATGCGGCGTCCAAAGGTCTCGATCTGGTCCACTTCGCTGGCGATGTGGGCGCCGCTCTCGGCATCGGGGGCCAGCTGCGGTGCCCGCAGCCAGTAGTGCCCCACCATGCGCTGTTCGTCGGGGTTGGCGATGGCTCCGGCCTCCAGGGCCGCCATCGCCTCAAAGGCCTGGGCAAAGCGTGGACGAAGAGCGTCAAGGCCGGGCTGATCGAGCGCCATGCGGCTCACATCCAGCCAGAAGCCAAGGGCCTCGTCGTGCCAGAGGAGGGCGCAGAAGCGGTCCCACTGGGTCGCCGGATCGTGGCCGTTGAACGCGGGAAGCTGGGACATGGGGCCTGGAACCGCCTGCGGTGATCAAATCGACGGTATCGGGGGGGCGAGAAGAACCGCAACCGCACACTCCTGCTCAGAGATGGGGCCGAATCTCTTTAAACTTTCTCTCAAAGACTCCCAGTTCCCCTTCAGGACTCTCCCCCTTCGTGCTGCGTTTCCTGCACCATCGTGTCTCCGGAGAAGTCTCAGGTGCTCCTTCGCTCTGCTCAGGGCCAGGCACCGCAGAACATTCCACGTCTCCCGCCACCGGACGACCTGGTCGGAAGCGTCGACGTGAGCTTGCAGCCGCCACAGTGCTGCTCGCCACCGCCTTGGGTGGTGTTGGCGAAGCGCAACACCCCCTGGAATCCCTGATCAACGCTCCGGATCAGAGCAGCACCATCAGCGGCGACAGTCGCGCTGCTGTCGGCTCAGTCACTGAGGGCCAGCGGGTCAATCCGATCGATTTCACCCCCGAGGAACTGCGGGAGTTGCAGAAGCGCTTCGGGGTCCATGGACCTCAGCCACGCCTGGCCCAATTGCTCACCGAAGGCCTCGACCAGCTCGAACCGCTCCGCTCCCACACCCTCACCCGCCTGGAGGAGCTGCGGCCGGTGATCCTGAGTGAGTCCCTGCGCCGCCGCGTCAATCCGATGCTCGTGGCTGCCGTGCTGTTCGATGAGATGCAGCACGCCAAGCCAGGCGAAAGCCACCCGATCGCAGCCCATTCCGGCCTGTTCAGCACTCTCGGCCCAGCCCAGCTTGGATTAGGGGAGATGGTGCACCAGGGCCTGCTCCCTGCCGATGCGACACCGGAGCAATTGGAGGCGGCTCGCGATGCGTTGCTGGACCCGGAGCAGAACGTGACCCTCTTAGTGGGCAAGTTCGAGCGCCTCCAGAAGGAACTGGAACTGACCACTCCCCTCCCGCCGATCGCGAGCCGCTCCCCCCACGAAGCCAAGGCTCTCGCCACCCTGGCCTACCTGCACAACGGCAAGCTGGACTATCCCGCACGGGTGCTGCGCTACATGCAGGACCCTGAGCTCCACGCCCTCCTCTACGGCAACCGCCGCAAGCAGCTCCCTCCGCTGATCTGATCCAGCAGCTCTCAGGTTCAAGACCGCTGGGCTGGCCTCAGCGGGATGGACAGAGCATCCCGAGAGCCGCCAGCCGGACCTCAAGTGCCCGCCAGTCGAAGCTGCGGGGATCGCCCCGCTCACCGCCCAGATCCACGTAGCGGTGAGTGGTGATGTTCTGGGCCGGAAAGCCAAACCGCCGCATCCAGTCGGTCAGCACCACGGCCATGGCGTCGTACTGGGCGGAGCTGTAGCCGCTGTGGGCTGGGTCGTTGTCTTCACCATCCAGCGGCGTTTCGAGGCTGAGATGCAGAGCGAAGTTATTGACCGAGCCACTCACCCTGGGATTGGTGATCACCCAGAGGCCATTGAAGGCGGAATTGCCGGCCCCGAAGGCCCGCTGGGACGGATCCACCGTGTTCAGCACCGCTCCATCACCGCCGATCAGGGTGTGGTAGCTGACCTGGTCATCGTCGTTCGGATGGGGGGTGAGGAAGGTGTTGAGGGCCGAGCCGATGCCGTAGACCGTCTCATGCAGCACCACCACCTTCGGGGTGGAATCCACCGGATTGCCGAAGGCATCGTGATCGAAACGTTGGCCGAAATTGCTGGGATCAATGGCCACGCGATGGGGCGTGTTCTGCAGAACAGCCAGGCGATTCTCCAGGCGCTGGCGCAGGGCCTCGGCAGTTGGCGCGCAGGAGGGGCGCAAAGGCGAACGCCAGGCCTGCCTCTGGGGTGGTGGTGGAGCCTGACGCCGGCCTGCTTCCGGCGCCATCGGCGGCTGGCGGACCTCCTGAAGAATCTCCAGCAGAGAGGGGCGTCCCTCCGCGCCGCTGGCAGAGGCGATCAGCTGGCGCGCCATCCAGCCCAGTCCGCCCAGGCCAAGCAGCCCCGCAGCAGCGATGGCCACCAGGGCCGGAGGGGCGATCACGGTGGCAGAGGGAGAGCTCCAGCGGCGCCAACGCCGCCGCAGCACCACGCGGGCCCGCCTCATGGCACCACCCCGAACCAGGCGGTGCGTTGGGCAAGGGCAGCGGCCTCGGCGGAGGGATCCGCTTGCAAAGACCAGCTCTTCACCGCCGGCGGCCCCGGCTGCAGCCAACAGGAACGGACGAGTCCATCGCGGCAGACCAGCAACTCCAAGGCTGGGATCGCTGCGACCGGAGGCCCAGCCTCGTCCGCAGCTGCATTCCAGGCAGGACGCAGGGGATCGTTCCAGATGGTCTCCAGATCTGCGACAGCCCGGAGACGCTGGCCGTCCACCGCCAGAAGCTCATCGCCCACATCAAGGCCGGCCTGCTCGGCCGCGCCGCCCCGCACCACCCCCTTGACGCGGATCACCCCGGGGCTCGCCTCATCAACAGTGATCCCGAGATCGGGGTGATCCTGCAGTTCCGGCAGCAGCTGCAGGCCCACACTGGCAAGGTAGCCATCCAGATCCGGTTCCTCCGCCTCGGTCGTGCCCTCAAGCCAGCGAGGCAGCAGGGCAGCCAGATCGGCAGCCTCAGCAGTGAAGGCTTCAAGCAGATCGGCCTCGCGGTATCCCCGTCCGCAGCGACCGAGCATCATCCAGAGCCTCCGAAGCACCCGGGCCAGGCAGGAGCCGGAGCGCCGCAGGTGCAGATCGAGCACCAAGGCGAGCACAGCACCCTTGAGGTAATAGCTCACCTGGTTGTCGGGGGAATAGGCATCGGCTCGATAGAGCTTGACCCAGGCCTCCTCACTACTACTCCGCAGGCTTTGCACCCGCCGCCCTCGATTGAGGCGGTACCGGCTCAGGTCGGCACCGAGATCCTCCAGCAAGGCGGTTTCGTCGCTGCAGCCGGCCAGCAGGGGCAGGAATTGGTCGAAGTAACTGGTCACGCCCTCGGCAAACCAGAGGGTAGGCACGATTGCAGCAGTGCCGTAATCGATCGGCGTCAGTTCCGCCGGGCGCAGGCGCCGCACGTTCCACTGGTGCAGGTATTCGTGCGCCACGAGCTGCAGCAGCTTGCGCCGGCCATCGGGCCTGGCCAGGGCACGGCGGCCGTACTGCAGCACGGTGCTGCGGTCGTGCTCCAGGCCGCCATAGCCATTGTCCAGCAGATGGAGCACGAACAGATAGTCCGGCGCTGCCGGTGCCGCTTCGCCCATCAGGCGGCAGCAGGCCAGGCAGACCTTCTCCACATCGCTCAGCCAGGCCTGATCCAGTGCCGGCAGATCACCGCCCCAGCCCACCCAGCGGTGGGGCACCCCAGCCACCGTGAAACCATGGCAGGGGTGGGGACCGGCTTCGACCGGCGTGTCGATCAGCTGATCAGCATCGGAAGCGCACCAGTGGCCCCGGTCGTTGCGCGGCAGGGGCACAAAGGGCTCCCACCCGTCCGGCAAGCGCAGCTCCAGGTCATGTGGAGACCAGCGTTCGCCGTCCACCAGCAGGAGCACCGCCGCCAGAGCGAGAAAGCCGTGGTCGCCGGAGAGGTGACAGGTTCGCACCGTCAGCTCGGTGGCCTGGAGCGTGTACGCGATCGTCAGGTCTTCCGGACCCACCCCATCAAGCTGCCAGAGACTCGGCCCCAGCCGGCGGGGCTGCAGAACTCGGGCGGCCTGCACCACCTGCAAGCCCTCCAGGTGGCGCACGTACTCCCGCAACAGATAGGAACCGGGTGTCCAGCGCGGCAAGCTGAAACGCAGGCAATCCGTTCGCGGTTTGAACGACAGCCTGGCCCGCACCAGGTGCTGATGGGGCTCCGAAAGATCCAGCGTCAGCAGAGGCACCGGCAGCCGCGGATCAGGGAACGAGCGTCACGCTGGCACCATCAAAGGAGGCCTGGGCTTCCAGCAGGGCCAGGCGGCTGGCGTAGTGGCGGGTGAGCTCGGAGAGGAGGCGCTGCAGCGTTCGCGAACGGCTGATCCGCTGGAGATCGCCCACAAGGGCGAGGCTTCCATCCGCAGCTGGAGCCCAGCCCAGAACGCCGTGAGAACCAAGCTTCACCTGCAGTTGCACTGGCTCACTCTCGCCGGCGAAACCCTTGAGAACACCCCCCCAGCGGGGCTCAAAACCCATGGAAGTCAGACTGGCTGCCAGGCAATCGACATCGCGCAGCACCGTGGGCAGGATGGAGAGATGGGACATGGACACCAGGCCCTCTTCGTCGAACACTAGCGATTCCGGACTGGCAATCCAGTGGCCATTGCCACAACCGCCGTCCCAATCCCAGCCCCGATCCGAGTCTGAGCGGCACCCTCCCCTGCGGCTGGGGGTGATGGCGTCGGGCAACGGCACCAACTTCGAGGTTCTGGTGCACGCCTGCCGCAGCGGGGTGCTGCACGGCACGGTGGAGCGTCTGGTGGTGAACAACCCCGGTTGCGGCGCGGCGCAGCGGGCTGAGCGGCTGGGCATCCCCTGCCACACCCTCGACCATCGGCTTCAGCCCAGCCGCGAAGCGCTCGACAGGGCCCTGAGCGAGAGCTTCCAGGACGCGCAGGTGGACCTGGTGGTGATGGCAGGCTGGATGCGGATCGTCACACCGGTGCTGATCGCCGCCTATCCCGATCGACTGGTCAACATCCACCCTTCACTGCTGCCCAGCTTCCGCGGCGTCGATGCGGTGGGGCAGGCCCTGGATGCAGGGGTGCGACTGGCGGGCTGCACCGTTCACCTGGTCTGCGAGGAGGTGGACAGTGGCCGGATCCTGATCCAGGCCGCCGTTCCGGTGCTCGACGGTGATGATCGCGGCAGCCTCGCTGCGCGTATTCAGATCCAGGAGCACCGCATCCTGCCGCTGGGGGTCGCCATCGCCGCCCAGCGTCTCAGGGGTAGAACGGCAGCAGGGGGAGCCCAGTGGCGGCCGGCAGGCCCGCCATCAGGTTGAGGCACTGCACCCCCTGGCCCGCCTGGCCCTTGATCAGGTTGTCGACGGCGCTCATCACGATCAGCTGGCCGGTGCGCGGATCCACCTGCACGCTGATCAGAGCTCGGTTGGTGCCCCGCACCCATTTGGTTGAGGGATAGGTCCCCACCGGCAGCACCTCGACGCAGTCGGCATGGCGGTAGGCGGCGGCCAGCACGGTGGTGCAGTCGTCGGCGGTGAGGCCCGGATCCCGCAGCCGCCCGTACACCGTGGCGAGCAGACCCCGCACCATCGGCATCAGGTGCGGCGTGAACTGCAGCTGGATGGCACGCCCGGCAGCTTCACCGGCCAGCTGCTCGATCTCACTGGTGTGGCGGTGACCCACCACGCCGTAGGGGGCCACCGCTTCGCTGGCCTCCGCCAGCAACAGGTGCTCCTTGGCGGCCCGACCACCGCCGGAGGTGCCCGTCTTGGCATCGATCACAATGCCGCGGGTCTCGATCAGACCCTGCTGCAGAAAGGGAAGCAGGCCCAGCAGGCTGGCGGTGGGGAAGCAGCCGGGCGCCGCCACCAGCCGGGCGCCGCGAATGCGCTCTTCCGCCCACTCCACCAGCCCATAGACCGCCTCCTGGCACAGATCGGTGTCGCTGCGGGGAACCTGGCGCGCTTCGGTGGCGTAGACCTCCTGCCATTGGCTGAGGGAGCGGTAGCGGTAGTCGGCGGAGAGATCGACCACCTTCACGCCCCGCTCCAGCAAAGGCGGCACCAGTTGGGCTGCCAGGCCATTCGGCAGGCTGAGCACCGCCAGATCCGCCGCCGCCGCGATCGCCTCGGGATCGGGTGACTGGACCACGGGATCCCCCGGCAAGGGAAGGAACGGCACCAGATCGCGCCAGCGCTTGCCGGAACTGCGTTCACCGCCGAGGTAGGTCACCTGCAGCTGCGGATGCTGATGCAGCAACCGCAGGGTCTGCAGACCGCCATAGCCGGTAGCTCCGATCACCGCCACCCGGGCAATGGTCGCGGCAGGGACTGAGGAGGGAGCCATGCCGAATCGGCGGGAACGCCAGATCGTACCGGGCTCTATAAAGGACTATTGCGACTCGGTCGCTGGCCTTGACCGCCCTTTCCGAACCGTTCCAGCTCGAGGCCATCGCCTTCGACGCCATCGCCGACGCCCTGGCGGCCATCCGCAACGGCGAATCGATCGTGGTGGTGGACGACGAAAACCGCGAAAACGAAGGCGACCTGATCTGTGCCGCCCAGTTCGCCACCCCCGAACAGATCAACTTCATGGCCACCGAGGCCCGGGGCCTGATCTGCCTGGCCATGGAGGGGGAGCGGCTCGATGCCCTCGATCTGCCCCTGATGGTGGATCGCAACACCGACAGCAACCAGACGGCCTTCACGGTGAGCGTCGACGCCGGCCCGGAAAACGGCGTCAGCACCGGCATCTCCGCCGAAGACCGGGCCCGCACCATCCAGGTGGCGATCCATCCCCACTCCCGGCCAGCGGATCTGCGGCGCCCGGGCCACATTTTTCCCCTCAGGGCCCGTCAGGGCGGGGTGCTGAAGCGGGCTGGCCACACGGAAGCGGCCGTGGACCTGGCCCGCCTCTCCGGCCTGTATCCCGCCGGAGTGATCTGCGAGATCCAGAACCCCGACGGCTCCATGGCCCGCCTGCCCCAGCTGGCGCGCTACGCCCGGCGGCATGGCCTGCGGCTGATCTCGATCGCCGATCTGATCCGCTACCGACTCGACACCGAACGCTTCGTCCGCCGCCAGGCGGAGGCCGCCCTGCCCAGCGCCTTCGGCACCTTCCGCGCGATCGGCTACCGCAACGAGCTCGACGGCAGCGAGCATGTGGCGATCGTCAAGGGCAGCCCGGAGACCTCCACTGGCCCGGTGCTGGTGCGGGTGCACTCCGAATGCCTCACCGGCGACGCCTTCGGGTCGCTGCGCTGCGACTGCCGGCCCCAGCTGGAGACCGCCATGCAGATGATCGAGGCCGCCGGTGAAGGCGTGGTGGTGTACCTGCGCCAGGAGGGCCGCGGCATCGGCCTGATCAACAAGCTGCGGGCCTACAGCCTCCAGGATGGGGGCCTCGACACCGTGGAAGCCAACGAACACCTGGGCTTTGCGGCAGACCTGCGCAACTACGGCGTGGGAGCCCAGATTCTCAGCGACCTGGGGGTGCAGCGACTGCGGCTGATCACCAACAATCCCCGCAAGATCGCCGGCCTGGGCGGCTATGGGCTTGAGGTGGTGGATCGGGTGCCCCTGGTGATGGATGCGGGCCAGCACAATGCCGCCTACCTCCAGACCAAGCGCACCAAGCTCGGCCACCTGATGGGCCGCGACTCCCACAAACCCACGGCGGTGCTGGCCTGGCGCGGACAGAGCGATGAAGCCGTCCTTGCCCGGCACATGGAGTCCCTGGAGGTCTGGGCCAGCCGCCGGGAGGTGCTGCTGGAACGGGAGGAACACGTGCGTCTGCTCGCCCTGCTGGATCAGCCGCAGCTGGCGGTGTTGCTCACCGCCACGGCGGGCGAAGCCCTGGAGGCAGGGGTGCTGATCGAGGCCTTACAACTGATGGCCAGCTGGGAGGCCACCGCGGCGGTGAGCCTTCTCCTGGCCCCGGACGCTCAGCGCACCGCCCACCCCAGCGCCCTGCTCGAGCCAGAGCATCGGGACCTGGTGGCCCTGCGCAACGCCCCGGCCCCCCGGCTGACGCTCGAACCCAATGCCTTCCTGCACTGGGCCGCGCCGGTCACTTCTGAATGGTGACCGTGTTGATGCGGCTGCCGTTGCGCAGCGCCATCACCACATCCATGTTGCCGGTGTGACCGAACACGGTGTGCACCCCATCGAGGTGGGGCTGGGCGCCATGGCAGAGAAAGAACTGGCTGCCACCAGTGTTCTTACCTGCATGGGCCATCGAAAGGCTGCCGGCCTGGTGCTTGTTGCCGTTGATCTCGCAGGGGATCGTGTAACCGGGGCCACCGGTACCGGCCATGCCACGGGCACCTTCGCGGGAATTGGGGCAACCGCCCTGGGCCATGAATCCATCAATGACGCGGTGGAAGGCAAGACCGTCGTAGAAGCCCTCTTCGGCCAGCTTGACGAAATTGGCGACGGTGCCCGGTGCATCGGCATCGAACAGTTCCAGCTCGATCGTGCCGGCGTCGGTCTCCATCACGGCTTTGGTCACAGGGAAGCAAGCAGAAAGGAGGACTGTATCGAGCTCGCCCTGCTCCGCCGGGTCGTCGCAGCGGGGGATCACCGCCCGGTCGCCGGACTCCGGTGCCGTGGGGTAGAACAGCCGGAGTGATTCACCCAGTTTAGGCCCGCAGGGCTTGACGATTCCAGGCACTAAGGCCCTCCCCTCGCCAGATTTCTTTTCGATGGCCCCACTCTCTGCAAGCACCTCCTCACGGGACGATCTGGCCAGTGCCCGGATCGGCGTTCTGGGCGGCAGCGGGCTCTATGCCATGGATGGGCTGGAAGACGTGCGTGAGATCACGGTCGACACCCCCTACGGTCCCACCTCGGACGACCTTCGGCTCGGGCGGCTGGGCAACGCCGAGGTGGTGTTTCTGGCACGCCACGGCAGGCATCACACCTACACCCCCACGGAGGTGCCTTACCGCGCCAACCTCTGGGCCCTGCGCTCGCTCGGGGTGCGCTGGATCGTGTCGGTCTCGGCGGTGGGGTCACTGCAGGAGCACTTCCGCCCGCTCGACATGCTGGTGCCTGATCAGTTCATTGATCGCACCCACCAGCGGCCGCTCACCTTCTTCGGTGAGGGCGCCGTGGCCCATGTGGGCGTGGCTGATCCGTTCTGTCCCACCCTCAGCCGCCTGCTCTCCGATGTGGGTGACAGCCTGATGCCCGGTGGCCGGGCCCTGCATCGCGGCGGCACCTATCTGTGTATGGAGGGACCCGCCTTCTCCACCCGGGCTGAATCGGAGCTTTACCGCAGCTGGGGCTGCTCGGTGATCGGCATGACCAACCACAGTGAGGCCCGCCTGGCCCGGGAAGCGGAGATGGCCTACGCCACCCTGGCGATGGTGACCGACTACGACTGCTGGCACAACGACCATGCCTCGGTCAGCGTCGAAATGGTGATCGACAACCTGCGGGCTAACGCGACCCTGGCCCAGCAGATCGTGCGCATGGCCGTGGAGCGGCTCGGTGAACTGCGCCCGCCCAGCACCGCCCACCATGCGCTGCGGCATGCGCTGATGACGCCCGCCGATCAGGTCCCCCCGGAAACCCGTCGCCGGGTCGATCTGTTCACCACCCCCTACTGGGGAGCCTTCGAGGCGGCGGCCTGAACCTCAACCCCTGGCGCCAGGTCCACCCCTGCAACGGCCAGAGTGGCCCGCAGGGAGGGACCATGCTGATCCAGCAGGCCACGGGCCACCTCAAGGGTTGATGC
This sequence comes from Synechococcus sp. CBW1002, assembly GCF_015840915.1. Lineage (NCBI taxonomy): Bacteria > Bacillati > Cyanobacteriota > Cyanophyceae > Synechococcales > Synechococcaceae > Synechococcus > Synechococcus sp. CBW1002. Next base: position 3,321,222 of record NZ_CP060398.1, read on the forward strand.
TGCGGCAGAGGCGGCAGAACCCTGTTCAGGGGCGGCATCACCGGCTGCGTCTCTGTTGGCTGTGATCAGGGCCGCCAGCAGCAGGGCCAGCTTCACGGATCCACCGGTCAGATCCAGCAGCTCGGCACCCTGCTGCCGGTCGACGCCAGCCAGATCCCGCAGGATGCGCAGGGCCCGATCCTCAAGCTTGCTGTTGGTCACCGCCACATCCACCATGCGGTTGCCGTGCACCTTGCCCAGCCGCACCATCACGCCGGTGGAGAGGATGTTGAGCGCCATCTTCGTGGCTGTGCCGGCCTTGAGACGGGTGGAGCCGGTCAGCAGCTCCGGTCCCGTGAGCAGGCGGATATCGAGGTCGCAGGGCATGGGGGCCTGGGCGGCGGGCACGCAGGCCATGGCGATGGCCAGGGCACCGATCTCGCGGGCATAGGTGAGGCCGCCATGCACGTAGGGGGTGGTGCCTCCCGCGGCGATCCCCACCAGGCAATCGGCGCCGCTGAAGCCGCGGGCCTCAAGATCCTGGCGGCCCGCCTCGGCCAGATCCTCCAGGCCTTCCGAGCTGCGCAGCAGGGCCGCGGCTCCGCCGGCCAGAACCCCCTGCACCAGCTCGGGCGGGGTGCAGAACGTGGGTGGGCACTCCGCCGCATCGAGCACACCGAGACGGCCTGAAGTGCCGGCACCCAGATAGAAGAGGCGGCCGCCGGCACGCAAACGATCGGTGATGGCATCGATGGCCTGGGCGAGGACCCCGGCGGCGCCGGCCACAGCCCGCTGAGGGCCGCGCTCGTTCTCGCAGAACAGGTCCACCAGGGCATCGGTAGACAGCCGGTCGAGCCCCTCGCTGGCGGGGTTGGGCTGCTCGGTGAGCAGATGACCCCGATCGCTGCCCGTGCTGGATGGCTCCAGACTCACAACAGCCCCTCCAGCTGGCGGCGGAAGGCCTCCAGGTCGGCATTACCGGAGCTGATCGGTTCTGGAATCGCCTGCTCCAGCGCCTGCTCCTGCCACTGGCTCACGTCCATGTTGCGTTCAGGTGGAGCGATCAGCAGCCGCTCCTCGGCGGACTGGGGCAGGAATCCGGCCGGAACGAAGCGGGCCTCGTAACCGGACTGGTCACAGAACAGTTCCATCTCCTCCCGATCCAGCGCTTCCACCGTGGGAGCGGGGAAATCCTGGGCTTCAAGCAAACCGGCATAGCGCTCAGCGTCGTCGCGGTCCTCAAAAAGCAGCACCACGGTGCGACCGCTCACCTCCAGGGAGTGGATGCCTTCACTCTCGCTACCGGCATCGAAGAGCAGAACGTGCACCGCCATGGCAGGCCAACCAGAACCTGGTCAGTGTCTCACTGATCCGAATCTGCCTGATCGGCACTTCAGTGATCCGAGGCGGCCTCGGCGGCCAGCTCCCGCAGCCGGCGATAGAGCGCCTGCTCCGCATCGCTGAGCAGCTCGGGCACCACCACCCGAACCTCCACGATCTGATCGCCGCACTGCTCCCCGAGGCGCAACCCCCGGCCCCGCAGGCGCAGCAGCCGCCCCGACGACGACCCGGGCGGAACCCGCAGCTTCACGGGTCCGTTCAGGGTGGGCACGACCGCCTCACAGCCCAGGGCGGCATCGGGCGGCTGGAGCTCCAGGGCGTAGGACACGCGCAGCCCATCGACCCGTAACCCCTCGGCGGTGCGAACGCGCAGCTGCAGGAAATGGTCGCCGCCACCGGGAGCCACTCCGGCCAGCCGCAGCCGCCAGCCATCCCCGGCCAGGGGCGGCGTGCTCACCTCCACCACCGTGCCGTCTGACAGCTCCAACTGCACCGGTGCCCCGCTGAGGGCCTGTTCAGGGGTGAGATCGAGCACCGTTTCCTGATCTTCGGCAAACAGCACCGGCGGCGGCGACGCGGCGGCGGCTGTCACCTCACCGCTCTGGCCATCAAGACCGGGATCCTCGGAATCGAGATCCCCATCCCTGCTGCGGCCGGCACCGAACGGCCCTCCCCATGACGCGACCGAATCGGAAGGTTGGGGACCCGGAGCGTGGGCGGTGCCTGGAGCGTCCACGGGTTCCGTGTCCTCAACCTGCCTGCGCCGGCTGCGCCCGCGACCGAACAGGGTCTCGAGGTAGTCATGGAATTCCGGAAAGCCCGTCGCAAAGGGATCGGATGACGACGCCCCGGCCGCATTTCCCTCGCCGGCTTCCCAGGCCCGGCGGCGCTGCGGATCGGACAGCACCGCGTAGGCCTCATTGACCAGCTTGAATCGCTCCTCGGCCACCGGATCATTGCCGTTCAGGTCGGGATGCCAACGGCGCGCCTGAGCCCGGAACGCCCGCTTCAGGCTGGAGGCGTCGCTGCCAGGCTCCAGCCCGAGCACCGCCCAGTGGTCAGGGGCGCTGCCGGCACCCATCATTGGCATCCCCATCGCTGGCATCCCGGTCTGCGCGTCTCCCAGGCTCAGATCTCGCCCCAGGGGTCATCGTCGCGCCACTCGGAGCGCGGCGGCCGGCCGGGGGGACGGGGTGCAGCGCGCCGGCGGCTCTCGTCCAGGCGGTTGTCTGGATCCTGGCGGTCGGGATCGCGATAGGCAGGTTCGCGGAGGTCATTGCCGCGGTACGGGGGAGGCTCTGGGTAGGCGGACTGGGAGTAGCCGGTCTCGGAATACGAGCGGTCCCTGGGAGCACGATCCATGCGCAGGCCCTGCTCACTCGGGAAGCCGCCGGAACCCCCCCAACGGCTCTCGCGAGGCATGGCCGGTTCCCGATCGAGCCCCACGCCGCCAAGTCCGCCATAGGCGCCGGAGCCCCAGCGATCGGCATCGGAGCGGCCAGCACGGCCTGGACCATCCCAGTCGTCCCAGTCATCATCGGAAAACAGCTCATCTTTGAGGGAGCCGAGCGTGTTCTTGAGGCCCTGCAAGGGGCCGCTCTCGGCCTTGCGTTCACTCAGCAGACGGCGATTGAGGCCGAACAGGGCCTCCTGCAACTGGCTCACCGCCAGATCCAGTTCGCCGAGATCACCACCCGCCAGCAGATCCTGCACATCGCGAACCGCCAGCTCCACAGCCCGTTGCTGCCGCTCCGCCCCATAGGGCCCCAGCTCCAGGGCCGCATCCCGCAGTCGCCGTTCGGCCTGGGCCACCAGGGTCTGGGCGCGGTTGCGGCGATCGACCTCGGCCCGTTTGCGGCGATCCTCGCCGGCTTTCTGCTCGGCCTCCGCCAGCAGGCTCTGAATCTCGTCCTCGCTGAGGTTGGAGCCCCCCTGGATCGACACACTCTGCTTGCGGCCCGTGGTGCGGTCGGTGGCTGACACCTGCAGCAATCCATTGGCGTCGATGTCGAACGAGACCTGCACCTGGGGCACCCCCCGCGGCGCTGGCGGAATGCCGGAGAGGCGAAAACGCCCCAGCGACTTGTTGCCCTCGGCCATCTGCCGCTCCCCCTGCAGCACGTGGATCTCCACGGAGCTCTGGTTCGATTCCGAGGTGCTGAACACATCGCTCTTGCGCACCGGAATCGGCGTGTTGCGCGGGATCAGCACCTTCATCACCCCGCCGATCGTCTCGAGGCCAAGCGACAGCGGCGTGACGTCGTTGAGCATCAGATCGCGCAGCTCACCGGTGAGGATGCCGGCCTGAACAGCGGCTCCGATCGCCACCACCTCATCGGGGTTGACCGACTGGCAGGGTTCCCGCGGGATCAGGGTGCGCACCATCTCCTGCACCATCGGCATGCGGGTGGAGCCGCCCACCAGCACCACGTCGTCGATATCTTCTGAGGCAAGGCCGGCATCCCGCAGAGCCCGCTGCACCGGTCGTAGCAGGCGATCGAGCAGATCAGGGCAGAGGCTTTCGAACACCCGCCTCTCCAAGGTGGTCTCGATATGGAGGGGGCCATCCGGGCCCGTGGCAATGAAGGGCAGGGAGATGGGCGTGCTCTGTACGCCGCTGAGCTCCTGCTTCGCCTTCTCTGCCGCCTCGGTGAGCCGCTGCAGCGCCTGACGATCGCGGCGCAGGTCGATGCTGTGATCGCTCTGGAAGGCATCAGCGAGCCAGTCAACGATGCGGCGATCCCAGTCGTTGCCACCCAGCTGGGTGTCGCCGCTGGTGGCCTTGACATCGAAGACCCCGTTGGCGATCCGCAGCACCGACACATCAAAGGTGCCGCCTCCCAGGTCAAAGACCATCACCCGCTTGGCACTGCTGCGATCGAAGCCGTAGGCGAGGGCAGCGGCGGTGGGTTCGTTGAGGATTCTCTCCACGGCGATGCCCGCCAGCCGGCCGGCATCACGGGTGGCCTGGCGCTGGGCGTCGTTGAAATAGGCGGGCACGGTGATCACCGCCGCCTCCACCGGCTCGCCCAGGTAGGTGGCGGCATCGTCCACCAGCTTGCGCAGGATGCTGGCAACCAGCTCTTCAGGGGCGTACTCCCGCTCGGTGGCAGGGCAGACAACCCGCACATTGCCGGCCTCGTTGGCCCGCACCGTGTACGGCACCGCCAGGCTGCCCTCATCGAGCTCATCCCAGCTGCGCCCCACGAAGCGCTTGAGGTTGGCAAAGCTGTTGCGCGGGTTGAGCACCAGCTGACGCCGCGCCAGCTGGCCCACCAGCAGCTCCTGGTCCCGGCTGAAACCCACCACAGAGGGGGTGGTGCGACCGCCTTCGGCACTGGCGATCACCTGGGGACGGCCACCTTCCAGCACCGCCACCACCGAATTGGTGGTGCCCAGGTCGATGCCCACGATGCGGCCCATGAATTCCCGTTGCTTGCCCCAAAGCTACCGACTCCCGCTGTGGGCACTCCGTTCAAGGGGAGCCGGGCCGTTAATCGGGCTTTAAACGGTTGGGACAACCCATTTCCTTAGATTCGAGGGGCGGTGCCGTTCGCACATCACCGTGATCTGCTCCGCCCCCCCATGACGACGGATTCCAGTAACGACGCCTTCACCCTCCGTCGTCGTCCGGCGTTCGAACGGTTTCTGGACATCGGCTTCCGCCAGCTCACCCTGGCCTTGGCTTCCGTGGTGGCCCTGTTGCTCCTGGGCATTTTCCTCACGATCGCCGAAGGCGCCCACGAGGCCATTGCCACCTTCGGCGCGAGATTCCTGGTCAGCTCCGCCTGGGATCCGGTCAACAATCAGTACGGAGCCTTGGTGGCCATCTACGGCACGATGGTGTCGTCCCTTCTGGCCCTGGCCATTGCCGTGCCACTGGGCGTTGGAACCGCGATCTTCATCACCGAAGACCTGATCCCCACCGGGCTGCGCAGTGCCATTGGTCTGATGGTCGAGCTCTTGGCTGCCATCCCCTCGGTGGTCTTGGGGCTGTGGGCGATTTTCGTGATGGAGCCAGCCATCCGCCCAGCCCTGCAGTTGCTGCATCGGCTGCTGGGTTGGACGCCGTTTTTTGACACGGTTCCCCAAGGACCGGGCATGGCTCCAGCGATCCTCATTCTGGTGGTGATGATTCTGCCGATCATCACGGCCATCTCTCGCGATGCGCTCAACCAGGTTCCCCTTGAGCTGCGTCAGGCCGCCTACGGCATTGGCAGCACCCGCTGGGGCGCGATCTTCAACATCATTCTTCCAGCAGCGATCTCGGCCATCGTCGGGGGGGTGATGTTATCGCTGGGCCGGGCCATGGGCGAAACCATGGCCGTGACGATGATCATCGGCAATTCGCTCAACTTCAGCTTCTCTCTGCTCGCTCCCGGCAACACAATCTCCGCCATGCTCGCCAACCAGTTCGGTGAGGCCTCCGGCATTCAGGTTTCGGCACTGATGTATGCGGCCCTGGTGCTGATGGTGCTCACCTTCGCTGTGAACGTCCTGGCGCAGTTGCTGGTACGACGCCTCAGCCTTCGCTACTGAGCGTCCTGCTTCGGCTTGATTCAGTGGTTTTCGCCCCAGCTCCCCCCACCCCCCTTGCCTTCCTCCTCCGCCCCCATGAGCAGCAGCACCATCGGCCCGGCGCAGGACGATCTGTTTGACCGACGGCCGCTGAGCTTCGATCCGGGCCTGAAACGCAACCGCAGTAATCGGCTGCTGACAGGCGTTGCCGGACTGTTTGCCGCCATCGCCATCCTGCCGCTGGTGTTGGTGATTTTCCACGTGCTGGTCCAGGGGGGCAGGCTGCTCACCCTGGGGCTCTTCACCGAGCTGCCGCCGCCTCCGGGCCTGGACGGGGGAGGCATCGGCAATGCGGTGCTCGGCACGCTGGTCGTCACCCTGGTCGCTGCTCTGGTGGCGATCCCAGTGGGCGTCGGAGGGGGGATCTATCTGAGCGAATATTCGATGGGTGGGTGGTTCGCACGCTTTGTGCGCTTCGGCAACGACGTGCTGGCGGGGGTGCCTTCGATCATCTGCGGCGTGTTTGTGTACGGGGCGATCGTCGCCTCACGCATTCTCTTCGACCGCAGCTACAGCGCCCTGGCTGGCGGCCTGGCCCTGGCCGTGCTGATGCTGCCCACCGTGATCAAGACCACCGACGAAGGTCTCAAGCTGGTGCCGCGGGAACTGCGCTGGGGTGCCTATGGCGTCGGTGCTTCCCGTTTCGTCACCATCGTGCGGATCACCCTGCCGTCGGCCTTCACGCCGATTGCCACCGGCGTGGTGCTGGCAATCGCTCGGGCCGCAGGAGAAACGGCTCCGCTGATCTTCACAGCCCTGTTCTCTCCCTTCTGGCCGGAGAGTCTGCTGAGCCCGATCGCGACGATGTCGGTCTTGATCTTCAATTTCGCGATCATGCCCTACGAGGCGCAGAAAGCCCTGGCCTGGGCCGCCTCATTCGTGCTAGTGGTGATGATCTTGATCGCCAATCTGCTGGCCCGCTGGTTCAGCAGCATCGCCCAGAGATGAGTTCTCTTCTTCGTTTGTAGTACCGATTTACTCCCCGCCCGATTCCCCCCGCTCTGCTCCGATGACTTCCACGCTGCAAAAACCAAAGGCTCTCGCACAAGACATTTGCATGTCACTGCAGAACGTGACGATCTCCTACGGTAAGTTTGAGGCAGTCCGTAATGTCTACATCGACATCCCTCACGGCCAGGTCACGGCCTTCATCGGTCCATCCGGGTGCGGTAAGTCCACGGTTCTGCGAGCTCTGAACCGGATGAACGATCTGATCCCGGGCTGCCATCTCAAGGGCAGGGTGATCTTCGACAACCACGACCTCTACGAACCCCATGTGGATCCGGTCGAAGTACGCCGGAGGATCGGCATGGTGTTTCAGAAGCCCAATCCCTTTCCCAAGACCATCTACGAGAACATCGCCTTCGGTGCCCGGATCAATGGCTATCGCGGCGACATGGATGAACTGGTCGAACGTTCCCTGCGCAAGGCGGCCGTGTGGGAAGAATGCAAAGACAAACTGCAGGAGAGCGGCCTCGCTCTCTCCGGCGGCCAGCAGCAGCGCCTCTGCATCGCCCGCGCCATTGCCACCGAGCCGGAGGTGATCCTGATGGATGAACCCTGCTCAGCTCTTGATCCGATCTCCACCCTGAAGATCGAGGAGACGATGCACGAGCTCAAGCGCAGCTATACGATTGTGATCGTCACCCACAACATGCAGCAGGCCGTGCGGGTGGCGGACATGACCGCCTTCTTCAATGCCGAGGCCGTGGAGGGAGGCTCCGGCAAGGTGGGCTATCTGGTGGAGTTCAGTGAAACTGAGCGGATTTTCAATGCCCCGGGGCAACAGGCCACGCAGGACTATGTTTCCGGCCGCTTCGGCTGAGTCAAGCGACCAGTGAATCGGCTCACGATGAAACTTGCTGCTGCCTTGGTCTTCTTCTGACGAGACTTGCTTCACCAGAATTGACATTCAATTGAATTCCGGGTGAGTTGAACCTCCACGATTGACAAGCCTGCGCCCGCTTGCCCATGGATTCCCTCACGATCTTCGGGGTAGCCGCGGTCGCGGTCATGCTGATCGCCTACATCCAGGAAGAGAGCGCGGCCGGCTGGATCCTGGTGTTTGCGGCTGGTTGCCTGGCCTCCGGCATCTACGGGCTTCTGGCGGGTGTCTGGCCCTTCATGGTGGCGGAGATGCTCTGGAGCGTGGTGGCCTATCGGCGCTGGCGGCGGCGTCGGATCCGGGATCGTTCAGCGGCGATCGAGGCAGGCAGCCTGGAACCAGCGCACAAGGGACAATCGGAGGAATCGCTCAAGATGCCGCCTCTGCAACCAACTGCGCCGCAACGACGACGATGGCAGGCATGCCATGAAGCTCGCAATGTAAGGCGCATTCAAGGCCTAATCCGAATGAACTCAGACCACGATCGCCAGGATCAGGGGCAAGGATCACTGTGCAGACATCGCTCCGGTCATCCATAAAAAAAGCCGGCTTCAAGAGCCGGCGGAGGTAACGGAGAGGGAGGGATTCGAACCCTCGATAGAGTTGCCCCTATACAGCATTTCCAGTGCTGCGCCTTCGACCACTCGGCCACCTCTCCGGGGGCAAAATGGGGCAACCAAGTGGCAATGTAGCAGCAGGTCCGGCGGCTTCCCGCCCATCGACCCCGCCCCTCCAGCGTTCCTGTTCATGACCCGCAGCCATCCGATCACGGTCCACTGGCGTCAGGCCAACCGGGTGATCCGCAGGGAGGTGCCGGAAGGGGAGTACATCCTGCGTAGCTTCGAGCAGCAGGGTGAACCGCTGCCGTTCAGTTGCCGTAACGGCTGCTGCACGGCCTGCGCGGTGCGGGTGCTGTCCGGGGAGATCGACCAGCGCGAAGCCCTGGGGCTGTCGCGGGAGCTACGCGCCAAGGGCTACGGCCTGCTCTGCGTGGCCAGGGCCCTCGGACCGCTTGAAGTCGAAACCCAGGACGAAGACGAGGTCTATGACCTGCAGTTCGGTCGGTTCTTCGGCCGTGGCAAGGTGCGTCCCGGCCTGCCCCTCGACGACGAATGAGCGGTTCCACCAGCTCCCTGCCCACCGCCCCGTCGAACGCTCGGACCGATGGTCTCGTGAGTCCGCCGCTGTCGGTGTCCGGTGACGCCCTGGCGGCCTCGGGCCTCTCCCTCGGCGAGCTGGAGCGGTTGGTGGCCATCGCCCGCCGCGCCGCCGAGGCCGGTGGCACCCAGTTGCGGCGCTTTGATGGTCAGCTCGAGCAGGTCCGCGAGAAGGGTCGCGCCGGCGATCTGGTCACCGAGGCTGATCTGGCCGCAGAAGCCGCCGTGCTGGCCTTTCTGGAGGCGGAAACACCCCAGATCGGAGTGCTGGCAGAGGAGAGCGGTCGCCGCCAACGCTCCGGCGATCTCGAGTGGTGTGTGGACCCTCTGGACGGCACCACCAACTACGCCCATGGGTTTCCTTTCTATGGCACCTCCGTGGGCCTCACCTGGCAGGGCCAGCCCCTGCTCGGCGCCCTGGCCGCACCGGGGCTCGATCAGCTCTACTGGGCCGCGCCGGGCCTGGGGGCCTGGTGCAATGGCCACCGGCTGCAGGTGAGCTGCTGCGACCGACTCAGTGACGCACTGCTGGTCACCGGCTTCGCCTACGACCGCACCAACCGCCTCGACAACAACTACGCCGAGTTCGCCTACTTCACCCACCGCAGCCACGGCGTGCGGCGCGCTGGTGCCGCCGCCCTGGATCTGGCCTTTGTGGCGGCAGGACGGCTGGACGGTTACTGGGAGCGCGGCCTGTCCCCCTGGGATCTGGCCGCCGGCGTGGTGCTGGTGGAACAGGCCGGTGGCTTGATCAGCAGCTACGACGGCAGTCCCTTCGATCTCAGCAGTGGTCGCCTGATCGCCTGCGGCCCCCAGCTGCATGGTGGCCTGGTGGCAGGCCTGGCCGCCTGCCGTCCGCTGAGCGGCGCCAGCTTCGGAGCCCCTGAGCTGGATGGCCCCTGACGGTGCGGTCCATAGGATCGCCCAGCCTTCTCCCTCGCCCGATCGCCATGGCTCTGCAACCCGCCGCCGGCGCCCGGGACCGCCACCCGCGCGAGGTGGAGAGGAACCGCAGGCTGGTGGAGCTGCTGGCTGGTGTGTTCCGCCTCTGGGGGTATCAGGAGGTGGACCCCCCCACGATCGAGCGGATCGACACCCTCGAAGCCGGTGGCGCCATCGCCGCCAGCGAGATGGTTCGGCTTGCCTCCGACGATCCGCTGGCCCTGCGTCCTGAACTGACAGCCTCGATCGCCCGGGCCGCCAGCACGCGCCTGGCCGGCCGGCCACGGCCCCTGCGGCTGTGGGCCAGCGGCAACACCTTCCGCAGCGTGATCGCCGATGGCGGCGACCAGCGGATCAGCGAACAGGTGCAATGCGGCGTGGAGCTGCTGGGGGAGCCCTCCGCCGCGGCAGACACGGAACTGCTGCATCTGCTGCTCGCCGCAGCCGCCACCCTGGGATTGCAGCCCCACCACCAGCCCCGGTTGCTGGTGGGGCACCACGGCATCCTCTCGGCCCTGCTGGCATCGATTCCTGTCGAGCTGGCTGGTGCGGTGCGACAGGCCCTCACCAGCTTCGATCCCCTCGCCCTTGACCAGCTAGCGCTGCTGGGAGGGCAGCGCAGCCAATTGCAGCAACTGATGCGGCTACGGGGAGAACCCACGGCGGTGCTGTACCAGCTCGAGCAATGGCTCGGGCCGATCGAGCCGCTCAACGAGCTCGCCCAGACCCTGGCCAGCGTTGCACCGATGGCGGCATCACTTGGAGTGGCCCTGCAACTCGATCCCACCTTTCAGCCTCACTTCGCCCTGTACGACGGCCTGGTGATCAAATTGGTCTGCCAGGCTGCAGACGCCCCCCGCGACATCGCCAGCGGGGGGCGCTACGACAAGCTCGTGGGGCGCTTCTGCAGCGATGCCGGCCAGGCGGCGGGGGTGGGTTTTGCCTTCGCGATCGATGCCATCCGTGACCTGCTGGGCAGCGCCGAGGGGCAGGCCGAGCCGCGTTGGCTGGTGAGCTGTCGCACCAGCGCTGGCCTGCCGAAGGCGTTGCAGCGGCTCCAACAACTGCACGTCGCCGAGGAAGCGGCGGAACTGGGCCCGAAATCCTGTGCCAGCCAGGCCGAGGCCGACACCATCGCCCGCGAGCGCGGCTGTCGTGGAGCCATCTGGCTGCCGGACTGAATGCCCCGGAGTGGCCGGAAGCACAGAGGCCGAAAGCCAATCCTTAGGATCAGAGCCCACCGGTTCAACCCTGCATGGCCCACACGATCGTCACCAATGTGTGCGAGGGCGTGGCCGACTGCGTCGATGCCTGCCCGGTGGCCTGCATTCATCCCGGCCAGGGGGCCAACAGCAAGGGCACGGGCTTTTTCTGGATCGACTTCGACACCTGCATTGACTGCGGCATCTGTCTGCAGGTATGCCCCGTGGAGGGGGCCATCCTTCCGGAAGAGAAACCCGAGCTCCAGCGAGCAGGCTGAGGCTGCGGGGATCCATACGGCAGCGTGTCTCCCGCTTCCCAGGCACCTGACCCCCAACAAGAACAAGACGGTTGAGAGGCCGACTCGACCTTCTCGAGTTGTGGTGGCTTCAGTGAGGTTGTCCTGATGGCATCAAGCGACAAGTTCGGAGACCCCTCCCTCTGATGGCTTGAGCAGTTCACCACCAGGCCTCTACGGTCAGCAGCAGTGATCCAAACCTGACCAATGCCGGTGCTGGAAGAGACAGGCCAGATTCAGATCCATACAGAAAACATCTTCCCGATCATCAAGAAGGCCGTCTACAGCGGTCATGAGGTGTTTCTGCGGGAACTGGTGAGCAACGGCGTCGATGCCATCAGCAAGCGCCGCATGGCCGCCATGGGCGGCGATTGCAGTGAAGGTCCGGAAGGCGAGATCCAGATCCGCATCGATCGGGACGCCAAGACCCTCACGATCAGCGACAACGGCATCGGCATGACAGCCGATGAGGTGAAGCGCTACATCAACCAGGTGGCCTTCTCCAGCGCTGAAGACTTTCTCGAGAAATACAAGCAGGAAGACGACGCCATCATCGGCCACTTCGGCCTCGGCTTCTACTCCAGTTTCATGGTGGCCAGGCAGGTGGAGCTGGTCTCGCTCAGCGCCCGCGACGGCAGCGAGGCCGTGCGCTGGAGCTGCGATGGCTCGCCCAATTTCAGCCTCGAGAGCGCTGAGCGCAGCGAGCCGGGCACCGATGTGATCCTGCACCTGATGGAGGAGGAACTCGAATACATCGAGCCCTCCCGCATCCGCACCCTGATCACCACCTACTGCGACTTCCTGCCGGTGGCGGTGCAGCTCGAGGGTGAAACGGTGAACAAGCGGGAGGCGCCGTGGCGCAGAAGCCCCCGCGAGCTGAAGGATGACGACTATATCGAGCTGTATCGGTATCTCTACCCCTTCCAGGGTGACCCGCTGCTCTGGGTGCATCTCAACACCGATTACCCCTACAACCTCCAGGGAATTCTCTACTTCCCCCGCTCCAGCGGCCGGGCCGACTGGGAGAAGGGAGAGATCCGGCTCTACTGCAACCAGGTGTTTGTGAGCGACTCCATCAAGGAGGTGGTGCCGCGCTATCTGCTGCCCCTGCGCGGCGTGATCGATTCGCCGGATATTCCCCTGAACGTGAGCCGCTCGGCCCTGCAGACCGACCGACGGGTGCGCTCGATCGGCGGTTTCGTGGCCAAGAAGGTGGGCGACAGGCTCAAGCAGCTGCATCGCGACGAACCGAAGCGCTACGCCGAGATCTGGGAATCGCTGGCCCCCTTCATCAAGATCGGTGCCATGGAAGACGAGAAGTTCGCCGACCAGGTGGCTGATCTGGTGCTGTTCGGCACCACGGCTCCTGCGGCTGAATCGCCCTCCAGCGATACCGATGACAACGCCGCTGCCGAAGCAACTGCCCTCGATCCCATCCCCACCGATGGGAAGACTTACACCACGCTCTCCGGCTATCGCAGCCGCCTCACTGCCGGCAACGACAAACGCATCCTCTACTGCACCGATGAAGCCGGCCAGGCCGGGGCACTGGCCCTGTGGCGCAGCCAGGGCGCCGAGGTGCTGCTGGCGGACACCTTCATCGACACCCAGTTCATCCCCTGGCTGGAACACCGCCACGAGGAGCTGAAATTCCAGCGGGTCGATGCCGAACTCGACGACAGCCTCAAGGAACAGGAGAGCGAGCTGGCCGATGCCGATGGCAAAGACGCCTCTGAGAAGTTGCGAGACCTGTTCCGCAGTGCCCTGAACGACGACAGGGTGACCATCCAGGTGCAGGCCCTCAAGGGCGACAGTGCCCCGGCCGCCCTGATCCTGTTGCCGGAACAGATGCGCCGTATCAACGACATGGGCGCCCTGATGGAGCAGCGCCTGCCGGGATTGCCCGATCATCACGTGCTGGTGATCAACCGCCGTCACCGGCTTGTGGAGGGCCTGCTGAAGCTCTCCGCTGGCGCGGTTCTCACCTCGCCCGCCGCTGCGGCCAGCTCCCCCAGTCAGCAACTCTCCAGCGACCTGAGCCGCCATATCTATGAGCTGGCCCGATTGGCTGTGGGAGGTCTGGAGCCGAATCAGCTGGCGGGCTTCCAGCAGCGCAGCGGTGATCTGATGGGCCGGCTGATGGAACGGGGCCTCTGAAGCTGAATCCGGCCCTCCGGGCCAGCTTGAACCGGGGCCCCAACCATGCCTGGGGCCCCTTTGGTAAGATCTTCGCTTGGGCGTTGATGCCCGAGCGTTGTGTTGTTTCGGTAGAACGTCATGTCCCGGGTTTGTCAGCTCACCGGCAAGCGCGCCAACAACGGGATGGCCGTCAGCCACTCCCACGTGCGCACCAAGAAACTTCAGCAGGTGAACCTCCAGGAGCGACGCCTGTGGTGGGCCGAGGGCAAACGCTTCGTGAAGCTGCGGGTCTCCACCCGTGCCCTCAAGACCATTCAGAAGAAAGGCCTGGGTGCCTATGCCCGCGAACTGGGGGTCAACCTGGCCAAAATCTGAAGAGCATCGGCTCCGGCCGCTCTGCTGGGGCAGCTGAGGCTGACGCCGCCATCAAGTTCTGAATCCTGCCATGCATCGCCGACCCCTTCTTCAAGGCCTGGCCATGGCGGCTCTTGGCCTGCTTGGACATCCCAGGCAGGCTTTTGCAATGGGAGGCACACTTCCTTCGCTCGATACAGAGGCTCCGGCCTTTGATCTTGAGGGCGTCGTGGCTGGAGCCATCATCCACCGCAGTCTCACCGACTTCGCCGGCCGCTGGTTGGTGCTCTATTTCTATCCCAAGGATTTCACCGGCGGTTGCACGCTCGAAGCTCGTGGCTTCCAGCGTGACCTGGCCGCCTTTGCTGCGCTGGATGCCAACGTGGTCGGCATCAGCGCCGATGATCCCGAGGCCCACGCGTCCTTCTGCGACAGCGAAGGGCTGGCCTTCCCTCTGCTCTCTGATCCGGGTGGCACCGTGAGCCAACGCTACGGCTCCTGGATCCCCCCATTCTCACAACGGCATACCTTTCTGATCGATCCGGCCGGCATCCTGCGGCAGCGCTGGGTAGCGGTTCGCCCCACCCTGCACAGCCAGGAGGTGCTGGCCGCACTGCAAAGCATTCAGGGCAAACACCCCTAGGGTGTCGGCTGCGATATCCGCCCCATGGCCCCGTTCCCCCGGAGTCTGCAAGGCCAGTTGCCTCGGCTGCGCCGCCGTCAGTTGCTCAGAATGTTGCCCTCTCTGGGCATCGCCATCGCAGCAGCGCCCTGGTTCATTCCCCGGTCTGGCCGGTCTGCAAGTCAGGGCCCGCCCACCAGATTGCGGGTTCTGGCGATCGCTGACAGCGGCAGCGGCAACGCCAATCAACAGGCCGTGGCCGATCGCATGGCCGCATTGCATCGCCGAGAGCCAGTCAATCTGGTGCTGATGGGCGGAGACAACATCTATCCAGACGGCAACATCAAGCTGGTGCAGTCCACCTTTGAGCGTCCCTACCGGGCCCTGCTTCAGGCGGGGGTGCCCTTTCATGCGGTGCTGGGCAATCACGACATCCGCACCGCGAACGGCACTCCGCAGCTCCACTACAAACCCTTCGGCATGGCAGGACGGTGGTACAGCCTGCGACGAGGGCCGGTGGAGTTTTTTCTGCTCGACACCAATGGCAACGCCGACTGGAACCGACAGTTACCGTGGCTTCAGAGTGCCCTGAGCGCTTCCAAGGCCCCCTGGAAGGTGGTGGTAGGCCACCATCCGATTTACTCATCGGGTCATTACGGCGACCAGCCGCACCTGATCCATCGACTCACACCACTGTTCAAACGACACGGCGTGCAGCTGTACATCAACGGCCACGAGCACAACTACGAGCGCACAAAGCCGATTGATGGCATCACTTACCTCACGGTGGGCGGTGCTGGGGCCTGGCTTCGACCGGTCAAGGCCAACGCCCGCAGCGCCCGGGCCGCCAGTGTCTACAGCTTCGCTGAACTCGATTTCACTCCCACCCAACTTGAGCTGCGGGCCTGGGACAGCAAGGGACAGCGTATCGATCAGGTGCAACTGACGGCGCGACCCTGAGCACGAGCCCGCGTTGTCAGCTCACAATCCTCAGCCCACAATCCAGGTGCACGACTTTCAGCGGTATAGCTGCCTGGTGCATGGTCTCCAGCGGCATGCTGTCCGGCGGTCCTGCATGAAACAGCCTGGCAACCAGAACCGCACGGCCTGATCTGTCGCCATGCTGATTTTTCTCCATCCTGATCCGTCTCCATGACGACTCTCACGCTTCCGAGACTGGTCGGGTCAAGCCTTGCCCTGGGATTGATGCCGCTGTTGCCGGGCTCGGCCATAGCCAGGTCTCTGAAAGGGCCGATTCCCCTGACCGAGGCGGCACCCCTGCGTGTGGAGCTGCGTGAACAAGCCCACTATCGCTGCCGCGGCGGCGGAGAGGTGAGAGCCAGCTATTACAGCCTCAACGACGACAGCCTTGCCTTTGTCCGCCTGATTTTGCCTGGGGGGAGCCGGCAGACCCTGCCCAACATCGTCTCCGGGTCGGGTGCCCGCTACAGCGACGACGCCTCAATGGTGTGGTGGGTCAAGGGCGATGGAGCCTTCGCACAGACCCGAGGATCCGATGGCAGCTGGGAGACCAGCCTTGAGGATTGCAGGCTGAAACGCCCCTGACAATCCGCTCGTGTCAGCAGCCATGCCACTCGCGATTCAGTGGAGGGCCTCGACCAGGAGCTGCTGGTGAACAGCTGCGTCAGCGCGCTGAGCTTCGATGCGCTCGCGCTCCATCGGCACATCCAGCACGGCGCGCCAGGAGGCGAGAAGGGCAGCAGAGTCGGGCAGATCAGCCAGATCCTGACAAGGACAACCGATCGCCGCTGCGGCAACGGCCACCTTGGGGTCATAGCTGAGAGCCGCACAGGGAGCTCCGGACAGGGCCGCCAGGATCAGTCCATGCAGGCGCATGGCAATCACCAGACCGGCCTGGGCGAACACGGCCATCGCCTCCTCTGGACAGTGCACCGTCAGCTCGCGGCTGCGCTCCAGCAAGGCTGGCGGCACCAATCCTTCAGCCTCAAGACGGGCCAGCAGGCCCTGGTCCTGGTGCCGGTGAAACGGCATCCACAGCACGGTGCGATCGGCCGAGAGGGCCAGGGCCGCGGCTGCCTCGAGGTAGGGCCGCCAGGCCTCGCCCCGCAGCTGCACCACTGGTCGCCAGCAGAGCACGATCGGCCGCTCCTGCGGAGACGCAGAAGGAGCTGTGACCGCCAGGCCCCAGACCGGGTCGCTGCCCACCAGACCCTTGGCACCCAAGCGTCTGGCCAGGCTGGCGGAGTCCGGGTCTCGCCAGCTGATCGCCGTGGCCCTGGGCAGGACCAACCCCACCAGGGCGCGACTGCAACGGCGGCGCAGGGGTCCGAGGCCCTGACCCCAGAGGATCACCGGTTTCCCCTGCCAGCGGGCCTTGAGGATCAGAGCGGCGTAATACAGAAGGCTGCGAAAGCTGGTGGAGTCCTGCAGCAGGCTGCCGCCGCCGAACACCAGGGCATCGCAGCGATCCAAGGCCCGCAGCACCCCCGCCACCCCCCGGCGCTGCACCGTCTTCACACCGAATCGGTGCTGAACCTCGGCTTCGTCGTGGGCGGTGACCAGGGCGCTCCAACCCGAGGGAAGCTGGGCCAGCAGGGCCTGAAGCAGGGCGTCGTCGCCGAGGTTGTGCTCGCCGTAATAACCGCAGAGCAGGGCCTGCATGGAACACGCACCCGGGCAGGCTCCGTACATTACGGATCACCGCGGGCTCCCTTGCCATGCATGCCCTGTCCCTGCCCACCTGGTGGATCCACATCACCTCGGTGCTGGAGTGGATGGCGGCGATCGTGGCGGTGGTGGTCTGGGGACGTCGCCGCCAGGAGGGGGGCTGGCGCTGGCTGGCACTGGCGATGCTGCCGGCCCTGGTGAGCGCCATGGCGGCCTGCACCTGGCACCTGTTCGACAACACCCCGGCCCTGGATGGGCTGGTGGTCTTTCAGGCGGGATGCACCGCCCTCGGTAATTCCGCCCTGGCGCTGGCGGCCTGGAATCTCTGGCGCCACCAGCCCCTGCCGGCCAGTGCCGCCGACGTCTCACCCCCCGGAACCGTCATCAGCCCCACCCTGCCGACCAGCCAGCCATGAGCGTTCTGACCCTGCTGGCCCAGATCGATCCGGCACCCCTGTTCGTGCTCTCCCTGCTGCCCTATCTGGCCTTTCTCTGGTGGGCGTCAAGGATCCGTGGATTCCCGCGCCTGGCCCTGCGCGGCTTCCAGGCCACGCTTCTGTTCGTGGCGATCACGATCGTGGCGGCGGTGATCGCCCAGGTGCGCTTCGGCGACCAGCTCGCCAACGTCGACCTGCTCCACGGCGGGGCTGAGAGCTTCCTCACGATCAGCAACCTGCTGGTGCTGCTGGGCTTCGCCGGCGTGGGCAGCGTCCGCCAAGGCAGCGCCGGCGGCATGAACAAGTCTTAAGGGGAATCGGCTGAAGGCCGCGCTGCCCGGAAGATGGGTCGTCGGCTTTTGCTTCATGATCGCTCCGCTTCTGGCTCTGGCCCCTGCCTCTATCTCCTGGTCCCCGAAAGTGGCCCTGGTGATGATCGTCTGCAACGTGATCGCCATCGCGATCGGCAAGGCCACCATCCAACAGCCCAATGTGGGCGCCCAACTGCCCAACTCCGCCATGTTCGGCGGCATGAGCCATGCCTCCCTGCTGGCCACCACCAGCCTGGGTCACATCTTCGGCATCGGCGCCATCCTCGGATTGGCCTCCCGCGGCGTGGTCTGAACCCGCCGATTGAGATCGCAGGCCAGAGACCTGGCCTGCCTGCGGTCCCAAGGGACCGCATTTTTGATGGGAACCAGACCGAGACGGAATCCAGCCAGACGTCGACGTCGTCAGCGCCAGCCCAGCAGATAGGGCAACGCCCGCAGGCCATACCGCTCAAAGCAGTAGTCGAACAGCAGGGCGGAAAGATCGGCGGCCTCGCAGGTCTCGAGGCCGGCCAGCAACCTCTCCAGACGGTGATCAGCACGGCGATCCCGCAACGCCAGCCAGGTGCGCCGTGCCAGCCGGCCACTCAGGGGCCAGCGCCAGCCGAAGTGCCTGCTCAGCTGCCGCTGGTAGCGCCGCCGCAGGCGATCAGGATCACGCTCCTGCAACAGCAGCGGCGCCAGCAGGCCAGCGCTGGCCAGCGCATGGCGAATCCCCTCACCACCGAGCAGGTTGGCGGTGCTCACCGCATCACCCAGGCCGATCAGGCGTCCGCGGCCATGGGGCTCACGGCGATCGATACGGCTGCGAATCAGGCCGCCGTGGCGGTCCAGCACCCGGGCACCGTCCAGATCCAGGCGGCACAGCAGGGTCTGCAGATCAGGCCCAAGGGGACGCTGGCGGCTGGAGGAGGAGGCACAGAGCGGCTGATCCAGGCGGCAGACCCCCAGCTTCAGCCGGCCGCATTGCATCGGGAACACCCAGCCGTAGCCCTGAGGCACCCAGTCGCTGCCGAGCAGGAAGGTGAGTTGATCGGCCCAGCGCTGCGCCGGCGAAGGATCCACCTGCAGCAGCCATTCCACGCCACGCCCCACCACCAGCTCTGACGGATCGCCCAGCAGGGCGCGCCCCTGGCCGCTGGCATCCACCACCCAGCTGCTGCGCACAACCACAGGGCAACCATCACTGCGGCGCAGGTGGGTGAGCAGACCACCAGACACCTCCTGACAGCCAAGGGCCCGAAGGCCCAGCTCAACGCGTCCCCCCCAGCAGCGGCACTGCTCCGCCAACCAGAGCCGCAGGGCGCCGAAGTCGAGCACGACCCCCAGGGGTACGGCCGAGCTCCAGTGGCGCGAGGCCTGGGCTGGACCGATCAACTGCCAGCTGCGCCAGCGGCTGGCCACGACTTCAGCCGGCAGGCCAAACGATGCCACAGCCTCGATCGGCAGGGCAGCACTGCTGAAGGCCGCCCGCCTCAGATCGGGCAGCTGATCCACCAGCAGCACATCCACACCGTGGCTCGCGAGCAGCCGGGCCAGGTGGCCCCCAGACGGCCCTGCTCCAACGATCAGCACGTCGCAGGTGAGATGCTCGCCGTCGATCACGGCACAGCCGTTCTGTGATGCACCCGGCTCAGACCGGAAGCGCCTGGCGTTCCGCGGTCACGAAGACGCCCGCAAAGCGCTGCTGGATCCGCTCCGCCATCTGGGGTGGCGTCAGACCCAGGGTCAGCTTGCTCTGCTCCGGGGTGGCGTGATCCACCAGCACGTCAGGAATGCCGAGGCGCAGCACCGGTACCAGCACATCGTGATCGTTGAGACTCTCGACCACGGCCGCACCGAAGCCACCGGGCAGGGCACCCTCCTCCATGGTCACCACCCGACCGATGCGGCGAGCCAGCGGCAGGATCAGGGCTTCATCAAGGGGGCGAAGGAAACGGGCATTGACCACGGCGGCCCGGATTCCCTTCTCCTGCAACAGACCGGCGGTGGCCATGGCTGGCGCCACCATGGCTCCATAGGCCACGATCAGCAGGTCGTCGCCATCGGTGAGCAGTTCACCCCGGCCGATCTCCAGAGGCTCCCAGCCCTCTTCCATCAGCGGAGCCCCCTCGCCTTCACCGCGAGGGATGCGAATCGCGCAGGGGCCGGTGTGGTGGATGGAGGTCACCAACATGCGCTGCAGTTCGGCTTCGTCCTTCGGAGCCATCACCGTGAAGTTGGGCACGGCACGCAGGTAGCTGATGTCGTACTGGCCCTGATGGGTGGGGCCGTCGGCTCCGACGATGCCGGCCCGGTCCATCACAAAGGTGACCGGCAGGTTCTGGATGCCCACATCGTGGATCAGCTGGTCATAGGCGCGCTGCAGGAAGGTGCTGTAGATCGCCACAACCGGCCGCAGCCCCTCACAGGCCATGCCGGCCGCCATGGTGACGGCGTGTTGCTCGGCGATGCCGACATCGATGTATTGCTTGGGCAGGGCCTTCTCGAGCAGATCCAGCCCGGTGCCCGTGGCCATGGCGGCGGTGATTCCCACCACCCGCGGATCCTGCTCACAGATCTTGACCAGGGTCTGACCGAAGACCTTGCTGTAACTGGGCGGCTTCGGCTTGCTGGAGGGATAGGCCTTGCCGGTTTTAAGGTCAAAGGCCGACTGGGCGTGATAGGCCACCTGATCGGCTTCGGCATAGGGATAGCCTTTGCCCTTGGTGGTGGCCACGTGCACCAGCACGGGGCCTTCAGTGCGATGAGCCAGCTCGAAGGTGCGCACCATCTCGGGGATGTTGTGGCCGTCGATCGGGCCGATGTAGGTGAAACCCAGTTCCTCGAAGACGGCACCCACCTTGGGAACGGCCAGGCGGCGCATGCCCTCCTTGATGCGCTCCAGCTCCGGGGGCAGCTCGCCATGCAGGAAGGGCAGATGGCGGATGGCCTCCTCGGCGTTGCCGGAGAGGAACTGCACCGGCGGGCTCAGCCGCATGCGGTTGAGGTAGGTGGAGAGAGCCCCCACCGGCGGGCTGATCGACATGTCGTTGTCGTTCAGCACCACCAGCAATCGGGTGCGGGGGAGATGGCCGGCGTGGTTGATCGCCTCCAGGGCCATGCCACCGGTGAGGGCGCCATCACCGATCACGGCCACACATTTGAAATCCTCGCCACGGCGATCTCGCGCCAGGGCCATGCCCAGGGCAGCCGAGATCGAGGTGGAGGCGTGGCCGGCACCGAAGTGGTCGAAGCGGCTCTCGCTGCGTTTGAGATAACCGGCCACCCCGCTCTTCTGGCGCAGGCTGTCGAAATCGTTGTAGCGGCCGGTGATCAGTTTGTGCGGGTAGGCCTGATGGCCCACGTCCCACACGACCCGGTCCTCATCGAGGTCGAGGGTCTGATAGAGGGCCAGGGTGAGTTCCACCACGCCAAGTCCAGGACCGAGGTGGCCGCCGCTGGTGGACACCACCTCCAGGTGGCGCTCCCGGATCTGTCGTGCGATCGCCTCAAGGTCAGCGGTGCTGAGCCCATGCAATTGATTGGGGTGACTCAGCTCGCTGAGATGCATGCCCTGGCTCTCTCGTGAAGGTCAATCTAGGTGGTCGTTCCCGGGGGACGGCGACATCCGCTACAGGGGGTTGCGACACTGACGCCCATGATCGACCCACGCTCCAGTGCCCCTTCATCCCGCGCCGTCGCGTCCCAGACCAGCTGCGGGCCGACCACCGACGGGCAGGCCTTC
Source organism: Synechococcus sp. CBW1002 (assembly GCF_015840915.1). Taxonomy (NCBI): domain Bacteria; kingdom Bacillati; phylum Cyanobacteriota; class Cyanophyceae; order Synechococcales; family Synechococcaceae; genus Synechococcus; species Synechococcus sp. CBW1002. The sequence continues at coordinate 3,342,859 of NZ_CP060398.1, forward strand.
GGCAGTGATGCCAACGGCAGGGACGAGCCGTTGCCCGAAGCGAGCAGTTACCTGCAACGCATCCTGCGGGCGCGCGTCTACGACCTGGCGATCGAAACGCCACTCGATGCGGCCCCCAACCTTTCGGGCCGGCTTGAGAACACCGTGCTGCTCAAGCGCGAAGACCTGCAGCCGGTGTTCAGCTTCAAGCTGCGGGGCGCCTACAACAAGATGGCGTCGCTCTCTGCCGCCGAGCTGGAACGGGGGGTGATCGCCGCCAGCGCCGGCAACCATGCCCAGGGCGTGGCCCTCGGGGCCCGCAAGCTCGGCTGCACCGCGGTGATCGTGATGCCGGTCACCACGCCGGAGATGAAGGTGCGGGCCGTGGCGGCCCGAGGCGCCGAGGTGGTGCTGCATGGCGACAACTACGACGCGGCCTGCGCGGAAGCCCGGCGGCTGGAGATCGAGCGCGGACTCACGTTCATCCACCCTTTCGACGATCCGGAGGTGATCGCCGGCCAGGGCACGATCGCCTTTGAAATCCTGCGGCAGTGCTCCTCACCCCCCGATGCCATCTACGTGGCAGTGGGTGGCGGCGGCCTGATCGGCGGCATCGCCGCCTATGTGAAAAGCCTCTGGCCCGCTGTGGAGGTGATCGGCGTGGAACCCACCGACGCCGATGCGATGACCCGCTCCCTGGCTTGCGGGGAGCGGGTCATCCTGGAGCAGGTCGGCCTGTTCGCCGATGGGGTGGCGGTGCGGCAGGTGGGGCTGCACACCTTCGCGCTGGCGCAGCGATACGTGGATGCGATGGTGACCGTGGGCACCGACGAGATCTGCGCCGCGATCAAGGACGTGTTCGAGGACACCCGCTCGATCCTCGAGCCGGCCGGAGCCCTGGCGGTGGCCGGCATGAAGGCCGACGTGGCACGGCGGGGCCTGAAAGGGCGGACCCTGGTGGCAGTGGCCTGCGGCGCCAACATGAACTTTGATCGACTCCGCTTCGTGGCGGAACGGGCCGAACTGGGCGAGGAGCGCGAAGCGATGCTGGCCGTGGAGATTCCGGAGCGGCCCGGCAGCCTGCGTCAGTTCTGTGAGCTCCTGGGGGGGCGCAGCCTCACCGAATTCAGCTATCGCATGGCCGATCCCCGGGTGGCGCACATCTTCATCGGGGTCCAGATCCGCGGCCACCGCGACACCCGGCAGCTGATCGGGGAACTGCGAAGCGGCGGGTTCGCCTGCCTCGATCTCTCGGACAACGAACTGGCCAAGCTGCACCTGCGCCACATGGTGGGTGGACGCCTGCCCGCCGGTGCCGTAGCCGCCGCCGCCCAGAGCGAAGAACTGCTCTACCGCTTTGAGTTCCCGGAAAAACCGGGTGCCCTGATGACCTTCGTGCAGGCACTCCATGCCAGCTGGAACATCAGCATCTTTCACTACCGCAACCAGGGCGCCGACGTGGGGCGGATCGTGGTGGGTCTGCAGGTGCCTCCGAACGAGCAGGCGGCCTGGGAGCAGTTTCTGGCAGGCCTGGCCTATCGCCACTGGAACGAGACGGGCAATCCCGCCTACCGATTGTTCCTGGGAGCCGATCAACCTCCCAACAGGCTGGAGCAGCCCACGGCCGGCGAATAGGCCATGCCGAGATCGTGCAATCGGCCGCCAGAGCTGGCCTTGCCAGCTCCGCTAGGTTTCGGTGACGCCCGCAGCGCCGCCCTTTCCCCCCTGCTCTCGCGTCGATGGCCCGAGACACCCTCTCCCTGCCGGCACGCCTCGAGGCGATCCTCTATCTGAAGGGGCGCCCCCTCAGCCTGGTGGAACTGGCCGCAATCGCGGCCACCACCCCAGAAGAGACCGAACTGGGCCTCATCGCCCTGATCGCCGATTACGCCCATCGTGATACTGCCCTCGAGATCCGCCAGGAGGGCAAGCACTACGGGCTGCAGCTCAAGGACAGCCTCGGCGATCTGGTCCAGAGCCTTCTGCCGGTGGACCTGTCCACCGCCGCCCTGCGTACCCTGGCCACGATCGCGCTGAAGAAGCGACTGCTGCAGTCCGATCTGGTGGAGCTGCGTGGCTCCGGCGCCTACGACCACATCAAGGAACTGCTCGCTCAGAATTTCATTGAACGGAAACGCCAGAGTGATGGGCGCTCCTACTGGATCAGCCTGAGCGAGAAGTTTCACCGTACCTTCGCCGTGCTGCCGGCCCGGGCCGACGAGCAGGGAGCGGCGAACGGGGAATCCCCACCGTCTCCGGATCGGGCTCCGGATCAGAAGGCTGCATAGAGTCGAGCAGACGGCACCCGACCCATGGAAATCCTCAGCCTGCTGCTGGCCGTTCTGGCCAGAACCCTTGAGATCTACACGCTGATCCTGCTGGTGCGGGTCCTGCTGAGCTGGTTCCCCAACCTGGACTGGAGCAACCCGCTGCTCTCCACCGTGAGCTCGATCACCGATCCCTACCTCAATGCCTTCCGGGGCCTGATCCCACCCCTGGGTGGCCTCGACCTGTCGGCGATTCTGGCCTTCATCGCCCTGCAACTGCTCCAGAGCCTGCTGGGCGGTGCCAGCGCCTCGCTGATGGCCCAGGCGTCGATGTACGGATGACCCTCACCTTCGTTCCGATCCACGTCTTCCGGCACACCCCGCTGGTGACCTTCTTCGATGCCAGCGTTCCCCACAGCAATGGCACCGACGTGGTGGTCCACGAGGGTCCGGCTGTCTCTCCCCCCGACGACGAGGACTTTTTTCAGTTCTACCGGCACCAGCATCAGGTGGATCACAACCTGGTGCTCAGTGGCAGCCGCACCTTCGTGCTGCTCAACCCCTCCTGGGATCAGCCGCACCATGTCGTGCATCTGCAGCGGGCCATGGGTGCCCTGCAGATCCCGATCGGCACCCTGCATCGCTCGTTTTCGGGGGAAGAGGGCAGCATCGTGCTGAACCAGTCGGTGCGGGATCCCCAGTTCAGCTACGCCACTGAATTCATCCCGTTGAGCCTGCGGCAGCGGCAGGATCTTCAGGAACTGCTGGCCTTGAGTCCGTGGATCTGGAGCTGGCGCGATGGCCATATCCACCGCGACCACCCCTGAGCAGCAACACTCAGGCAGGGTCGACAGGATCCAGGGCCTGCTCAAGCGGCAGCAGTTCATCGTTCTCACCCGCACGCCGCCGCACGGGCGCGCTGAATCCCCGCGCCTTGACATGGCGAACCTGCAGCGGGCCAGGGGTTCCAGCCGGCACAGCCAGACGCAGAGCGAAGGCGGAGTCGCCGGGCGGCACATCACCGATCGAGCCCACCCGGGTGCGGTTCTGGAGCACCGGCTCGCCACTGGCATCGAGAATCACGGCGTAGACATCCGTATCCACCACCGCCCGACGGCTGGGGTTTGCCACCACGCCCCGCAACGCGTAACAACTGGCTGTGCCGCTGCGTCCCTGCTCCGGCTGGGCACCCACATCACTGCGGGGGCAGGGCTCCAGAACCACCTCGCGCACGCCCAGCTCGGCCGCCAGCGCAGGGGCGACCCCCCCCAGCAATGAGCCCAGCAGCAGCCCCACGACCAAAGCATGCCGCAGGACGCGCAAGGACGTTTCCCAGGACGCCGCCAGGACGCGGTGCATGGCAGAGACGCAAACTGCCTTCCGGTCTACCGAATCCGCCCTAGCGATCGTCGCCGCTGCCGCCGATCACGTCGCGGGCTGCCCGGCTGGCCAGTTTGGCGAGATTGGCGGTGGCCACCTCCTCCAGATCGAAATCCAGTTCGGTGGCCAGTTGAGCCACGTACCACAGAACATCCCCCAGCTCCGCCTTGAGGCCCTCCCGCACGGCGGCGTCGAACACACCACCGCGATCCCGCAGCACCTTCTTCACCTTGTCGGCCACCTCGCCGGCCTCACCGCAGAGGCCGAGGGTGGGATAGATCGGGTTGGCACCAGCATCGGGGTAACGGGCCGTGGCCCGGGAGCGCTGCTGATAGCTGCGCAAATCCATGACTGGAGATCGTCAGGTTGGATGGTAGTTTCCGGCTGTCACCGATGGTTCTGTCCGGTCCCATGCGTCGCACCAAGATCGTGGCCACCATCGGGCCCGCCACCGAATCGCCGGAACGGCTCAGGCAACTGATCGAAGCCGGTGCCACCACCTTCCGGCTCAATTTTTCCCACGGCGATCACGCCGACCATGCCACCCGGATCGCCACCATCCGGCAGGTGGCGCATCAGATGGGAGCCAACATCGGCATCCTTCAGGATCTGCAGGGTCCGAAGATCCGCCTGGGGCGCTTCGTTGGCGGCCCCATCACGTTGGCGAACGGTGATCGCTTCAGTCTCACCTCCAGGGATGTGAGCTGCGACCAGACCATCGCCACCGTCACGTACAACAAACTCGCCGACGAAGTGCCCTGCGGCAGCCGCATCCTCCTCGATGACGGCCGGGTCGAGATGCTGGTGGAGGAGGTGGATCAGGCCGAGCAGACCCTTCACTGCAGCGTCACGGTCGGCGGGGTTCTCTCCAACAACAAGGGGGTCAACTTCCCCGATGTGCAGCTTTCGATCCGAGCCCTCACCGACAAGGATCGCGAAGATCTGACCTTCGGACTGCAGCAGGGCGTCGACTGGGTGGCTCTGAGCTTTGTGCGCAACCCCTCCGACATGCAGGAGATCCGCGATCTGATCCACAGCCAGGGTCACAACACGCCGGTGGTGGCGAAGATCGAGAAGTTCGAGGCGATCGATCAGATCGACGCCATCCTTCCCCTCTGTGACGGGGTGATGGTGGCCCGTGGTGATCTCGGTGTGGAGATGCCAGCTGAGGAAGTGCCGTTGCTTCAGAAGGAGCTGATCCGCAAGGCCAACAGCCTCGGCATCCCGATCATCACGGCCACCCAGATGCTCGATTCGATGGCGTCCAGCCCCAGGCCCACCCGCGCCGAGGTGAGCGATGTGGCCAATGCCATCCTCGACGGCACCGATGCGGTGATGCTCTCCAACGAGACAGCCGTGGGGGACTTCCCGGTGGAAGCTGTGGCCACCATGGATCAGATCGCGCGACGCATCGAGCGCGATTACCCGCGCCGCACGCTTGACAGCCATCTGGCCAACACAATCCCCAACGCCATCAGCCAGGGGGTGAGCAGCATCGCCCGCCAGCTTGGTGCTTCCGCGATCCTGACGCTCACCAAGAGCGGCGCCACCGCTCGCAATGTCAGCAAGTTCAGGCCGAGCACACCGATCCTGGCAATCACCGGTGACGTGGCGGTCGCACGGCAACTGCAACTGGTCTGGGGCGTGACGCCCCTGCTGGTGAAGGAGCAGAACTCCAGCACCAGCACCTTCAGCATGGCGATGGGCATCGCCCGCGAGATGGCTCTGCTCAGCGATGGCGATCTGGTGGTCCAGACCGCCGGCACCCTGGCTGGCATCAGTGGCTCCACCGACTTCATCAAGGTGGGGATCGTCTCGGCAGTGCTGGGCAGGGGCACCGGCGTCGGTGGCGGCTCGGTGAGTGGCCGGGTACGGCTGGCCAGAACCCCGGAAGAGGCCGCCATGCTGCAGGTGGGTGAAATTCTGGTGGTGCCGGAAACCTCCGCCGCCTATGTGGATGCGATCCGCAAGGCCAAGGGGATGATCACCGAAACCGAGGGAAGCGACAGCCATGCCGCCGTGATCGCCGAACGGATCGGCATCCCGGCGATCGTGGGTGTGATCAATGCCACCACGGATCTGCGACAGGGGGAGATCGTCACCCTGGATGTTCCGGAGGGGTTGGTGCACCGTGGTGCTCGCAGCCACAACGCCGACGGTTATCGGTCCATCCTGTAGGTCGGCTGCATCCCCTCCATGGCCTCGAGACTTCCGCTGGCCGAAACGGTCGGGATGGCGCTCACCACCCTGCGCTCCAACCGGCTGCGCAGCCTGCTCACCATGCTCGGCATCGTGATCGGCAATGCCTCGGTGATCAGCCTGGTGGGGGTGGGTCAGGGAGCCCAGAACCTGGCCGAAGGCCAGCTCAGCACCCTCGGAGCCAACGTGCTGTTTGTGGTGCCGGGCAATAACGACACCCGTCGTCAGGGCATCGACTTCCCCAAAACGCTGGTGCTGGAGGATGCCGAAGCGATCGCCTCCCAGGTGCCGAGCGTGCGGCGGGTCGCCCCCCAGATCACCCTCAGCGAAGTCATCCAGGCAGGCGGTCTGAGCACCTCCGCGTCTGTGTCGGGGGTGACGCCGGAATTCCTGACCGTACGCAGCTTTGATCTCGCCCAGGGCCGGTTCTTCAACAGCGGCGATCTGAGCTCCGCACGCAATGTGGCCGTGATCGGCCCCGATCTGCGTGACAAGCTCCTGCCCACCGGAGGCGCGATCGGCCGGCAACTGCGCATCCGCGATCAGTCGTTTGAGGTGATCGGCGTTCTGGGGGCCAAGGGGGCCGTGTTCGGCTCCAATCAGGACGAAGCCGCCTACGTACCCCTGACCACCATGGTGAGCAAACTGAGCGGCCGTGATCCCACCTATGGAGTGAGTCTCAACTTCATCAGCGTGGAAGCCCGCGACGACGACAGCATCAACGCCGCCAAGTTTCAGATCACCAACCTGCTGCGCCAGCGCCACCGCCTGCTGCGGGAGGACGACTTCGCCGTGCGCACCCAGAAGGATGCCCTGACGATCGTGAGCACGATCACTGGTGGGCTGACCCTGATGCTGGCGGCGATCGGGGCCGTCTCTCTGCTCGTGGGCGGCATCGGCATCATGAACATCATGTTGGTGTCGGTCAGCGAACGCACCCAGGAGATCGGCCTGCGCAAGGCGCTGGGTGCTCGCAGCAGCGACGTGCTGCGTCAGTTTCTGGTGGAATCCCTGGTGCTCTCCAGCCTCGGCGGCGTGATCGGCAGTGCCGTGGGACTGGCGGCGGTGGCCGCGGTGGCAACCTTCACACCCCTACCGGCGGCTGTGGGCGCTGGAACGGTGCTGATCACCGTGGGGTTGTCGGGATCAATCGGCCTGTTCTTCGGCGTCGTCCCGGCCAGGCGGGCAGCACGGCTGGATCCGATCGTGGCGCTTCGCAGTCTGTAGGGCTCCCCTGCCAACCCCGCGGATGCCCGATCAAGACCGAAGAAACTGTTAAACCCGAAAAAGCGTGGCCATGGTCACCAAACCGAGACGGGGTTAATGGGTTGATGGTTCCAAGAATCCCACCTGTCTCTGGCCTTGGAACTGATGTCCTGTGGATATCGCAACACCACAGAGCGCATGGTGATCGTGCGCTGCTGTGGACCGGATCAGTTTTACCTGGAACGCGTGGTGTTCCCCTTTGAGCTGCTCAGCTTTCACTGCCCCCCCGAGGGCGACGTGGAAATCTGGACCCATGGGCTCGGGGGACCGGAACTTCTGGAGCGTCTTCAGGGTCGTGAACTGCTGATCGAACAGCCCTTCAGCCCAACCACCATGAACCTGACCCCCGCGCCCACCCCCTGGCTTCAGACCGGCTGATCCAGCTTCAGCGCTGGCCACGCGATGGCAAGGAGCATTTGAAGAACTTTCTCCAGTTGGCGCTGTCGCAGCGTTACAGTTGGTAAGAATTACTCTCAGGTATGAACCAGCGCTGGCGTCTGATCGCTCTCTGGCTGCTACCGCTGGCTGTGGCCGGCTTTCTCGCCTGGCAACTGCTTGGCAGCGGGGTCACTTCCCGGCTCCAGCCCGATGGCACCGCAGCGGCACCCCGAAACACGGCGGTGGCCCGCATGAGTTATGGGCGGTTTCTCGACTATGTCGATGCCGGTCGTGTGACGGCCGTCGACATTTTTGATGGAGGCCGCAGTGCCGTGATCGAAGCTGTTGACCCCGACCTTGACAACAGGGTTCAGCGCCTCAGGGTTGATCTGCCCGGGGTGGCACCTGAGCTGGTGAACAAGCTCAAGGAGCAAGGCATCAGCTTTGACATTCATCCTCCAAAGAATGCTCCTCCTGTTCTGGGCCTGCTCGGCAATCTGCTCTTTCCGCTCCTCCTGATCGGCTCGCTGATCTTCCTGGCCCGTCGCTCCTCGGGCATGCCTGGTGGTCCTGGCCAGGCGATGCAGTTCGGCAAGACCAAAGCCCGTTTCGCCATGGAAGCCGAAACCGGCGTCAAATTCGACGATGTGGCCGGTGTGGAAGAAGCCAAACAGGATCTCCAGGAGGTCGTGACCTTTCTGAAGACCCCTGAACGCTTCACCTCGGTCGGGGCCAAGATTCCCAAGGGTGTGCTTCTGGTGGGCCCTCCCGGCACCGGCAAAACTCTGCTCGCCAAGGCGATCGCTGGGGAGGCAGGCGTGCCGTTCTTCTCGCTTTCAGGATCCGAGTTCGTCGAGATGTTCGTTGGCGTCGGAGCCAGCCGTGTGCGTGACCTCTTCAAGCGCGCCAAGGAAAACAGTCCGTGTCTGATCTTTATCGACGAGATCGATGCGGTGGGTCGTCAGCGCGGCGCCGGCATCGGAGGCGGCAACGACGAGCGGGAGCAGACCCTCAACCAGCTGCTCACTGAGATGGACGGCTTTGAGGGGAACAGCGGCATCATCATCATCGCTGCCACCAACCGAGCGGATGTCCTCGATTCAGCCCTGATGCGACCGGGTCGCTTCGACCGTCAGGTTCAGGTGGATGTCCCTGACATCAAAGGTCGTCTCGCTGTGCTGAAGGTTCACAGCCGCGACAAAACCCTCGCCGATGATGTGAGTCTTGAGACCATTGCCCGCCGCACCCCCGGCTTCTCCGGCGCTGATCTCGCAAATCTGCTCAATGAGGCTGCCATCCTGACGGCCCGTCGCCGCAAACAGGCCACCGGCCTCGCCGAGATTGACGACGCTGTTGATCGGGTGATTGCCGGTATGGAGGGCAAACCACTCACCGATGGGCGCAGCAAACGGCTGATTGCCTACCACGAAGTTGGCCATGCCTTGGTGGGAACCCTTGTCAAAGCCCATGACCCTGTGCAGAAGGTCACCCTGATCCCTCGCGGTCAGGCCCAGGGGCTCACCTGGTTCTCTCCGGATGAGGAGCAGATGCTGGTAAGCAGGGCACAGCTGCGGGCCCGCATCATGGGGGCCCTGGGTGGTCGAGCCGCAGAGGATGTGGTGTTCGGCCACTCGGAGGTCACCACGGGAGCCGGTGGTGACATTCAGCAGGTGGCCTCCATCGCCCGCCAGATGGTGACCCGCTTCGGCATGAGTGATCTGGGCCAGGTGTCGTTTGAGGCCGGTAATCAGGAGGTATTCCTGGGCCGTGACCTGATGACCCGCAATGATGGCTCCGATCGGCTGGCCAGCAAGATCGATGACGCCGTTCGCCAGATCGTGCAGACGGCTTACGCCGAAACGGTGGCCTTGGTGGCCCAGCACCGAGACTGCATGGATCGAGTGGTTGAACTTCTGATCGAAAAAGAATCCCTCAATGGTGACGAGTTCCGTGCCATCGTTTCGGAATTTGCTCAGATTCCCGAGAAAGAGCGCTTCTCTCCACTGCTGCAGAGCGAGGCTCTAAACCAGGACAGCGCTTCTAGCCCTGGAGGTATTGAGCCGGAACCAGCTGTTCAGGCATGAGCATTTTCGGCGGCTGCCTTTGAGGACCAGCTAAGCGACATCAGAATTTGAACGTCACCCATAAAAAGCCCGCCATATGGCGGGCTTTTTCGTTGCGATTGGGTGGAAGAAGCCCTGTGTTCAGTACAGCGTCGTAGAGACGCAGAGTGACTCAACGACTCAGGGCGAATCTCGAAGCAGGATCTTCAGGGCAGCGAGCTGAGCGGGAAGCAGGACCCATCGCCGAAAACAGGGCTCAGAGGGCACGGACTGGGCGCTTGTCAATGACCTTGTCGATCAGGCCATAGTCGACAGCCTCGGCTGGAGACATGAAGAAATCGCGATCCGTGTCTTCCTCAATGCGGGGGAGGGGCTGGCCTGTGCGATCGGAAAGCTCCTGGTTGAGCTTCTTTTTGAGATAAAGAATTTCATCCGCCTGAATCCGGATGTCACTGGCCTGGCCGCGGGCACCACCCAGGGGCTGGTGAATCATGATCCTGGAATGGGTGAGGCTGCTGCGCTTGCCCTTGGTGCCAGCGCAGAGCAGGAACGCACCCATCGAGGCCGCCAGGCCAAGACACACGGTCTGCACATCTGGTTTGATGTGCTGCATCGTGTCGAAGATGCCGAGGCCATCGTAGACGGAACCTCCTGGAGAGTTGATGTAGAGGAAAATGTCCTTGTCCGGGTCCTCGGCTTCGAGGAACAGAAGCTGGGCCACCACACGGTTGGCAGATTCGGCCGTGACGGGTTCGCCAAGGAAGATGATCCGCTCGCGCAACAGGCGCGAGTAGATGTCAAAGGCGCGCTCTCCCCGTCCCGACTCTTCGATCACGATCGGGATCATGGGCTGGGAACGATGGCTGGCGCGATCCTACTGATCCAGGAGTGGCAACGGAATCGGCAAAGCACGAACAGATCCGGGCCCCGCAGGCAGCAGCGCTATGGTCAGAACCACACTGCCCGAGGAGCGTGAGCGCCTGCCTCACCGTCGCCGATAGCAAGCGCGTCTTTCATCGCGCCTTCCCCCATGTGATCGCACCCCTCTACCGGCGCATGGTGGACGAACTGCTGGTGGAGCTGCATCTGCTCAGCCGGCAGAAAGGATTTCAGGCCGATTCCCTGTTTGCCGCCGGGCTGATGCAGGTGTTTGACGGCTTCTCCAAGGGGTACCGGCCCCCTGAACAGCGCGACAGACTCCTGGAGGCCCTCTGCACCTCTTCGGGCTTCGACGCCACCCGCCTGCGCGAGCTCCGCGATGGCGCCATGGCCGCCATGGGCGAGCACAGTGTCGACGAGGTCAAGCAATGGATCGAACAGCAGGGTGCCGGAGCCCCCGAGCCGGTCGCCACGGTGCTGGCCAATGTGAAGCGTGCCGATTTCCATTACTCCCGCCTGATGGCCGTCGGTCTGCTGAGCCTGCTGGAGAAGGCTCGCGGAGCCGAGTCCCTGGATCCCCAGGCCCTGCGCCAGTCAGCCCACGATGTGGGAGAGGCCATGGGCCTCTTGCGTGAGCGCCTCGACAAGGACCTGACGCTCTACACCAGCAACCTCGAAAAGATGGCCCAGGCGGTCGAGCTGATGGAGGAGACCGTCGCTGCCGATCGGCGTCGCCGTGAACGCCAGGCAATCGCCACGGAGCAGGAGCGAGAGATCGCCAGTGAGGTCAAGGGTTCAGATCAAGGTGTCCCGTCAGCAGGCTGAGGGGATCTGGGTTGCGTCCCGCCTGATCTGCCAAGGCGGTCACTTCCAGTCGACTGGCCGAGCGGATCACGGCCGGTAATGCAGGAGGAAGCAACCCTCGTTCCTCCAGCTCGGCAGGTTGCAGACGCAGGCTCAGCTGGCTGAGACGTCTGGCCTCAGGGGGCAGGGCCTCCGCCAGTGCGGACTCCTGGACGGCCGTCTTAGGCAGCGGGCCAAGAAAGAACTGCAGCTCGGGAGCCGCACCGCGCACACTCACCCAGCGCCAGCCTCCGATCACCACCCCATCCTCTCGGGTCCAGGTGGCCGTGGGGAGTGGGTCGGCCGTTGCGGTGGCCATGATCTGCAGCCCTTGCTCTTCCAGAGCGCTCCGCAGGGCAGACAGGATCGTGATCCAGGCCTTGCGATCGGACCCAACCGCCAGCTGCAGTTCCAGGGCGGCCTGGAAGGGGCCTGAGGCGAGAGGACGGACCCGCAGACGGAAGGGAGCCTGACGCAAGAGTGGTAACTGGGCCGGGCCCATGCCATAACGAGCGGCCAGCGGATCCCGGATCAGTTGCCGTGCCAGCAGGGACTGCAGCACCAGATCGAGGGACGAGCCCCGCAATTCCAGCAGCACGTCCGAGGCGAGGGGAAGGGGAGTTGCTGGGCCGCGCTCCGCGCTGGCGGCCACCACAGAACCGGGACCTGAGAGCAGCCCTGTCGCCGCCGCAGCCTCTCCACTCCATGCCAGGCCGGCTCCAGCCAGGTTGAGATTCAGACAGCCCTCCTGAAAGCGCTGCAGCAGCGGAGCCACGGGTCCAGCGATCTCCGCCAGGGCGGTGGGAGTCCAGAAGACAGCCTGGGAGGTTTCCAGTCGCTGAAGGCAGACCCTCTCCAGACCCCGCAGGGGGCGGGGACGGCTGCTCAGCTGCTGGCTCAGCCACTGACGTGTGAGGGGATCGGGCGCGAGCAACAGAAGATCGTCCACCACCAGCATCTGAGCCGGTCTGGACGCAGTCGGGATCCCAGCAAGGGCTGCAGCCGGCAGGGCCAGCACCACGCCACCGTCACCATTGCGGCTCCAGAGCTGCCACCAGGGAGTGCGCTGCTGCCGCCAGACACGCTCGGCCAAGGGCTTGCCAAGCCGCTCCTGCCAGAGGGTCGGCACAGGCCGCTGGGGAGTGGCTGAAAAACTCTGGATCAGGGCAGCCAGGGCCATCACCCGCTCGAGCCCCTGGGCACGGGGACGGGGCTGACGCTGCAGCTGCCAGACAGGTAACAGGATCAGCAACAACAGGGTCAGTGCTGTGATCCGTAGAGGAATCCGGGGAGATTGAGGCCGGACCCATGGGTAACGGGCCAGCAAGGGAAGCCGGTCCATCAGGCGCTGGCTTGGTCTACGGCTGGCTTGGTCTGCGGGCACGCTGCCATAGCGAAGGTGTCACCGTGGTGGCTTCGGGGAAGCCGATCGTGCTGGGGCAGCTGCAGACTTGCCTTTGACGCCTCCCCTTCTGTCTTGACCAGCCTGAACGCGTTCGTGAGCGTAACGCCGGCGACGGTCGCGCCACTCAATCGCCGAGAGATAGATCACCCCAACGCTCACAAAGAGCAACAGAACCACGGCGGTCAGCGCCAGCAGATTGGAGCCGCCGAAGGTCGCTTCAGGCACGGGATGTGGAGGGAGAGTTTCAGAAATTCAAGGTGCCGTCGCCATTGCGGCCCCACACCACCATGGCGATCGAGAAGCTGAAGATGGCAGCAAGCGAAGCCCAGCCCAGGGTGATCAGCATCGGATCAGGAATTGTCGTCATCCCACTGTAGCCAGACATGGGGCAGGCCACCGGCACAGCTCGGGGCACTCGCGCCCCACAATGGGGTTCGACTCCCACGCTGCCATCGGTCCAGCCGATTTGCTCGGTCCGGCCGACCCGTCGTCACGTCTCCGGCCCGCGTCAGGGGCCCTGCCGTCTCCTCCCGCTCGTTCCATGGCCCACGGTTCCCCTTCGTCCCTCGGCTCTCCTTCGTCTGACGGTTCCGCCTTGCCCCTCGGTCTGACCCGTGCCACCGTCACGACTCCCGGCACGGCAACACGATCAGCCACGCTGCTGGAGCGGGCTCCCTACCCCGAAGCGCGGGTGGTTGTGCTCGACGACGACATCAATACCTTCCAGCACGTGGTGGAGTGCCTGGTGCGTCACATTCCCGGCATGCTCACCGATCGAGCCTGGGACCTGGCGCACCGGATCGACGGTGAGGGTTCGGCGGTGGTCTGGACTGGTCCCCTGGAGCAGGCGGAGCTCTACCACCAGCTGCTCGCCGCCGAGGGCCTCACCATGGCCCCATTGCAACGGGACTGACGCTGGGGACTGAAATCATTCCGGAGGGATCAAGCCATGGGCCGCGTGGTGATCACCCACAGCACCTATGTGGAAGGGCTGGTCCCGCTGCTGCGACAACTGGCCCGCCAGCCGGGCATCGACACGATCACCCCGGCGGTGATCAGCCGCGTACGGGGGCGAAGCCCTTTGCTGCGCCTGCGGGTCTCAACGCCGATCACGGGGGGGCACAAGCTGGTGGCCCGCCGCGGCAGCACGGCCCAGGAGGTGTTTGTGGTCACCAGCTGGAGTCGCGAACGTCTCCAGGAGGCCCTCGACAGCCTGACGGCCTGAAACCTGCCGGGAACCGTCAGCCATCCGCCATCAGCAGCTCACCGCTGCTGCTGCGTTCAAACACCGCCGGCGCCGTGAAGCGGGCATAGGCACCTCCCTGCCGGAACCACTCCGCCTCCACCAGCTGCAGCTGCTGGGGCTCGATCTGCCACTGCTCCGCCAGATAGGCGCTGTAGCTGGCCAGAGGCAGCTGGGCTGCCTGCCAGTGCACCACCGCAAAAGCGAGGGCCCGCACCCGCACCACCCCCTCATTGCTCTCCTGGATCTCCTCCTCAAGCAGAAAGGTACGGAATCGGCCAACAGCTTCACGGCCCTCGAGGCAGTACTTCCGCAGGTAGAGCTGACGAGCCCTGGGGAAGACAGGCCCGGGAGCCAGGCCAAGCAACTGATTGAACGCGTTCTGGAACTCACCCATCACCACACTCCGGGATTCGACCCTCAGAATGATGCGGCCCATCACCAACCACGCGGTGAGGGTTGCTGCCCTCCTACCCAATGTCCCTGCCCCCGTCTGAGCTCCTGCAGGCCCTGAACTGGCGCTATGCCACAAAAGTCTTTGATCGGTCCCGCCGCATCGACGCCCAGACCTGGGCTGCTCTTGAGCAGACTCTGGTGCTGAGCCCGTCCAGCTACGGGCTGCAGCCCTGGAAATTCCTGGTGATCACAGATCCGGGCTTGCGCCTGCAGTTGCGCCCCCACTCCTGGGATCAGAGTCAGGTCACCGACTGCTCCCACCTTGTTGTGTTCCTGCGCCAGCAGACCATCGGAGCCGCGGAACTGGACCGACTGATTCAACGGACCAGCGAAGTGCGCGGCGTCCCGGTGGAACAGCTGGCGTTTTATCGAGAAATGATGCAGAAGGATCTGGTCGACGGGCCCCGCAGCGAGCAGATCGAACGCTGGGCCAGCAATCAGGTCTACATCGCCCTGGGAACCTTCATGACCGCCTCTGCCCTGCTGGGGGTGGACACCTGTCCGATCGAAGGCTTCAGCCCCACGGACTACGACCGCATCCTGGATCTGGAGACCAGTGGCTACCGCTCCTGTGTGGTCTGCGCGGCTGGCTATCGCCAGCCAGACGACAAGTACGCCAGGCTGGCCAAGGTGCGCTATCGCGGCAGCAGCCTGATCGAGCGACTCTGAACGCGGTGAACCGTTCTCAGCCTCTTGATTTCAGCTGACTGGTTCAGCTGATGCATTCAGCTAATCGAAGGCTGAGCCGCCGAAACGCCTGATGCAACGGCCAGCTGAGCAGGATCAACCCCACGGCCAGCAGGCTGTTGCGCGTATCGGAGACAACCTCCCCCACCAGGAAGGCCAAGGAGGTGATCCCCACCGTGGCTGCGGTGAAGGGATAGCCCCAGTCGCGAAAGGGCCGAGCCAGCTCTGGATCCCGCCAGCGCAGCACGAACAGGGCCGCGATCCCCGTGGCATAGAGCAACACATAGAAGAAGGCGGCCATGCCCAGCAGGATGGCGAAGTCGCCCACCAGCAGCAGCGCCGCCGCCGTCAGCGTCGTGATTCCGAGGGCGAACAGTGGTGTTCCTGCAGAGCTGACCCCTGCCACGGCATTGAGGAAAAGTCCGTCTCGAGCCAGGCCGTAGAGCACCCGCGGGGCCGCCATGATCACGGCATTGATCAGGCCCAGACAGGAGATCAAGGCCAGCACCGTGATCAGTTGCGCCCCTCCGCCGCCGAACAACAGCCGGGCCGCATCGGCCAGGGGAAGCCGCGATCCGGCCAGCTCCGGCAGCGACAGCACCTGCAGCAGCGCCAGGTTGACGAGCAGGTAGAGGCCGGTCACCGCCAGCACGCCACCGACCAGGGATCGGGGCAGGGCAGCGGCGGGATCGGAGAACTCCTCCGCGAAATAGATGGGGCTGTGCCAGCCGTCGTAGGTGGTGATCACCGCCTGAAGCGCAAAGACAAGGCCCACGGCCAGAGCTCGCCCCTGCGGCGGGGTCAGTGAGGCATCGGCCAGGGGCCCGGCGGACGCCGGGGCTGCGCTGCTGGCCGCGTGTGGTGCAAACCAGAAACAGGCGGCGATCAGGATCAGGAATGCCCCGGCCTTGGCAAGGCTCAGCAGCTTCTGGCTGAGGCTGCCCGCCGCCAGGCCAAGCAACTGGACCAGGGCGAAGGTCAACAACACCACCAGGCCGATCGCCTTGCTGCCGACTGGCAGCCAGGGCAACAGCGCTGCGCTGTATTCACCGATCGTGACCGCCACCCAGGCCAGACCGGCGCACTGACCCAGCCAGTCGATCCAGCCCACCGAGAAGCCGGCCTGATCGCCGGCGGCACGGCGGGCGTAGACGTACCAGCCACCGGCCGAAGGCAAGGCTGCGGCCAGCTCAGCCACCGCCAGGGCGCCGAACAGGGAGTAGATCCCACCGCCCAGCCAGACCAGCAGCATCAGGGGAGCACTGCCCAGCTGGGCCGCCACCAGGCCCGGTGTCCGCAGGATGCCGGCACCGATCGAACTACCCACAGCACCGGCGATGCCAAAGCTGGCGCCGAGGATGTGGAGCAACGAGCCCTGGCTGGGGGGGGACTCAGATGGAGAAGGCACCGCGAAGAACTCCCGGTTGAATCCGGGGTTCCGGGAACCCGGAATGGGGTGGACCGCCATGCCGTCTTGCCCCAGTGTTCGACCTGGAGACACGAGCAGCAGGGCACCCGGTAGTTAGAGCCTACTTTGCAGGGGTCTTGATGGCAAGATGGGTCTGACAAGTGGGTCTGACAGGCGTGACAGAGAGCAGCGCATGACAAAGCATGAAGTCACGCCGAGCTTCGATTTGTCTCGATCTGTTTTCCAGCCCACCGGACCCAGCACCTCCAACGACACCAGCCACCACACGTAGAGCCATGGCAAGCGTGTTCACCCGCCCCAAGAGAACCGGCTTTTACTCTCGGATCGCTGTACCTCGGGACCTCTGGCCCAGCTACTCGACTCGCTCCATCGTCAGGAAGCTGACCGCCACGAGCAGACGAGCCGCAGAGATTGAAGCTCGCAGCATCCAGGTCGACTTCGACAGAAGCTTCCAGGAGGAACGCTCCCAGAGCCCTCTGGATGCCCCAGGAAACGACCTCAAGCACCTTCTGCGTGTCATCCAGGCTGATCCAGCCGAAGAACATTCACAGGATGATCTGGACACCGCTGACGAACTGGTCATCCAGCAGCTGAACATCCACACCGATGGATCGCTCAGTCCCGAGGAGGATCGGCTGTGGGCTCAGCACCAAGCCTGGAAGGAGGGCCACCAGCCATACACGATTTGGATCGAGAGACGAGCCGAGACGGAAGGGACACGCCTTACGACCCAACGAAACTGGCACACCTACCTAGGACGGCTTGCAAAGTGGGCGGGCACCGATTACCTGAGCGGTCTCACCAGAAGGGATGCGATCGAGTTCAAGGAATGGCTGCTCAAACAAACGAACGAGAAAACAGGAAAGCCGAATTCACCCGGTTACCACAAGAACCACTTCAAGGTCTACGGAGCCTTCTGGCGATGGGCGGATGACCATCAACAAGTCTCAGATCCCACTATCTGGGCCAATCTCGGGCGAAGCATCAAGGAGCATCATCACGATCGAATTCTCCCCGACTTCGCAGAAGCTGACGAGCTTGCCGCTGAAGACCTCCTCTACAACATCCAACGCTTCACTGGCTGCCGTGGTAGCGAAGCAGCAGGGCTACGGGGTTGTGACTTGGATCTTGAGGGTAGAACGATCCACTTCACCGAATGGAAAGAGGGGGAAATGGTCCGTCACCTCAAAGGCAAATCGAAGGACCGTCGAACCGTACCAATGCACTCAAAGATTTACTCACTGCTACTGAAGCTGTATCCAGGCGGCCTGCCAAATGGATCGCTGTTCCCCAAGCAGTACAAGCCCAGTGAAGAGACATGGGGCGACACCTACAAAGAAGGCGTCCTGAGAAGGTATGGCATTCATAGCCACGATCTACGCAGACGAGTCGTTACTCAGCTTTCCTTGTCCTCATCACCCTTTATACTCTATGCTCTTACGCGCCATCAGATCCCTGGCATGAGCACAGGGCTGCCTAAAAGTGTGATCAGCCCAAGCTCCCTCGGCTGGCCACGCCGCCAAGTGCCAGCATTCCCTTGATGTCGTAGGCCAACTCCCGCAGGCCTTGGCGGATCGAGCGGTAGCCGCCCCGCCGCAGCAAGTTCATCACGATGGTTCGCAGGAAGGCGAACACCGGGGCCCCGATCCGGTTGGCGTAGCGATGAGCGTCCTCACCCAGCTGGACGTCACGGGCCCAGTGCCATTCGTTCTCAATGCTCCAGCGCTGACGGATCAGGCGCAGCAGGGCTTGTGGCGTGGTGCGCACGCTGGTGAGGAACAGGTGGTGCCTGATCTTGCGCTTGCCCTTGCGGGTGAGGGTGCCTGTGATCACCTCAACGATCCAGGCGCTGCCGGGCCAGTTGGCTTTGATGTGCTCCGGTGCCTCTCTGGCTCGCAGTTCCCAGACGGTGTCGCGCCCGTGGCGCTTCTCGTGATCTGTTGCAGTGAAAGGGATGTGACGCTTTCCCTGGAACTGGCAGCCGATCTGGCGGTAGAGGGTCTTCTGGTTCGATTTGACGGTCAGGAGCACGTCGGCCCCCTGGGAGAGGCACCAGCGAAAAACGCCTGCGTCGTGTGCAGGGCATCCGCCTGGATCAACACGCCATCGAGATCCAGGCTGCTGAGCAGCTCTTTCAGCGCCGCACGCTCACTGGATTCGTGGGTGTCATAGGTCGTCTGGGCCAGGGCGACGCCAAGGGCCCGGGCGTACACCGTGACCTGGGCGACAAACCGGTGACTGCCGTCTTCTGTCTCCACGGCAGAGCCGCGCAGGGTCTTGCCATCACACACCAGCTGATCCAGACCCGTTGCCCCGCTTGGGACCTGGCTGATCATCCAGGCCTGCAGCACCTGGCCAAACTCCTGCAGGTGGGCCTTGTTGAACAGGTAGAGGAAGGTGGCATCGGAGGGCCAGCGCTTGAAATTCAGGCCCAGCGCCTGGTTGAGTGCCTCACGGTGCCGCCGGGCAAAGGCCTCCAGATCACGGGAGCTGCGGCAGCCGCTCAGGATCCCGAGCACAGCCACCAGCAGCAGGAACCACTGCGGGTAACGCACCCCGCGGCGGTAACGCCCATCCGGGATGGCCTTGAGGAAGCTGATCAGGTCATCCGGTGCGGGCTGATCGACTCCGGTGGAGCGGGTTTCGGGCATTGGGGGCACTGAGACCCGCCGACCAAACCCAATGCTGGCAGACCTGCCAAGAGCTACCAGGACAGACTTTTAGGCGACCCTGGGCATGAGCAAAGTTGTTGAGCGTTACGTACTACCTAGCCTCAACGACCTACGCCCATTCGTTGAGAAACTACAGTAAGCATGCTAGTCGCAAGAACATCACGGCATTGCTGTTTTTTTAGGGACAGGCTTGCAAGTGGCTAAAATGGTTGAAGAATCTAGCAACCATCCGCGAATGAGAGGTTGCCTGGCAAGTTCCAATGCCTCGACATGAGCTCGGTCATAGACTCCGCATGACGCGCGGAAAGTCTCAAAGTCACTGCAAAGGAAGATGAGCTTAGGTCATTTCTTGGCAAGTACTTATGAAAGCTTGGGGCTCCGATACCAACCCAATTTGCAAGGGCTCCCACGCCCGGCTCCCCACTGAGCTAATCGGCCTACTGCAGATATCCGCGTGCAACCAGCCACGGAAGTTTTATCTGATTTAGAAAGAATAACACTACAAAGCATTAGATTATTGTCTCCCCAAAACGAGTCTAATCCACACATTCCTTGACGGCAAAGCGAACCGCGGCAGTGAAAGATTTAGACAATGAAGTCGGGATCTGATGATGCCGAGGGATGATGCCATTGCAATGGGAGACTCGCAGGGGAAGAGGGTGGAAACAAGAGCTCATAATTTCCTTGACATATATTGCGACCTGACTTAGATTAAAACTAGTTTCACAAAGACATTGAGCAAAATCGCCATTTTGCAAGCAGCGTCGCTGGCTATATTGCTATCAGCCTGTTCTGATGGCCCTAGCAATTCTCAATCTGAGGTGAGTGCCTTTTATTGGACAGTTCCGGCCCCTGACATCGTTAACCCAGGACGGGTGGAACATGGTTCGGCCTCAGTGTAGACCGCGTGGGGAGTTTTGCCTCCAAGGGAACTGTGAGGTCTTACATGGCAATACCGCCACAGGAAGCGGGCCAGGCTGATTTCAGCGTCCCAGCCATCGCTGTATGCCCGTAGGTAGACCTCCTCGTACTTGACAGTCCTCCACAGCCGTTCAACAAGGATGTTGTCGTAGCACCGCTTTCTGCCGGACCAGCTGATCTGGATCCGCTCCCCTTTGAGTCTGGCCACAAAGTCAGCGGACGTGAACTGACAGCCTTGATCGGAGTGGAAGATCTCTGGCCTACGGCCGCCTCCCAAGGCCATCTCCAGGGCCTCCAGACAGAACTTCGTGTCAAGGCTGTTGGAGAGCCTCCAGCTGAGCACATGCCTGGAATGGAGATCCATGATCGCCACCAGATAGAGGAACCCTTTCTGCAGAGGGATGTAGGTGATGTCGGTCGCCCAGACCTGATCCACCGACGTGACCTGCGTGAGGTCCACCAGGCAGGGGAACCGCACGGACGGATCACCTGGAACCGTCGTCCGGGGCTTCTGGTAGATCGCCCGTAATCCCATGCGCCGCATGAGGTTTCGCACTCGATCTCGGCTGATCGGGATACCATCTTGGGCCAGATAGTCCACCATCCGGCGGCTGCCGCTGCAGGGATCCTCCAGGTAGAGAGCATCGATCCTGGCCATGATCCGCAGCGTCGATACACGGACCGGTGTCGGCCGGTAGTACAGCGTGGATCGAGGCAGCCCCAGCAGCGCACACTGCCTGCTGATGCTGAGCTCGGGGTGGTCGTGATCGACCAGCTTGCGCAGTTCACGGGCATCAGAGCAGTTGAGACTTTTTTTTGAGCCACTCCAGCTCCATCTGCAGCCGTCCGATCTGCTGGAACAGCTCCGCCTCCTTGGCCTGCCCCTCCTCCTTGTCCTTGGTCTTCTTGCCTCGGGTGAAGAGCTCGCTGGCACCGTCCAGGAGCTGCCGCTTCCACTGGCTCACCTGGATCGGGTGGATGGCGTGGTCGGCGGCGATCTCCTGGATCGTCTTGCGGCCACTGATCGCCTCCATGGCGACCCTGGCCTTGAACTCGGGGCTGTGGGTGCGGCGCTTGCTCATCGGTGGGAGCCCCTTTCAGGGGCGGTACCCCGCCTCAGAGGTTAACGATGGGGCCTGTCCAGAAAAGCCAGACCACCTCAATCCTCGGCCTTTTCCGAAGAGCGCTGGGTCGAAAGCATTACCCCCTCCCCCGAATACAAAGCGGTTTTTATTGGTAAATGCGACCCAACTGGAATCGTTTGCCCTGATGGCAAGTCAATTAGCCCTGATCTGCTCACGGTTGGCGAAAGCATTAGCGGTTTACGGATCGGTGCAATAAAATGCACGTTGGCAACTAAAGACGTGCGAGGGTGGACAGGAGGTCCAAAGCTAGCTGCCGTGGCAGGCAAGTGGAATTGCATAGCCTCTGAGAGCCGCAATGCGGTCGAGAATCATGCTGATGACAGTGGCAAAAGAAATTACCCGTGGATCAGTGCAATTGGAGTGAGCCTTTAGAGCAAGACTAGTTGATCTACTGACTGAGGTGGTCTGGCTTTTCTGGACAGGCCCCATCGTTAACCTCTGAGGCGGGGTACCGCCCCTGAAAGGGGCTCCCACCGATGAGCAAGCGCCGCACCCACAGCCCCGAGTTCAAGGCCAGGGTCGCCATGGAGGCGATCAGTGGCCGCAAGACGATCCAGGAGATCGCCGCCGACCACGCCATCCACCCGATCCAGGTGAGCCAGTGGAAGCGGCAGCTCCTGGACGGTGCCAGCGAGCTCTTCACCCGAGGCAAGAAGACCAAGGACAAGGAGGAGGGGCAGGCCAAGGAGGCGGAGCTGTTCCAGCAGATCGGACGGCTGCAGATGGAGCTGGAGTGGCTCAAAAAAAAGTCTCAACTGCTCTGATGCCCGTGAACTGCGCAAGCTGGTCGATCACGACCACCCCGAGCTCAGCATCAGCAGGCAGTGTGCGCTGCTGGGGCTGCCTCGATCCACGCTGTACTACCGGCCGACACCGGTCCGTGTATCGACGCTGCGGATCATGGCCAGGATCGATGCTCTCTACCTGGAGGATCCCTGCAGCGGCAGCCGCCGGATGGTGGACTATCTGGCCCAAGATGGTATCCCGATCAGCCGAGATCGAGTGCGAAACCTCATGCGGCGCATGGGATTACGGGCGATCTACCAGAAGCCCCGGACGACGGTTCCAGGTGATCCGTCCGTGCGGTTCCCCTGCCTGGTGGACCTCACGCAGGTCACGTCGGTGGATCAGGTCTGGGCGACCGACATCACCTACATCCCTCTGCAGAAAGGGTTCCTCTATCTGGTGGCGATCATGGATCTCCATTCCAGGCATGTGCTCAGCTGGAGGCTCTCCAACAGCCTTGACACGAAGTTCTGTCTGGAGGCCCTGGAGATGGCCTTGGGAGGCGGCCGTAGGCCAGAGATCTTCCACTCCGATCAAGGCTGTCAGTTCACGTCCGCTGACTTTGTGGCCAGACTCAAAGGGGAGCGGATCCAGATCAGCTGGTCCGGCAGAAAGCGGTGCTACGACAACATCCTTGTTGAACGGCTGTGGAGGACTGTCAAGTACGAGGAGGTCTACCTACGGGCATACAGCGATGGCTGGGACGCTGAAATCAGCCTGGCCCGCTTCCTGTGGCGGTATTGCCATGTAAGACCTCACAGTTCCCTTGGAGGCAAAACTCCCCACGCGGTCTACACTGAGGCCGAACCATGTTCCACCCGTCCTGGGTTAACGATGTCAGGGGCCGGAACTGTCCAATAAAAGGCACCCACCTCAGACATAAGCTCTGACCCAATCCGAATGCATAGCTTGCCCCATACCCTAACTTCCTTGCCGAGCAGGCTTGGCGGGGAAAGTCCCACTAGACATAAATGCCACACCACCAAGTAGATCACTTACATAGTGTGGACAACTGAATACATACTCAACAAAGAGCAATCAGCAATACATCAGACCACGAGAAGCAGCCCTCGTTCACGCAGATCAAACTTCCGCCACGGCCAAAACCATTGCAGACGTCGCAGCTGGACGTCGCATGAGCAGCTCCTGGGATTTGTCGGACAGTCAGTTTGTGGAGGGCTCGAAGAGCACAGGCACATTCCTATACAAGGAGTTCTATGGAGGCCAAGAAACGAAAGGCGCTCAATTTGTGAGGGTTGCCTCGGAGCAGAAAGACCAAGGCCGAGACTACTGATCGGGGATTGGTGGAGAGGTGCAAGAAGGCAAACACACACTACACACACGGGACAGCAAAAGCCCACGGCCTCCCCAAGACCAAGATTGAGGTGGGTGCCTTTTATTGGACAGTTCCGGCCCCTGACATCGTTAACCCAGGACGGGTGGAACATGGTTCGGCCTCAGTGTAGACCGCGTGGGGAGTTTTGCCTCCAAGGGAACTGTGAGGTCTTACATGGCAATACCGCCACAGGAAGCGGGCCAGGCTGATTTCAGCGTCCCAGCCATCGCTGTATGCCCGTAGGTAGACCTCCTCGTACTTGACAGTCCTCCACAGCCGTTCAACAAGGATGTTGTCGTAGCACCGCTTTCTGCCGGACCAGCTGATCTGGATCCGCTCCCCTTTGAGTCTGGCCACAAAGTCAGCGGACGTGAACTGACAGCCTTGATCGGAGTGGAAGATCTCTGGCCTACGGCCGCCTCCCAAGGCCATCTCCAGGGCCTCCAGACAGAACTTCGTGTCAAGGCTGTTGGAGAGCCTCCAGCTGAGCACATGCCTGGAATGGAGATCCATGATCGCCACCAGATAGAGAAACCCTTTCTGCAGAGGGATGTAGGTGATGTCGGTCGCCCAGACCTGATCCACCGACGTGACCTGCGTGAGGTCCACCAGGCAGGGGAACCGCACGGACGGATCACCTGGAACCGTCGTCCGGGGCTTCTGGTAGATCGCCCGTAATCCCATGCGCCGCATGAGGTTTCGCACTCGATCTCGGCTGATCGGGATACCATCTTGGGCCAGATAGTCCACCATCCGGCGGCTGCCGCTGCAGGGATCCTCCAGGTAGAGAGCATCGATCCTGGCCATGATCCGCAGCGTCGATACACGGACCGGTGTCGGCCGGTAGTACAGCGTGGATCGAGGCAGCCCCAGCAGCGCACACTGCCTGCTGATGCTGAGCTCGGGGTGGTCGTGATCGACCAGCTTGCGCAGTTCACGGGCATCAGAGCAGTTGAGACTTTTTTTTGAGCCACTCCAGCTCCATCTGCAGCCGTCCGATCTGCTGGAACAGCTCCGCCTCCTTGGCCTGCCCCTCCTCCTTGTCCTTGGTCTTCTTGCCTCGGGTGAAGAGCTCGCTGGCACCGTCCAGGAGCTGCCGCTTCCACTGGCTCACCTGGATCGGGTGGATGGCGTGGTCGGCGGCGATCTCCTGGATCGTCTTGCGGCCACTGATCGCCTCCATGGCGACCCTGGCCTTGAACTCGGGGCTGTGGGTGCGGCGCTTGCTCATCGGTGGGAGCCCCTTTCAGCTTGCGTCCCCTGTGTTGGTGTAAATCCCTGGGGACCTCAACCCCGGCGTAGCCGGGGTTGAGCGCGCACCTCAGACGTTCCGCTCAGCGGCCAGCGTTGCAAGGGGTGGGCAGGCCCGTGACCCTGGTTTGAGCACTACCTCAACCAGACGAACCATGTCGAGTCACCCCGGGGAACTTCCCCCCGAGGTGCTCACAGAACCGTACGTGACACTCTCGCGTCATACGGCTCCCATCATCCACATGCCACTTCACTGACTCGACGCCAGTGCGCGAACAGATCACGATGTCCAGACCTGATCCTGGCAAGTACTCGCCAGCTTTGGAGCCGACGACCCCGCAGCCTTTTGTACTTCTGCCGTAACCAGGCTGCAATTCTGTCATCCAGGTAGCGATACAACTTCCTGATCAGTTCTGTCCTATAGAAACGACCGTAGTACTGAATCCAGCCACGAATCACTGGATTCAGCACTTTAGCGATCTCCTCAAGCGACAGATACACGAGCGATGGAAGCCCTATCGACCTAATCCTCTCCCGCATACGCTGGAGAGCCTGCGGACTCACTGCCGGCAAAAAGCCTGTGTAGATGACTCCGCGAGAATTGCGAGACACACGTGGCCGAAACGCGAAACCAAGAAACGTGAACGTGACATCAGCAAACGGTGCCCGGCGGTTGCTATCCCTGCAGTAGACCACCTGGGTCTTCTGGGGATGAAGCTGGAGGCCACAGGACGCAAAGCGATCCTGCAATGCCTCCAGCAACCGCCGAGCTTCCTTCTCGCTGTGGCAATGACAGATCACATCATCTGCATAGCGCTCAAAGGCAATGGCCGGGTGGCTCCGGCGCATCCACACATCAAACGCATAGTGCAGGAACAGATTGGCCAGCAGTGGACTGATGACACCACCTTGCGGTGTGCCCCGGTCCCTGGGATGGAGCGTGCCATCCGGCAACAGAACCGGTGCCTGCAGCCATCGTTGCAGGTAGAGCACCACCCAGCGCTCGGAGGTATGGGCCTTGATCGCGCGCATCAACAGGTCGTGATCGATAGCATCGAAAAACCCCTTGATGTCGAGATCGAGAACCCAGTTGGACCTCCAGCAGCGCTGACGGCAGACCTCTACTGCCTGATGCGCTGACTTGCCCGGTCTGTAGCCGTAGGAATCCTGATCAAAGATCAGCTCCAGCTCTGGCTCCAGCACCTGCTTGACCACCATCTGTGCGATGCGATCAGCAACCGTCGGGATACCCAGCGGCCTGACGCCTCCACCGGATTTGGGAATCTCCACACGCCGAACTGGTGGCGGAAGATAACTTCCTGATGCCATCCGATTCCAGAGTTTGTAGAGATTATTCTCCAGATCCTTGTTGAAGTCGTCCAGGCTTTGGCCATCCACACCGGCCGCCTGTCCGTTCCGTTTCACCTGTTGATAGGCCTTCCAGACCATCACCTTGGTAATCGGTAGCGGCTTGTCTGTTGTCATCCCATTCCTCCTGCCGTAGGCAGTTGATGGGAGACTCCAAACGGGATGATGCAACCCCTTGGCTCCGAGTCCGTTACAGACCCATCATCGCTACTACGGGTTGCTCCGCCCCTGCCA
The DNA here is from genome assembly GCF_015840915.1 of Synechococcus sp. CBW1002. Classification (NCBI taxonomy): domain Bacteria; kingdom Bacillati; phylum Cyanobacteriota; class Cyanophyceae; order Synechococcales; family Synechococcaceae; genus Synechococcus; species Synechococcus sp. CBW1002. The sequence continues at coordinate 3,369,046 of NZ_CP060398.1, forward strand.
CAGACATCGGTATTGACCCTCATGGTGGTGACCACTTGGGATGTTCCCTTGGCATTCCATGGCAGGTTCTCACGTTCCGCATCAGGGCCTGCGATGAGCTCGTGCCGTCTATACGCCGGCTGCCGTGTGGTCCATAGACAGGCTCTGTCCACACTGATCCAGGAGATTTGGGCCGCCTCCCGTTTTGGCAGCGTCTGAAATAGATATCGGCGCGTCATCAACGGTTCGCTTGCGCTCACCTTCTCGTCGCACACCTGACGGATCCAGTCCGCCGTTTCCCCGTCGCTCACCACCACGTCTTTTGAACGCAGCAGCACGGGGTGGTTTGGTACCAGCCCCTGCAGGCCGATCCCGGGAGGCCACACTCCCATCCCCGATGCAGTTTCATCAGCCTTGGCTTTCACCTGCTGACTCGTGACACACGCCCACGTCCAATCGTGCCGCAATTGAGCTGGCGCCGCTACTGGATGGCAGCAGCGCCGGTGAGCTGATCCCCGAGCTGGTGCGCCACGGCCTGCAGCAGCTGATCGAGCTGGAGGTCGCTGCCGTGCTCGGCGCAGAGCGCCATGAGCGCAGCGAGGAGCGGCTCGGCTACCGCAACGGCTACCGGCCGCGCACCCTGGCCACCCAGGTGGGGGACATCGATCTCCGCATCCCCAAACTGCGCTCCGGCAGCCACCTGCCCTCGATCCTGGAGCCGCGCCGCCGTGTGGACCAGGCCCTCTACGGCGTGGTGATGGAGGCCTATGTCGGCGGCATCTCAACGCGCAAGGTCGACGCCCTGGTGGCCGCCCTGGGAGTCCAGAGCGGCATCTCCAAATCTCAGGTGAGCCGCATCTGCGCTGACATCGACATCCAGGTGCAGGCCTTCCTGAACCGCCCCCTTGAGGCCACCGGCTACGCCTACCTGTACCTCGATGCCACCTATCTCCACGGGCGTCTCGGCAAGGCGATGCAGGTCTGCTCCAGGGCTGTGGTGGTGGCCATGGGCGTCAATGCCGATGGTCGCCGCGAGCTGCTCGGCATCAAGGTGGGCGACAGCGAAACCGAGAGCTTCTGGAGCGAGTTCATTGGCTCGCTCAAGGAGCGCGGCCTCACTGGGGTCAAGCTCGTGATCAGCGACGCGCACGTGGGCCTCACCAAGGCGATCCGGCGGATGCTGCAGGGCAGCTGCTGGCAGCGCTGCAGGGTCCATTTCGCCAGAAACCTGCTCCAACGGGTGCCCAAGGCCCACCAAGGCATGGTCACCGCTGCCTTGCGCTCGGTGTTCGCCCAGGAGAAAACGGACGAAATCGAGGCCCGCTGGGACGATCTGGCCAGCTCACTGGTGGATCGCTTCCCCAAGGCTGCTGAGCTCATGCTGCACGCCCGGGAAGACGTGCTCGCCTTCCGTCACTTCCCGCCTCAACACTGGAAAAAGACTTGGAGCACCAACCTGCTCGAGCGCCTCAATGAGGAGATCAAACGCCGCACTCGGGTGGTTGGCATCTTCCCGAATGACGCCTCGATCACCCGCTTGGTGGGGGCTGTGCTGCTGGAGCAGGACGAGCACTGGCAGCTGGAGGGCCGGCGCATGTTCTCCGCCGAGAGCATGGCCGCCATCCCCTCACTGGCGGAGCTGCCCACGCAGCCTTCCTTGCAAGAAGCAGCGGCCTGAGCCTCAGGCCCCAGGAGATCGCGCCGTAGCGCCCCCACAGGGCGCAGCGGCGGCGATCACCGCCCGGGGGCCGGCACCGCAGACGTCACGACCAAGATTGCAGGTGTAGCCCACAACCGATCGGCAATCCAGACGAAAGACTTGACAAGTCAATCGTCTGGATTCATCGTGAAATAACGAGGTGCACATGCGCCTCGAGAATGACAGCCCGTCATTCACCCCTGTTCTCCCTCAGTCCAGGGCAATCGGGCCTCGGGATTTACACCACGCCAAGGGACGCGGCCGCATGCCAGCTTCCCCTACGTCTACCTCGACGCGACCTACCTTCACGGCCGTCTGGGCCGCAACATGCAGGTGGTCTCCCGGGCGGTGGTGGTGGCGATCGGGATCAATGCCCTCGGCTACCGCGAGGTACTGGGAATCGCCGTGGGCGACAGCGAAGCCGAGGGCTTCTGGCGCCAGTTCCTGGGCTCACTCAAAGAGCGTGGCCTGACTGGCACGCGGCTGGTGATTTCGGATGCCCACCTGGGGCTGACAGCCGCGATCAAGCGCATGTTCCAGGGCAGCAGCTGGCAGCGGTGCCGAGTGCACTTCCTGCGCAACCTCCTGAGTCATGTCCCAAAGGTTGGCCAGGACATGGTGGCGGCGGCGATGAAAGCGGTGTTCGTGATCCAGAAGCCTGAGCAGGCGGGACCTATCAGGGAAGTTGTCCGCTCGGGGTGCTGAGCTGAGCACCGAACTTGAGTGTACTGCGGGTTGAGGTTCAGGGTCGCCGTGGCCGGGGTGTCGTTGTCATCGATGGCTGTCTTTGGTCGGGGTTGGGGCGTCCGGCCCCTGTTCGCGGCTGTGTCCGATGGCGCCCACCGAGGGGCGCCATCGGACAGCCACGGGGGCCTGGATTGTTGAGGGTCAAGTAGCGATAGGTTGCTGCGGACGGGGATGGTTGATGCTCACAACCTGTGGCTGGCTCCAGTCACGGATGTGACGACTCCAGCGCTGCGGATTCTTCTGCCGAGCTTCTTCGTAGGTCTTCTGCCGGATGGCACAGATCCCATCGGCCTGGCCGTAGTGCCGCTGATTGGGCGTCACGTACTTGATGCCGCTGTGCCGGTGCTCAGCGTTGTACCACTCGACAAAGCCATCCACCCAGGCTTTTACCGAGAGCAGTTCCCGGAAGCGCCGTAGCGGATAACTCTGGTGGTACTTCATGGTACGGAACCATGATTCAGCGTAGGCGTTGTCGTTGCTGACGCGCGGCCTGGAGAACGAGAGCGAAACACCCAGCTCCGCCATCTTGGCCGCCAAGGCGAATGAGCGCATGGGGGCGCCATTGTCCGAGTGCAGGACCGCAGCAGTCTCCTTGTTGATTCCTTCATCGCGGCAAACGCGATCAAAGAATGCGCTGGCGAGCACGCTGCATTCGCGCTCATGCACTTCCACTCCAAGGATGCGGCGGCTCCACACATCCATCACCATGTAGAGGTAGTAGAATTGACCCTTGACATGGCCGGGCAACAGGGTGATATCCCAGGCCAGCACTTGGTAAACTCCTGTTGCCTCCAGCACCGGGACTGGTCTTGGCTCGCGGGGAGAGCGGGCCCTGCCACGATGATTCAGCAGGCCTTCCTGCCGCATGATGCGATAGATCGTCGACTCTGAACCCACATACATTCTCTCCTCAGCAAGAATGGCCACGATCTGAGCAGGCGCAAGATCGGCAAAGCGCGGATCATTGACGGAGTCAATCACCCGCTGCCGCTCTTTTGCCGTGAATCTGTGAGCCACTTCACGTGGGGCACCCTTGCGGTGGTCCACACTGAATCCCTGGCCGCTGATATCAAGCCCCCAGCGCCGCAGAGTGCGTGAACAGATGCCGATCAGATCAGCAACAGCCTTGATGGAAGCTCCTGCATTGAGGCCTTCATGGAGAAAGTCCATGGCTTTATTTCTCTGCTCTGACGGAATCAGGACTCCTCTTCTTGCAGCCAAAGCTGATCGAGCTTTTTTGACAGCATCAGCAATGTTGCCGCCTCCGAAAGAGCTTTTTCCTTCTTCTGCAACTCACGTTCAAGGCGCCGGATCTGGCGTGCCTGCTCCTGGTTTTTGCGCTGTAGATCCCTGTGGTCGGTCATGGTCGGCGCGCTGGGGCCATTGGCATCCTCAGCGGCCTGGCGCCATCGGGCAAGCTGTTTGGGGTAGAGGCCCCGCTCACGGCAGTAAGCGCCGAGATCGGGGCCGCTGAGGCCTGCGGCCTGGATCACGGCGGCCAGTTTGTCGGATGCGCCCCACTGCTCCGGCGGCTTGCTGGTGGCCGGCACCAGCTGGCCCTCTTTCTGCCACTGACTGCGCCAGTTGTAGAGGGTCTGGGTAGTGATGCCGGTGGAGCGAGCGATCTCGGCCACGCTCTCTCGGTTGGGCGGGCTCATGCGATTGCGGATCTCAGCCCGCACGGCCTGGTCATAAATCGGTTTCATGGTCCTCGGTTTGGCCCCCTAGTGGATGGGTCAGACCGAGCGGACTTCTTTCCTGACGCAGGGGGAGGTCAGAGCCCACTGGCAGCAGGTCACCGAGATGCTGCGCAAGCAGTTCCCCGGCGCCGTGCCCGTGATGGAAGCCGCCCGGGACGACGTGCTGGCCTTCCTGCACTTCCCCCAGGAGCACTGGCGCAAGATCTGGAGTACCAACCCGCTCGAGCGCCTCAACAAGGAGATCAAACGCCGCACCAACGTGGTCGGCATCTTCCCCAATGACGCCGCGATCGTGCGGTTGGTGGGCAGTCAGCTGCTGGAGCAGCAGGAGGAATGGCAGCTGGAGCGCCGCCGCTTCTTCTCCGAGGCCACCATGGCCAAAATCCCCGAGCTCGAGGAAATGTTGAAGCCCACCGATGGTGATCCGGCCAAGCGGGCGGCAGTAGCCATGAGCTGAAACGCACCAACTCCTTCCTCGATCTACACGAATCCCCTCGATCGCTGAGTTGCACATTCAGCGATCAGGGTTCATAGTGGAACGATGGAGCTGCGCAATCAGCTCCCAAGCAGTCATCCCCTGACTGCTCCTGATCACCCTCCTGAAAGGGTCACAGGACCTCCTGAGTTACACCACTCGCAGGGGCGCTACCCTGAGCGTGCCCCAATTCTTACCTTCTGGCCAGTCTGCCGGTTTGATCAGGCTATCGAGCGAGAGCTGATCGCCGTCGTCCTTACCATCCCCACTTGAATCGTCATCGTCATGGGACTGAGAAGCAGCAGCCTCAATCAACATCTCCTTGCCTCGCTGAACCACAAGCTCATTGATGTGCCTCAGGCCTTCATCTGAGAACCGCTTGCGGAAATGAACCATCATTGATGGATCAAATGGCACCTTGCTGGAGTAACCGGAAAATCCAAGGAAGAACTGCATGTAGGGACTCCTGAAAAAGATTCTCGGCCCATCGGCGCCGGATTCGTCCGTTTGCTTCGCGTTAATCAGGCTGGCAAGCGCGGTGACATCAAGTCGGCCAGATCTCAAAAGCATGGCTTGCAGATGCCCTCAGGCGCTCTGATCGCTGACCAGGCCATAAAAAAGCTGTAGATCCACCCAAAAAGAAGGACAAAAAAGAGGCGCAGCAGCCTCAAGACCTTTTCCGCGCACATCACGACAAAGGCCATCGAGATGGAGGATTCGGCACCAGCTGGTAGACGAGCCATGATCAGATCCAGGGAATACTTGCGCTTTCCAGAGCCAAAGACGCCTTCCACTTCATTGCGTCGAGCTTGATCAGATCGGAGCTGGTGCTTGTGTGCAGTGGTGACATCAGGATCCTTGGGCGGGCGACCCAATCGCTTGCCGGAGAGGCGAATACCGTTCCTCGTGCAGAAATGCCTATTCTTGGCCGTGATATAAATCCGGTCGGCGCAGATTCGCTCTGGGTAAGATCCTGTATCCAGCTTGTATTTTTCCGCCTGAGCGATAAGGTCTTCTCCTTCGTTGTAGGGGTTCCAGCTTATGCGGTGCAAGAACGGAAAGCCGTTTTGAACCGAAACACTGATTTTGGCTCCAAACTCCACCGCAGCACGTGCTTTGCCTCGCACCATTGGGCGGATATGGGTCTGCACAAGATTCACCAGGCGGTCTGGAATGCTGTTGGTCTGAGAGGCGAGCAGAAGGCCCTGTTGCCGCTCCAACTCGCTGCAGGCCAACAACTTCTGCCACCAATGCCTCTTAAGCTCGGAAAGCCTTGCCCCGCAGCCGATCAGAGCATCAATGGCCTTGAGATTCTGCCGCACATAGCCAAGCTGATGTTTAATGGCAGCCTTCACTTTGCGGCGACGTGGTCGTTTTTGCTTCGCCACTCTCAGGAAATGAGCACGAGCAAGGCCACGGTCGTAGCGAGGTCGATGTCTCCTGAATCCCGATGACTGACTGCACAGATCATCAATGACTCGCTCGGTCGTTGTGCGAGCCTCGTTGAGGAGCTTGAGGTCTCTGGGATAGGTGATGTCGGCTGGAGTGCAACTGGCATCAATCGTGAGAGTGCCCCAATTCTTTCCTTCTGGCCAGTCAGCAGGCTTGATCAACGCATCAAGTTCTAGCTGAGCGCCTCCTCCACTGGAATCACGATCATCATGGTCGTCATCGTCTGCTGCCTGAGCAAGTGCTTCCAGAAGGATCTCTTTGCCGCGCTGCACCACCAGCTCGTTGATACGGCGCAGATCCTCGTCAGAAAAACGCTTGCGAAAGTGCACCATCATCGAGGCATCAAACGGTGCCTTAGCTGTGTAGCCCGCAAAGCCGAGAAAGAACTGAATATAGGCGTTCTCTCTGATCTGATGGACTGTCTCTTCGTCGGTGAGCCCTAACTTCTGTTTGATGTAGAGAGCACCAAAGGCCATTCTCACTGATTTGGCTGGAGCGCCAATTGTGGCGCTGAATTGAGGGGCATAGGTTTCTTCCAGCTCATCCCATGGGATCAGCCCCTCCAGTTGAACCCAGCGATTCTCGGGATCAAGTGTGCCGCCAAATGGCAGGTGGAACTCCTTGATTGAGATCTGACCGTTATTGTGCCTCCGGTACATATGGAACGATCAGGAGTAAAGGCAATCACGGATTGCCTGATTCACGGCCACTTTAGCGGTTTCTCATGCTTGAGACCAGCTGCGGCGCAATGGATCTGGATTGTTCAGGAGTCCCCATGTAGGCATTCTCCTGAATCTGGAGAACAGTCTCTTCATCTGTGAGCCCTAAGCGCTGCTTGATGTAGAGCGACCCGAACGCCAGACGCACGGGCTTGGCAGGAGCACCCACAGTTGCACTGAACTGAGGGGCATAAGCCTCCTCAAGCTCTTGCCAGGGGATAAGCTCTGCAAGCAGCACCCAGCGGTTGTCAGGATCAAGTGTGCCGCAAAAAGGCACGTGAAATTCCTTGATTGAAAGCTGACCGTTATGGTGCTTCCGGTACATGTGCGGCCATCGTCAGTGGCGACAATCCGCGATTGCCGCTTTCCCTGCCAGTTTATCGGCTTCCAACCGCTGAGACCAGCTGCGGCGCAGTTGATTTGCCTTTTTCAGGAGTCCCTAAGTGGGGACTCCTGAAAAAGATTGTACCCGTTCAGGAGTCGGGACAGCTCGCAACGAACATCGGGCTTGCTGAACCCTTGACGGTGGCTTGATTCCTGGTTGCATCTCAGTAAGAGACTCCTTGCGATGACCACCCCACCGGCCGGGATTTCAGAAGCCGATTGGGCCGCCACCCCGGTGGGAGTGAAGGCTGGATTTCTTGAGCTGGTCAGTCAGTGCCAGAGGCAGCAACAGGAGATCGAGCAGCTCCGCATCCAGCTCACCGCCCTGGCGACCGAACTGGCCCATCTGCGCGAGCGGATCGGCCGCAGCTCCCGAAATTCTTCCAAGCCTCCCTCCAGTGATGGCCAGGGGTTTAAGCCGCCCGAACGACGCAAGGGCAGTGGCCGCAAGCGCGGCGGCCAGCCGGGCCATCCCGGATCTGGGCCGGAGCTGCTGCCGATCGAGCGGGTGGATGAGGTGGTCGAGCACCACCCCCAGGCCTGCCGCCGCTGCGGCACGTTGCTACAGGGTCAGGATCCCGAGCCCTTGAGGCACCAGGTGATCGAGATTCCACCGATCACGCCTCTGGTGATCGAGCACCGGCTGCACCGCCTGGTCTGCCCCTGCTGTTCCACCAGCACCTGTGCCTCGTTACCGGCGGAGGTGGAAGTAAGCCATTACGGTCCCCGGCTCAGTGCTCTGGTGGGTCTGCTGGGTAGTGCCTTCCCGTTGAGTTTCAGCAAGACCCAGGCGCTGCTGGATCAGCTGCTGGGGGTACAGATCAGCCGGGGAGCGATGGCCACTATCCGCCAGCGCTTGAGTGCAGCACTGGAGCAGCCCATGCAGGAGGCCCTTGCGTTTGCCCGTCAGCAGTCGGTGGTCTATGTCGATGAAACCGGTGCCCCCACCGGTAATGCCGATGGGGGCAACCCCGATGGCCGGCGCGGCTGGGAGTGGGTCATGGTGACCGCCATGGGGGTGACAGTGTTCTTGCAGAGCCTGAGCCGCTCGGCTGCCGCCGCGATCGACCTGCTCGGGAATGCCTTTGGCGGAATTGTGGTGAGCGATCGCTTCTCCGCCTACAACCATCTCCCGCTGGAGCAGCGCCAGCTGTGCTGGGCGCACGTGATCCGCGATCTCACTGCCATCGCTGACCGTCAGGGCGCCAGCGGTGAGATTGGAGCGGAGCTGCTGGGCCTGCAGCAGCAGCTGTTTGCCCAGTGGCACCGCTACAAAGACGGAACGATCGACTGGTCCACGTTGCAGCAGGGCTGTCGGCCGATCCGCCAGGCGTTTGTGGGCACGCTGCAGCGGGTTGTGGAGCTGGGCTGCCAGCGCGGCGAGCGAACGCCGTGGGCCAAGACGGTGCGTACCTGCCATCAGTTGCTGCAAGTGAGCGATGGCCTCTGGACCTTCCTGGAGATTGAAGGGATCGAGCCCACCAACAACGCAGCCGAGCGTGCCCTGCGCCATTCGGTGATTCAGCGCAAGATCAGCCATGGCGTCCAATCCCGCCAGGGTGCAATCTGCCGCAGCAGGTTGCTCACGGTCACTGAGGTGGTCTGGCTTTTCTGGACAGGTCCCATCGTTAACCTCTGAGGCGGGGCACCGCCCCTGAAAGGGGCTCCCACCGATGAGCAAGCGCCGTACCCACAGCCCCGAGTTCAAGGCCAGGGTCGCCATGGAGGCGATCAGTGGCCTCTAGGAGTTTGCGGAAAAACCGCCTGAGAAGCAGCGTTTTTCCCTCCTGAGAGCTGGTGCAGCTCATTTCGGTCTGGTTTTCAGAGTTTCAGCGGCTCAGAGCTCCCCTTTTGGTGTGTTTTGCCCCTTTGGGGCTCCCTGATCACTGCCGTCTGGGCACACTTCTGGGCAACCACCTGTTCACGCCGCCGCCATCGCCGGTTTGAGCAGGTTGCCCAGGCGGATCAGGTTGTAGGCGATCACATTCAGGCCGAACACCGCACTCACCTTCTCGGTGCCGCGCAGCTTGAACTGGCGCAGACCTCCCCACTGTTTGATCCAGCCAAACACCTTCTCGATGCCGCGGCGGGCATGGATCGACTTGGCGTAGCCCACGTGGCGGGTGGTGCGGCCATCGATGGCGGAACCACCAGATCGGGCGGTGTTCTGCACCACGTGCGGCGTCACGCCGATGCGGCGCATCTCGGCGACAAAGCCCCTGGTGTCGTAGTGCTTGTCGGCACCGATGGTTTTCTGGTGGGCACCGGGACGATCCGCGGCCATGGCTTTGGCGGCATCCCGCTCCCCGGTGCCCGTGGCTTGCGTGACCTTGCAATCGACGATCAGGGCATGGCGGTTGTCCATGAGCACATGACCCCGGTAGCTCGGTTGAGCCGGGTGGGCGTTGGATTTCCGGGCCAGCAAGGCGTCGGGATCACTGCCGGAGCGGTGGGTCTTGTTGCTGAGCTTGATGCCTCGGAAATCCCCTTTCGCTCGCTTCTTGCCGGGCTTTGGAGCGCCAAAACCCTCGCCAGGGCCTGACGGCGGTGGCGGCGGATCGTCCTGCCCATCGATCCGCTCCAGTGAGGCATGGGAGGCCCAGGCCTGCAGCAAGGTGCCATCGACGGAGAAGTGCTCGTCACTGAGCAGCGGCTTGACCTCCGGAGCACCCATCAGCTTCTCCAGGAACTTCCCCATCACCTGCTCGTTCAGCAGCCGCTCCCGGTTTTTTGTGAATGTGGTGGGATGCCAGATCGGATCATCTGGGCTCAGCCCCACAAACCAGCGGAACAGCAGGTTGTAGTGGAGCTGCTCGAGCAGCAACCGCTCCGAGCGGATGCCGTAGAACGCCTGCAGCAACGAGGCCAGCAGCAGTTGCTCCGGCGGCACTGATGGCCGGCCTTCTGCGGCGTACAGATCACAGAAGGTGGGATTGAGGCGATCGAGGGCCTGATCGGCCAGCTTGCGGATCCGCCGCAGCGGATGGCCGGCCGGGATCCGATCCTCAATCGACACGTAGGAGAACAGGGAGCCGCTGCGCTCCCGTTGACCTCGCATCTGGGCTGGACAGCTGGCCCATTCTCGCAGAGATGGCCGGGTTTTTCAGCAAACTCATAAAAGGCACCCACCTCAAATGCAATGGCTGATCCTTGGGTGGCAGCGAGCTTCTCACGAATCAAACCCAATCCAAATCGCCGCTTCCCCTGTCCGATTTTGCCTTCTACCGCGTTACGTTGCCGTTGATCATCAAGACACTGTCTCTTCTCTTCTGCCACAAGCTTAGGATCGCTCTTGGGCCGACCAAGGCGAGGTCCACTCAGGCGAATCCCATGACGCTGACAGAAAGCGCGGTTCGCTCGAGTCCGATAGATCTGATCGGCACAGATCACTTCTGGATAATGACCATGACGACGGCGATAGGCTCTTGCTTGAGCCTTTAGATCTTCTCCTTCATTGTAGGGATCGTAGCTCAGGCGATCTAGGTAGGTGAATCCATCACCCGTAACTGAAATTGAGATCTTGGCTCCGAATTCGACATTACATCTGGCTTTGCCACGAACTATGGGCCTGATGTGTGAGGTGGTCTGGCTTTTCTGGACAGGCCCCAAGGGGCTCCCACCGATGAGCAAGCGCCGCACCCACAGCCCCGAGTTCAAGGCCAGGGTCGCCATGGAGGCGATCAGTGGCCGCAAGACGATCCAGGAGATCGCCGCCGACCACGCCATCCACCCGATCCAGGTGAGCCAGTGGAAGCGGCAGCTCCTGGACGGTGCCAGCGAGCTCTTCACCCGAGGCAAGAAGACCAAGGACAAGGAGGAGGGGCAGGCCAAGGAGGCGGAGCTGTTCCAGCAGATCGGACGGCTGCAGATGGAGCTGGAGTGGCTCAAAAAAAAGTCTCAACTGCTCTGATGCCCGTGAACTGCGCAAGCTGGTCGATCACGACCACCCCGAGCTCAGCATCAGCAGGCAGTGTGCGCTGCTGGGGCTGCCTCGATCCACGCTGTACTACCGGCCGACACCGGTCCGTGTATCGACGCTGCGGATCATGGCCAGGATCGATGCTCTCTACCTGGAGGATCCCTGCAGCGGCAGCCGCCGGATGGTGGACTATCTGGCCCAAGATGGTATCCCGATCAGCCGAGATCGAGTGCGAAACCTCATGCGGCGCATGGGATTACGGGCGATCTACCAGAAGCCCCGGACGACGGTTCCAGGTGATCCGTCCGTGCGGTTCCCCTGCCTGGTGGACCTCACGCAGGTCACGTCGGTGGATCAGGTCTGGGCGACCGACATCACCTACATCCCTCTGCAGAAAGGGTTCCTCTATCTGGTGGCGATCATGGATCTCCATTCCAGGCATGTGCTCAGCTGGAGGCTCTCCAACAGCCTTGACACGAAGTTCTGTCTGGAGGCCCTGGAGATGGCCTTGGGAGGCGGCCGTAGGCCAGAGATCTTCCACTCCGATCAAGGCTGTCAGTTCACGTCCGCTGACTTTGTGGCCAGACTCAAAGGGGAGCGGATCCAGATCAGCTGGTCCGGCAGAAAGCGGTGCTACGACAACATCCTTGTTGAACGGCTGTGGAGGACTGTCAAGTACGAGGAGGTCTACCTACGGGCATACAGCGATGGCTGGGACGCTGAAATCAGCCTGGCCCGCTTCCTGTGGCGGTATTGCCATGTAAGACCTCACAGTTCCCTTGGAGGCAAAACTCCCCACGCGGTCTACACTGAGGCCGAACCATGTTCCACCCGTATCCGGCGACAATCTGGTTGAGGGGCGCGCCAAACAGGTTGACCGCTCCTGAGGGGCTCTGCTGAATCCGGTTGCCATGCGCAGGGCACCGGCTCATGCCTGCTCCCCTCACCGCTCAACAGATTGCGCTGTACATGTCCAAACGACGAGCCGGCAGCCGCCAGGAGGTGGCTGCCGCAGCGGCGGGCATTTCGGTGAGCAGTGCCCACCGCATTGATGCTGGCCGCCTCCAACCCAAAGCCGCCAAGCCCCGTGGCCGGCGGCGGCCCGATCCATTGGCTGAGGTCTGGGAGCCCCTGTTGCTGCCGCTTCTGGAGCGCCATCCAGCCCTGACGCCCACCACCCTGCTGGAGCACCTGCAGGAGCAGAAGCCAGATCAAGACTGGAGTTCGCTCAAACGCACCCTGCAGCGGCGGGTGCAGCAGTGGAAGGCCTTGCACGGTCCAGCGCCGGAGGTGATGTTCCCGCTGGCCTACCAGCCTGGAGAGATCGGCTTCTGCGATTTCACCCGGCTGAAACGGGTGGCGATCACCCTGCGCGGCGAACCATTTCCCCACCTGCTGTTCCACTACCGCCTGGCCTGGAGCGGCTGGGCTTATGGGCAACTCATCCATGGTGGCGAGAGCTTTGTCGCCCTTTCAGAAGGGCTGCAGAACGCCCTGGCCGCCTGCGGTGGGGTGCCCAAGGAGCTGCGCACCGATCGACTGTCGGCCGCCAGCCGCAATCGGGATGGCAGCTACGCCCTCGACATCACCCCCCGCCACCAGGCGCTCTGCGCCCACTACGGCCTCAGTGCCAGCCGCAATAACCGCGGCGTGGCTCACGAGAACGGCATCATCGAGGCTCCCCATGGCCATGTGAAACGTCGGCTGGAGCAGAAGCTGATCCTGCGGGGCAGCTGCGATTTCGAGGAGCCCGCCGAATACGCCCAGCTGCTCGCTGAGGTGTTCTGTGCCCTCAACGCCCCCCGGCAGCAGCGTTACGAGCAGGAGCTGGAGCACCTGGGGCCCCTGCCGGCCTTCCGCTTTGCCGACTACGAGCTGCTCACAGTGCGGGTGCGCAGCACCAGCACGATCGAGGTGCGGCAGGTGATCTACTCAGTGCCGCCCACCCTGATCGGCCGCCAGGTCATGGTGCGGCTGCACCACGACCGGCTGGTGGTGTTCCTGGGCAGCGACTGGGTCTGCCAGCTCCCCCGCCTCTATGGCGCCTCTGGTGGCAAGCGGGCCTGGTGCATCGATCTGGAGCACCTGATCGATGCCCTGCGGGCCAAGCCCCGGGCCCTGCTCCATTGCCGCTACCAGCGCTACCTCTTCCCTGATTCCCGCTGGTGGGACTTCTGGCAGCAACTCCTGGTCGGCGGTGACCGTGACGCCGCTGCCCGGCTGATGGTCGAGGCCCTGTATGTGGCGGTGCGGGTGGCCTCCTATGCGCTGGTGCTCGCCTTCCTGGAGCAGGCCCAACGCCGCCAGACCCTTTCGCTGTCGGCTCTGCAGCAGCGATTCCGCGTTCCTCCCCGTTGCCAGAGCCTCCCCGATCCCGCCATCCCCCAACACCTGCTGGCTACCTATGACCACCTCGTCCCCATGCCCGCGCTCTGCGGCGGTGGAAGCGGCGCTGCCGCTCCTGCTCAAACAGCTGAAACTGGCGCGCTTCCGCAGTCACTGGCAGCCGCTGGCCGATCAGGCTGATGCCCAGGGCTGGAGCCCGGGCCAGTTCCTCTACGCCCTCTGTGAGCAGGAACTGGAACAACGGCAGATTGCCCGCCAGCAACGCCTGCTGCGCGGTGCCCATCTCCCGTGGCAGAAAGGTCTCGATGGCTTTGACCACCAGCACCTCGAGCCCCACCACTGGCAGGAGCTCCAAGGCCTGACGCGGCAGACCACCTGGCTCCTGCAGGCGGAGAACCTGCTGCTGTTTGGTCCCAGCGGTGTGGGCAAGACCCACCTGGCCATTGCCATCACGATGGCGATGGCGGCGCAGGACCAGGCCTGCCGCTTCTTCCCGGCCACCACGCTGGTGCAGCTGCTGCAGAAGGCCAAGGCGGCCTACGACCTGCCGGCGATGCTCCAGAAGCTCGATCGCTATGCCCTGCTGGTGATCGACGACATCTCCTACGTGGGGACTCCTGAAAAAGATTCTCGGCCCATCGGCGCCGGATTCGTCCGTTTGCTTCGCGTTAATCAGGCTGGCAAGCGCGGTGACATCAAGTCGGCCAGATCTCAAAAGCATGGCTTGCAGATGCCCTCAGGCGCTCTGATCGCTGACCAGGCCATAAAAAAGCTGTAGATCCACCCAAAAAGAAGGACAAAAAAGAGGCGCAGCAGCCTCAAGACCTTTTCCGCGCACATCACGACAAAGGCCATCGAGATGGAGGATTCGGCACCAGCTGGTAGACGAGCCATGATCAGATCCAGGGAATACTTGCGCTTTCCAGAGCCAAAGACGCCTTCCACTTCATTGCGTCGAGCTTGATCAGATCGGAGCTGGTGCTTGTGTGCAGTGGTGACATCAGGATCCTTGGGCGGGCGACCCAATCGCTTGCCGGAGAGGCGAATACCGTTCCTCGTGCAGAAATGCCTATTCTTGGCCGTGATATAAATCCGGTCGGCGCAGATTCGCTCTGGGTAAGATCCTGTATCCAGCTTGTATTTTTCCGCCTGAGCGATAAGGTCTTCTCCTTCGTTGTAGGGGTTCCAGCTTATGCGGTGCAAGAACGGAAAGCCGTTTTGAACCGAAACACTGATTTTGGCTCCAAACTCCACCGCAGCACGTGCTTTGCCTCGCACCATTGGGCGGATATGGGTCTGCACAAGATTCACCAGGCGGTCTGGAATGCTGTTGGTCTGAGAGGCGAGCAGAAGGCCCTGTTGCCGCTCCAACTCGCTGCAGGCCAACAACTTCTGCCACCAATGCCTCTTAAGCTCGGAAAGCCTTGCCCCGCAGCCGATCAGAGCATCAATGGCCTTGAGATTCTGCCGCACATAGCCAAGCTGATGTTTAATGGCAGCCTTCACTTTGCGGCGACGTGGTCGTTTTTGCTTCGCCACTCTCAGGAAATGAGCACGAGCAAGGCCACGGTCGTAGCGAGGTCGATGTCTCCTGAATCCCGATGACTGACTGCACAGATCATCAATGACTCGCTCGGTCGTTGTGCGAGCCTCGTTGAGGAGCTTGAGGTCTCTGGGATAGGTGATGTCGGCTGGAGTGCAACTGGCATCAATCGTGAGAGTGCCCCAATTCTTTCCTTCTGGCCAGTCAGCAGGCTTGATCAACGCATCAAGTTCTAGCTGAGCGCCTCCTCCACTGGAATCACGATCATCATGGTCGTCATCGTCTGCTGCCTGAGCAAGTGCTTCCAGAAGGATCTCTTTGCCGCGCTGCACCACCAGCTCGTTGATACGGCGCAGATCCTCGTCAGAAAAACGCTTGCGAAAGTGCACCATCATCGAGGCATCAAACGGTGCCTTAGCTGTGTAGCCCGCAAAGCCGAGAAAGAACTGAATATAGGCGTTCTCTCTGATCTGATGGACTGTCTCTTCGTCGGTGAGCCCTAACTTCTGTTTGATGTAGAGAGCACCAAAGGCCATTCTCACTGATTTGGCTGGAGCGCCAATTGTGGCGCTGAATTGAGGGGCATAGGTTTCTTCCAGCTCATCCCATGGGATCAGCCCCTCCAGTTGAACCCAGCGATTCTCGGGATCAAGTGTGCCGCCAAATGGCAGGTGGAACTCCTTGATTGAGATCTGACCGTTATTGTGCCTCCGGTACATATGGAACGATCAGGAGTAAAGGCAATCACGGATTGCCTGATTCACGGCCACTTTAGCGGTTTCTCATGCTTGAGACCAGCTGCGGCGCAATGGATCTGGATTTTTCAGGAGTCCCTACGTGCGCCGCAGCGAACTGGAGACCTCGGTGCTGTTTGAGCTGATCTGCCACCGCTACGAGCGGAAATCCCTGCTGGTGACCAGCAACCAGCCGTTCCGGGAGTGGGACGACATCTTCCCGAGCGGATCGATGACCGTGGCCGCGGTGGACCGGTTGGTGCACCACTGCCACATCATCGGGATCAAGGGCGAGAGCTACCGGCAGAAGGCAGCTGCCGCAAGGGTTTCCAAGGATTCCAGCAACCCGCCAACGTAGGGACTCCTGAAAAAGATTCTCGGCCCATCGGCGCCGGATTCGTCCGTTTGCTTCGCGTTAATCAGGCTGGCAAGCGCGGTGACATCAAGTCGGCCAGATCTCAAAAGCATGGCTTGCAGATGCCCTCAGGCGCTCTGATCGCTGACCAGGCCATAAAAAAGCTGTAGATCCACCCAAAAAGAAGGACAAAAAAGAGGCGCAGCAGCCTCAAGACCTTTTCCGCGCACATCACGACAAAGGCCATCGAGATGGAGGATTCGGCACCAGCTGGTAGACGAGCCATGATCAGATCCAGGGAATACTTGCGCTTTCCAGAGCCAAAGACGCCTTCCACTTCATTGCGTCGAGCTTGATCAGATCGGAGCTGGTGCTTGTGTGCAGTGGTGACATCAGGATCCTTGGGCGGGCGACCCAATCGCTTGCCGGAGAGGCGAATACCGTTCCTCGTGCAGAAATGCCTATTCTTGGCCGTGATATAAATCCGGTCGGCGCAGATTCGCTCTGGGTAAGATCCTGTATCCAGCTTGTATTTTTCCGCCTGAGCGATAAGGTCTTCTCCTTCGTTGTAGGGGTTCCAGCTTATGCGGTGCAAGAACGGAAAGCCGTTTTGAACCGAAACACTGATTTTGGCTCCAAACTCCACCGCAGCACGTGCTTTGCCTCGCACCATTGGGCGGATATGGGTCTGCACAAGATTCACCAGGCGGTCTGGAATGCTGTTGGTCTGAGAGGCGAGCAGAAGGCCCTGTTGCCGCTCCAACTCGCTGCAGGCCAACAACTTCTGCCACCAATGCCTCTTAAGCTCGGAAAGCCTTGCCCCGCAGCCGATCAGAGCATCAATGGCCTTGAGATTCTGCCGCACATAGCCAAGCTGATGTTTAATGGCAGCCTTCACTTTGCGGCGACGTGGTCGTTTTTGCTTCGCCACTCTCAGGAAATGAGCACGAGCAAGGCCACGGTCGTAGCGAGGTCGATGTCTCCTGAATCCCGATGACTGACTGCACAGATCATCAATGACTCGCTCGGTCGTTGTGCGAGCCTCGTTGAGGAGCTTGAGGTCTCTGGGATAGGTGATGTCGGCTGGAGTGCAACTGGCATCAATCGTGAGAGTGCCCCAATTCTTTCCTTCTGGCCAGTCAGCAGGCTTGATCAACGCATCAAGTTCTAGCTGAGCGCCTCCTCCACTGGAATCACGATCATCATGGTCGTCATCGTCTGCTGCCTGAGCAAGTGCTTCCAGAAGGATCTCTTTGCCGCGCTGCACCACCAGCTCGTTGATACGGCGCAGATCCTCGTCAGAAAAACGCTTGCGAAAGTGCACCATCATCGAGGCATCAAACGGTGCCTTAGCTGTGTAGCCCGCAAAGCCGAGAAAGAACTGAATATAGGCGTTCTCTCTGATCTCATGGACTGTCTCTTCGTCGGTAAGCCCTAACTTCTGTTTGATGTAGAGAGCACCAAAGGCCATTCTCACTGATTTGGCTGGAGCGCCAATTGTGGCGCTGAATTGAGGGGCATAGGTTTCTTCCAGCTCATCCCATGGGATCAGCCCCTCCAGTTGAACCCAGCGATTCTCGGGATCAAGTGTGCCGCCAAATGGCAGGTGGAACTCCTTGATTGAGATCTGACCGTTATTGTGCCTCCGGTACATATTGAGCGATCAGGAGTAAAGGCAATCACGGATTGCCTGATTCACGGCTACTTTAGCGGTTTCTCATGCTTGAGACCAGCTGCGGCGCAATGGATCTGGATTTTTCAGGAGACCCTAAGTGCAGGCATCTGACTCGATCTCAACGCCCAGTGCCCTGAGCGGCAGAGGGAGTGCCGCCAAGACATCAGGGCTCATGCCCCCACCCATGCGGGGGGGGGGGGGGCTCAGAGCCTCAGCGGTAATGGCATAGGCAAGAAATGTTGATGTGGTAGAGCCAAAGAGCAGCCTGCAATGCAGCAGGCATTACAGGCAATTGTGCAGATGCAAAAGGGCATTACTCATTCATAGTTCAGTCGGTCTTCAGGAGAGACAGTAGGTTTTGAGAGGCAAAGACATCACGGTAGAAAGTCAGCTGTTCACTCTTGAAGTAGCAGCCTCCCCGATGACCGCGACGGACCCAACAGACGGTTCCCTTGGCAAGAGTTTCACCGCTCTCATCGTCAAGACAGTGCCATTCAAAATGTACGAACTCACCCCAAAACATGACGATGGGCCAGCACATGGTGACGTTTGGCTGTGCGATCAAGGCCCACCAATGGCGTTCACGTTCGGTTTGTTCAGTCAGACCATAAAAAGGACCATCCTGGCAAAAGTAAACCAAATCTTCACGGTACTCACCACGGAGCAGATCGCCGCGTGCACGCCGCAGCGCCTCACAGTGAGTCGGCCACCATTCCTTATTCTCAGCCTCAATCTGATCCGCGTCATACTCCGTGCTGATGGCGGGAAGTTCCTGTTCTCTTTTAGCGAGAATGGCTTCAGCCTGCTCAATAAGCTGATCGCCTAATTGTGTAGAAACAAGACCTGGCCTGGAAAAGTCGGCCGAAAGATGTTCGTAGTACTTGCGTGCCATTGCTGATCAGTATTGGTGGGAGGATGGGGGGCGTTTGTCAGATCACCTCTTAAGTCCGGGATCTGATCTCTTTTAGTTTTCCAAAGGCACCGGCCGCTTTATTGAAGCCACAGTAGGCACATGTGAACAGGAGGAGCTCTTCAATCTCTTCAATGGTTGCACCTTGCTTTAGGGCCATGTTCACATGTGCTTCGAACGGAGTTCCTGGCCCATCCAGAGACTGGTTGGCCACATCCAAAGCAATTGTAATCAAGCACTTTATCTTTTGAGAGATAATTGGCTTCCCCCAGACTTCTCCACAGACCCTGATGCAGAGCTCACCAAAATCCGGATTGATTCCGAGAAGGGCTTGCTGAAGGTCATGGTCATCGGTGACAGCATTATTCATGGTGGGGTTGGTGTCTGCGGTCATGGCTTCATGGAGTGGATTTTGCAGGAGGGACGCGAGGGTCTCACGGTTGCTTAACTACCTCGGGGTTGCAGGCCATACAGAGCTCATACACATTATTCCCATTAATCCAGTCGTATGAGACCTTGTCGACGGACTGTTCAATGAGAAAGATGCCTAGCCCACCGATCTTCCTCTCATGGACGGGTTGATTCGTATCGAATGGAGGCCCTTGATTGAAATTAGGATTAAACTGAATTCCCGTATCGCTCGTGCGAAGCACAAGCCAGGGTTCTCCATCCTCATTTCGTAGCATCAGAGAAACTGCCAGCTTGGCGTCCTTATCTGCGACAGATTTGTTGGCGTTAGCAGCTCGAATGATGTTTGAGATGAGCTCTTCGTAGGCGAGCTTGAGCTTGTAAGCGCGTGACTCATCTGCGATGACACGGTGGATATGCTCGGTAGCAAAATCAATGAAATGATCCCATTGATCCATTGATGCAGGAGCCTCAATACTGCCAAGTTCTTTACCGCCGATAGAATCTCTCATTACATTCTAAATCTCCTCCTCACTGTCGACAATCACGACAGCCTGAGCCAGGCCTGTCTTCGTGACTGTGTCGATAATCTGCTCGGATGCACCCACCAGGTAAAGGCGGGATGTATGGGGCATTTTCTGCTTGGCAAAAACAATAGCTCTGAGTCCGGCACTGCTGACAAAACCAACATCCAGAAGATTCAGGCGAAGCTGCTCTAACGCATGAAGTTCCAGTGAAGTCAGCTGGCTGAGTAGGTCTGGGGCTGTTTTTGTGTCGATATCTCCTGAGAGCACCAGGGTTGCATGGATGTCGCCTTGGACGATGTCAATTGTCAGAGACATAGTTGTGGAGTGAAGTGGTGAAAGTGAGCAATTGTTGGAGACTACGTCTCAAGCGGAGACGCGGAAAAGATGACGACAGATCTTTCTCCTACCAAAATGCCATGATTAGCATAAGCAATGGCTTGAGTCAGATTGGGTGATTGCGTGTCACCAGTGTTGAAATGCAATTGCCAACCATAGCCCGAAGGCAGTGGAGGTAAATCGAACCAGCTGGCATAGTGAGCCGTGTTAGTGGCGACATAAACCGCATCCATGACGTCTGAATCAGCCTGATCACAGCTCATCAGCCATGCGAGTTGCCTGGATTCATCTGACCAGTTCACTTGCCATGGGGTTGTGCCATGAAAGCTGCAGCTAGGCAGATGCCTGCTGCCGCCATGCGTAAAGCTGTTAATACGCAAGCAGGGATGCTGTTGCCTGAAATGAATCAGTGCTTGCGTATACTCAAACAGTGCACGGTTGCTTTCAAGCAGAGCCCAATCGACCCATGACACAGGTGAGTCAATGCAATAAGCATTGTTATTGCCATGCTGTGAGCGTCCAAACTCATCACCCATCAGCAGCATGGGTGTACCTCGGCTTGTCATCAGCATGCTCAATGCATTCATGCATTGCCTTATTCGCAAGGCCAGAATGTTGCTGTTATCAGTCCAGCCTTCGGCGCCACAGTTCCAGCTGTAATTGTCATCACCGCCATCACGGTTGTTTTCGCCATTTGCTTCATTGTGCTTCTCATTAAAGGAGACAAGATCCGCCAATGTGAAGCCGTCATGGCAGGTGATGAAGTTGATGGATGTCGCTGGTGAGCGACCATTCCATTGATAGAGGTCGGGTGAACCCTGAACCCTTTGTGCCATTTCGCCGACTTGCCCTTGATCCCCTTTCAGATAACGCCTGGCAGTGTCTCTATATTTACCATTCCACTCAGACCATCGACCAAAGGCAGGAAATGTACCTACTTGGTAGAGACCTCCGGCATCCCACGCTTCGGCGATTAGCTTGCATGATGAGAGGATGGGATCAAAAGCAAGCGATTCCAGCAAGGGAGGATTGTTGAGTGGTGCTCCCCAGGGATCACGTCCTAGGATGCTGGCCAAGTCAAATCTGAAGCCATCAATGTGGTATTCAGATGCCCAATATCGCAAGCAGTCTAGAACAAGGTTCCTGACAACCGGATTGTTGCAGTTAAGAGTATTGCCTGTCCCGCTGAAGTTAAAATAGTATCCTTCAGGCGTCAGCATATAGTAAATCTTGTTGTCCAGTCCCTTAAACGAGATCGAGGGGCCGCGCTCATTGCCTTCAGCCGTGTGGTTGAATACGACATCAAGGATGACCTCTATACCGGCCTTGTGGAGCTGCTTGACAAGTTGCTTGAACTCGTCAACCTGCATCCCAAACCGACCGGATGCCGCAAAACCAGCCTTGGGTGCGAAAAAGGCTACAGTGCTATAGCCCCAATAGTTATACAGCTTTTCGCTGGTATCCGGATGTGTTTTTGAGTTTTCGAATTCATCGAATTCGAAAACTGGCATTAACTCTACAGCATTGACGCCAAGCGATTGCAAGTATGGGATTTTTTCGGCAATGCCTGCGTACGTTCCCTTAAACTTGACGCCCGAAGACTCGCTCTTGGTGAAAGAGCGCACATGTAATTCATATATTATAAGATCGGCGTCATTGATCTCGAGGGGAGAGTCTCCTTCCCAGTCAAAGTCATCGAACGCCACTCGGGATCGATACTGGTACTGTTTGTTCCAATCGGGCTCAACTCCCCATTCATCTCGTCCCGAAATAACCCGGGCATAGGGATCCATGAGAATGTTATCTGGATTGAAGCGATGCCCTTCTTCAGGCAAGTAGGGGCCGTCTATCTTAAAGCCGTACTCAACATCTTCATAGTCGAGGTCGTATACTACGATGGAGTAGACGTCACCAATACGGTAGTGATCCGGAATCTTGATTTCGGCTAATAAGGACCCTTCTGATCGGCTGAATAATACAAGCGCGCAGGATGTTCCCGCCGATGTATAGACAGAAAAATTAAGTCCGCCCGGCACTGAGGACACACCGAATGGCAAAGGTTTTCCAGTTCGTATGCGATAACCTGCAAGCGTATCCGTGGGTAGATTGTCAATTCTTTCAAGGTCCATCACAGTCATGCTCCTGGAATGGCTTGCAGTGAATCATAGACCGTAAAGAATTGATAGAAGCCAGTGACTTTCATCGTGTCAGCAATGTCATCTGCGACGCCAATAAGGACAAGATCGACACCCATATCTTGAGTTTTCCGTTGTAGGGTCAGCAACGTTCTTAAGCCAGCACTCGACATGAATGGCACGTCTGTTAACTCAAGGGCGACAGGCTGAGATGGCTTGAGTTCGGTGTCGATGAAGTCACGCAGTTCACCGACAGTCTTTGAATCGATCTGACCACTGACTCGGATCACCTGCCAGTGGCCGTAAGCTTCAAGTTGTACTTGCATGATTCAGCTCTCCTTCACTTCGGTGAAACGGTTACTTTGACCTGGAGCCGATGCTCCGATTCTGGCAGCTTAACTGTCAGTGCATTTGCATCAAAATCCGTATAGGCCTGACCATCAATTTCACAGCTACTGATATAGACAGATCCCTTGGGGAGGATGTCTGGCTCTACCCTGAGAATTCCATCCTTGAAGCCGCCAGGTATGGGCTTGAAGAACAAATCCAAAGGCCGCTTCTTGATCAACAGATCGATATAAACAGTAGACAAGAAGCAAAGCTCGGTGGAATGATACGCACTCATGGAGTGGCTGCCCTTGAATCGTTCTGTGCCTACCAAGTAAGGAATGCCGTTCGCTAGGACATTGAAGTAGACACCCCCGTCATTGTTGTCTAGGAAGAAAGCATTGTAGAAAGCCGCCGATTCTTCGGCATACTTCTTGTATTCAGTGCTGTCAGGCATGTGCCCTTGTAGAATTAGATAGGCTAGAATTCCCTGTTCTTGTTGCCACCAAGCTTTGCGGTCATGCCATGCATAGCGGTGGAACTTCTCATTGGGATCGAGGACACGCTCGACAACGTCATACCAGCCGAAGCGCTGATTATCATAACCCACCTTGGGCATTAAGAAAGCAATCTTCTTGGCAATATCGAGGTATTTATCTTTACCCATCTCTGCATAGAATCTCATGAGATTCCACGCGATTTTGAGATTATGGCCAACGACCGCGCGGTTTTGCTGCCATCCCCATGATTGGTCCTTGCTCCAATTGTCAAAGAACTTCTCTTGCACGAAAGGGCTGTTGTCGTAGTCAGGGAAATGTTTGCTAATTGTATCGAAAGTATCCTCAAGCATCTTCTTATAACGCTCTTCGCCCGTTGCAAGCCAGAGATTGATTAGATACGCGGGAGCGTGATCGCCCACCGAGTTCCAATTCTTCTTGGCTTTGTTGCGGCCCAGGCTTTCCTCATGGGCACTCAGGGTTACAGCATGGATGTGTGAATAATAGCCGCCTTTTTCATGGTCTTTAAAGCACTCGTCAAATAGATCGACAGTCTTTTCCGCATCATCGAGGATGCGGGGATCACCCGTGAGTCTGTAGGTTTGTACGGGCCCTGCGAGTGCATAGATCTGCTCGTAGGCGGGGATGCAATCGTAGTCATCTCCGAACTCCGACACCAACAGTTTTTGTTCTTCCCCACCACTGCCGACTTTTTGGCCGTGATACCAGTAGATGAGACCGGTATCTGTATCCGTAAATCTCATCTTATCGCGCAAATACTCGGTACCCTTTTCAGCTGCATCAAGGTACATTTCTTTGCCCGTAAGCATGTAGGCGCAGGCCATGCCGTATACCATTCTGGAGATGGTATCCGTCTCTTGCAGGTAATCCTCTTGCTTTTTCCCGCCCGTAAGGCTGATCAGTGTCCGGTAGTGATGGTAATCAATGGCTGATTCCGGTGCATTGAACTGCCATTTGCAGTACGAGGCTGCAATCTGATCAATTTGCTTGACCCACCAGCCTTTTTCATCTGCATAGCGATACTCATCCTTCGCGTCACCAGCGAAGATGATGTAGTTCGCTTCAAACTTAACTCTGTCTTCTGGGAAGAAGGTGCCATAGACAAAGACCATCTGACCAGGCACCAGCAGCTTTTGGAGATCACCGGACCGGTCTGGCCATCCCTCGCCCAGATTCTGGGTCTGCTTGGCATAGGTGTTGCCGGTTAGCTTTGCTTCATAGTTTCTGTCATCAGAAGTTTTGATGCCAATTAGCTTATTGCCTTCGTCGTAGCTGGTGACATAGCCTGAGATCAGATCCGAGAATGTGAAGGTGAGATCATTCATGATGACTGTGATACGTGTCTAATAGTGTGTAGTAAATGCCCCTGATTAGAGGCTTTGCACCGCCGTTTTGAATCGCTCTACAAAAATATCAACGCAGCCTGGATGCTTACCTGTGATCAGGAGACCTTGCTGATGCAGTTCGACGGTGCTACCTGCATTGACCATGATGTTTCCGCCTGCATTGGCCACATCACAGACAATATTATGGGCGCAGGTGACTTCTCGGCCCTTGATCAAACTTGGATCTGCGCAGAAGAGCCAAAGCGAATGGCAGATTGTACCGACAGCCAAAGTGCCTTGATCCATTAAGGCTACAGCTTTGCGGAGAAGCTGGACGGCAGGAGCTTGATTGGTCGCACCGAGTGTTTCCTCGTAACGCAGCCTATCCATCGCATAGCCACCTATCAGAATCAGTCCCTGGTAATCGGCCAGATCAATCTTGCTGACACAAAGACTCACCTCTACGTTGCTGGTTTTATCGTTGCCCTCAAAGTTCAGCGTATCATTACCCCAAAGGTAGGAAGCATACTCAACCTCAATGTCAACGCGAGGGAAGAACTCGTTGAAGACGTTGTATTCGGTTTCGTCGTAGTGCTCTTCAATGAGCACAAGCACTTTTTTGTGCATTCACTTTGTCCATAATATCATTTAAACTATAATGGAAAAATCGAGGTTCGGCAACCTTTTGCGCTTTTTCTCCATATTGAGGTGGTCTGGCGTTTCTGGACAGCCCCCATCGTTAACCTCTGGGCGGGGCACTGCCCCTGATCGGGGCTCCCACCTGTCCGCCGACAATGAAGTTGGCCGGCGCTTTGCATCAACAACTTGTTACCCATTTCAATTGACGCCTGGTAACACTGGCTTCTGCACGCTTTCACCTTCCTGCAGGCTTGGAGGCCCGGCCACCGCCAGAGCGGCCATCTCGTTCTCGATCCATTGCAGCCGGTAACCGCGCAGGCGCCGCTGCAGGGTGCGCAGGTGGCGTGGGCTGTAGCGCTCCGGGTTGTGATCGATCAGCCGCTCCAGCAGCGTCTTGGCCCTGAGCTGGGGCTCGGCCTGCAGCCATAGCTCGATCCGCTCCACATCCGGTTCAAACGGATCGGGCCTGCTGCGTTTGCCGATGCGTGGCTTGGGTTTGCGACGCCTGGGCTCCCCCTGCGTCAGGAAAGAAGTCCGCTCGGTCTGACCCATCCACTAGGGGGCCAAACCGAGGACCATGAAACCGATTTATGACCAGGCCGTGCGGGCTGAGATCCGCAATCGCATGAGCCCGCCCAACCGAGAGAGCGTGGCCGAGATCGCTCGCTCCACCGGCATCACTACCCAGACCCTCTACAACTGGCGCAGTCAGTGGCAGAAAGAGGGCCAGCTGGTGCCGGCCACCAGCAAGCCGCCGGAGCAGTGGGGCGCATCCGACAAACTGGCCGCCGTGATCCAGGCCGCAGGCCTCAGCGGCCCCGATCTCGGCGCTTACTGCCGTGAGCGGGGCCTCTACCCCAAACAGCTTGCCCGCTGGCGCCAGGCCGCTGAGGATGCCAATGGCCCCAGCGCGCCGACCATGACCGACCACAGGGATCTACAGCGCAAAAACCAGGAGCAGGCACGCCAGATCCGGCGCCTTGAACGTGAGTTGCAGAAGAAGGAAAAAGCTCTTTCGGAGGCGGCAACATTGCTGATGCTGTCAAAAAAGCTCGATCAGCTTTGGCTGCAAGAAGAGGAGTCCTGATTCCGTCAGAGCAGAGAAATAAAGCCATGGACTTTCTCCATGAAGGCCTCAATGCAGGAGCTTCCATCAAGGCTGTTGCTGATCTGATCGGCATCTGTTCACGCACTCTGCGGCGCTGGGGGCTTGATATCAGCGGCCAGGGATTCAGTGTGGACCGCCGCAAGGGTGCCCCACGTGAAGTGGCTCACAGATTCACGGCAAAAGGGCGGCAGCGGGTGATTGACTCCGTCAATGATCCGCGCTTTGCCGATCTTGCGCCTGCTCAGATCGTGGCCATTCTTGCTGAGGAGAGAATGTATGTGGGTTCAGAGTCGACGATCTATCGCATCATGCGGCAGGAAGGCCTGCTGAATCATCGTGGCAGGGCCCGCTCTCCCCGCGAGCCAAGACCAGTCCCGGTGCTGGAGGCAACAGGAGTTTACCAAGTGCTGGCCTGGGATATCACCCTGTTGCCCGGCCATGTCAAGGGTCAATTCTACTACCTCTACATGGTGATGGATGTGTGGAGCCGCCGCATCCTTGGAGTGGAAGTGCATGAGCGCGAATGCAGCGTGCTCGCCAGCGCATTCTTTGATCGCGTCTGCCGCGATGAAGGAATCAACAAGGAGACTGCTGCGGTCCTGCACTCGGACAATGGCGCCCCCATGCGCTCATTCGCCTTGGCGGCCAAGATGGCGGAGCTGGGTGTTTCGCTCTCGTTCTCCAGGCCGCGCGTCAGCAACGACAACGCCTACGCTGAATCATGGTTCCGTACCATGAAGTACCACCAGAGTTATCCGCTACGGCGCTTCCGGGAACTGCTCTCGGTAAAAGCCTGGGTGGATGGCTTTGTCGAGTGGTACAACGCTGAGCACCGGCACAGCGGCATCAAGTACGTGACGCCCAATCAGCGGCACTACGGCCAGGCCGATGGGATCTGTGCCATCCGGCAGAAGACCTACGAAGAAGCTCGGCAGAAGAATCCGCAGCGCTGGAGTCGTCACATCCGTGACTGGAGCCAGCCACAGGTTGTGAGCATCAACCATCCCCGTCCGCAGCAACCTATCGCTACTTGACCCTCAACAATCCAGGCCCCCGTGGCTGTCCGATGGCGCCCCTCGGTGGGCGCCATCGGACACAGCCGCGAACAGGGGCCGGACGCCCCAACCCCGACCAAAGACAGCCATCGATGACAACGACACCCCGGCCACGGCGACCCTGAACCTCAACCCGCAGTACACTCAAGTTCGGTGCTCAGCTCAGCACCCCGAGCGGACAACTTCCCTGATAGGTCCCGGCTGGTTGTTCTGCCAGAGGTCCTGCAGGCCGCCCAGGAACACCTCCAGCGATCGGTTCTCCGCAGCCAGATCCCTCTCCGTTCGGCTGGCTTGCAAGGCAGAGCCCTCCTCAGCGCTGCCCAGCACCGCCAACTGGCCCTGGCAGCGGCGAATCGTGGCGAGCAAGGCCACCGGGTCACTGCGGCGCCGTAGCTCCCGCCAGGGTTCGGCCGTCTCCTCGCTCAGCACGCCACTGGCCAGCAACCGCTGCAGGGGCGTTCGCGGTGGGTGGTGCTGCCGCTTGATCCGGCCGCCGTCGCGCTCACTGCTTTTGAGCTTGAACGATGGCTGGAACAGGTTGGTGAACAGCCGCAGCGCGCCGTACAGCTCGCCCAGCACCTGGGCCGCCTCCAAACCCTCCAGCCGCTGGTAGCCCACCACCCGGCGCACCAGCATCCCGTTCTTCTGCTCCACCCAGGCCTGGTCATTGCTCTGGTACGCCCGCGATCGGGTGAGCACGATCTGGTGGCCCGGCCGGTCACACCAGGCCTCCATCAGGCTGTTCATGAACACCGGGTCGTTGTCGGCATCGATCCCACGTAGTGGAAACGGCAGTTGCCGGCGGATCAGCTGCAGGGCCGTGAGCACCACCGCGCCATCGCGCACCAGGATCGGCAGGCTTTCGCTCCAGCCCGTGGCGATATCCGTGGCCATCAGAGTCCAAAGAAAGGGGCCCTGCATGCGGCCGCCGCAATGGGCCACCAGATCGATTTCCAGCCAGCCAGGCTCCCTGTGATTGCTCCAGCCCTTGAACGTGCGCACCGGCACCCGCCGCCGCACGGCGCTGTAGGCCCGCGGCGGCCGCCGCCAGTTGTTGGCAGCGCTGGTCTTGCGGATCGGTGCCAGTAGCCGATCGATCGTGGCGCTACTCATCGCCAGCACCTGCTCACGCACCGCAGGCTCCAGGTTCAGGTGGCCGTGTTGCTCCAGCGACTCCACCAGCAGCGGTAGCAGGGCCGCCAGGCGCTTACCGCACAACCGATCACTGGCCTCCCACAACGGCACGAGCGCCGCTGCCGCCTCGGGGCCATAGCGGCGCCGTGGATGGGGCTTGAGGGCCGCCTGATCGAGCGGCCCTTCTGATTCGGCGGGGGCAACAGCCTGGCGGGCCGCGTCCCTTGGCGTGGTGTGGTGTAAATCCCGAGGCCCGATTGCCCTGGACTGAGGGAGAACAGGGGTGAATGACGGGCTGTCATTCTCGAGGCGCATGTGCACCTCGTTATTTCACGATGAATCCAGACGATTGACTTGTCAAGTCTTTCGTCTGGATTGCCGATCGGTTGTGGGCTACACCTGCAATCTTGGTCGTGACGTCTGCGGTGCCGGCCCCCGGGCGGTGATCGCCGCCGCTGCGCCCTGTGGGGGCGCTACGGCGCGATCTCCTGGGGCCTGAGGCTCAGGCCGCTGCTTCTTGCAAGGAAGGCTGCGTGGGCAGCTCCGCCAGTGAGGGGATGGCGGCCATGCTCTCGGCGGAGAACATGCGCCGGCCCTCCAGCTGCCAGTGCTCGTCCTGCTCCAGCAGCACAGCCCCCACCAAGCGGGTGATTGAGGTGGTCTGGCTTTTCTGGACAGGCCCCATCGTTAACCTCTGAGGCGGGGTACCGCCCCTGAAAGGGGCTCCCACCGATGAGCAAGCGCCGCACCCACAGCCCCGAGTTCAAGGCCAGGGTCGCCATGGAGGCGATCAGTGGCCGCAAGACGATCCAGGAGATCGCCGCCGACCACGCCATCCACCCGATCCAGGTGAGCCAGTGGAAGCGGCAGCTCCTGGACGGTGCCAGCGAGCTCTTCACCCGAGGCAAGAAGACCAAGGACAAGGAGGAGGGGCAGGCCAAGGAGGCGGAGCTGTTCCAGCAGATCGGACGGCTGCAGATGGAGCTGGAGTGGCTCAAAAAAAAGTCTCAACTGCTCTGATGCCCGTGAACTGCGCAAGCTGGTCGATCACGACCACCCCGAGCTCAGCATCAGCAGGCAGTGTGCGCTGCTGGGGCTGCCTCGATCCACGCTGTACTACCGGCCGACACCGGTCCGTGTATCGACGCTGCGGATCATGGCCAGGATCGATGCTCTCTACCTGGAGGATCCCTGCAGCGGCAGCCGCCGGATGGTGGACTATCTGGCCCAAGATGGTATCCCGATCAGCCGAGATCGAGTGCGAAACCTCATGCGGCGCATGGGATTACGGGCGATCTACCAGAAGCCCCGGACGACGGTTCCAGGTGATCCGTCCGTGCGGTTCCCCTGCCTGGTGGACCTCACGCAGGTCACGTCGGTGGATCAGGTCTGGGCGACCGACATCACCTACATCCCTCTGCAGAAAGGGTTCCTCTATCTGGTGGCGATCATGGATCTCCATTCCAGGCATGTGCTCAGCTGGAGGCTCTCCAACAGCCTTGACACGAAGTTCTGTCTGGAGGCCCTGGAGATGGCCTTGGGAGGCGGCCGTAGGCCAGAGATCTTCCACTCCGATCAAGGCTGTCAGTTCACGTCCGCTGACTTTGTGGCCAGACTCAAAGGGGAGCGGATCCAGATCAGCTGGTCCGGCAGAAAGCGGTGCTACGACAACATCCTTGTTGAACGGCTGTGGAGGACTGTCAAGTACGAGGAGGTCTACCTACGGGCATACAGCGATGGCTGGGACGCTGAAATCAGCCTGGCCCGCTTCCTGTGGCGGTATTGCCATGTAAGACCTCACAGTTCCCTTGGAGGCAAAACTCCCCACGCGGTCTACACTGAGGCCGAACCATGTTCCACCCGTCCTGGGTTAACGATGTCAGGGGCCGGAACTGTCCAATAAAAGGCACCCACCTCAACAGGAGGGTCGCTGTGCTTCCCTTGATCGCTTAGCGATCAACATAAGGGCACCTCGAAAAGTCGTCCTTTCCGGGACTTCCAGGCCGGGATGACTCAGGCTGGGGAATGAGTCTCACTCGGCTCATCCACGAGGAATTGGGATTTTTCGAGGTGCCCTTAATGACTTCGTACTTGCCAGAAGAACGTTTGACGCCGAAAGGTCTTGATGAAAGTTCTCCTGCTTCGCCAGAGGCTCCTCCCTTGAACAGTGATGGGCATTTTCGAAGCGACTCTGTAAGAGCTTCCCCCTCACCGCCTGAGGCTCAATCTTTCGGAACTCAGACTGGCGTGGAGCTTCAGACAGTTCAATAACCGTCACAACTGGCTTTACATTTCGTCGCAGATTTTTCTGGCGGCTTTAGCGATGCATCAAGTGGCCCAAGCCCCCCCCCATGCCCTACCTGGATGTGCCGCTGCACCATCCGCAAACACGTGGGGAACTCCCATGCCAGGACCGCAGCCTATGAACTGAGCCCTTCAGGCCAGCAAGTCCGCAACTCAACCGGAGGCGCAATCACACGCCCTCTTGGCTCTGACAAGTGGTTCTGACATCTCAGGTCTGACAGCCCGAGACTCATGTCGTAGAAAGGGGTGGACCGCCATGCCGTCTTGCCCCAGTGTTCGACCTGGAAGAACCAGGAGGGGGGTCAAAGGCGGGGCTTCGTTTCCGGCTCGAGACCGGTTTACGTTGCCGTCGCTGCAGACCCCCCATATCGAAAGGGAGTCAGATCAGAAAACTGTGAAAGGCAGTCACCAACACAGCAGCCCAAACCCACCTTAAGCGGAAATCGGTGCCCTTCGAGCGTCCTCCAGCCCATCCGGCTGCGCCGCAGGCAGGGGCCAGATCGTGCGCACCTCGGCCAGGCGCCGCTCGGCCTCGGTGGCCCGGGCCTCATGGCTGGCTCCCTTCAGCAACAGGGTGACGTGACCCAGCTTGCGCCCCAGGCTGCTGCCGGTCTTGTCATACCAATGCACATGGGCTGCAGGCAGCTGGGCCAGGGCAGCGCGCTGGGGACCGTAGTCGGCGTTGCCCTGCTCGAATCCGAGCAGGTTCACCATCAGGGCACCGGGCACCGTCAGGTCGGGGGAGGCGATCGGCAGGTCGGCCACGATGCGCACCTGCTGGGCGAACTGGCTGGTGCGTGCCGCCTCGATCGTGTAGTGGCCGGAATTGTGGGTCCGGGGCGCGATCTCATTGATCAACAACCCGGCGGGTCCGTAGAAGAACTCGATCGAGAGCACCCCCACGTAGTCCAGGGCCGTGAGCAGGGAGGAGGCCACATTGCGGGCGTAGGCCTGCACCGCATGGGGTACGGCCGCTGGGGCGAGCACCCAGTCGCACACCTGCTGATGCTGGTGGGTCTGCACCACCGGGTAGCAAAGCACCCGGCCATGCCGGTCGCGGCAGGCCACCACCGAGAGCTCCTGTTCAAAGGCGACGAACTCCTCCACGATCCAGGTGGCCGGATCGACACGCTCCAGCAGCTCCTCAAGATCTTCAGGACCCTGGAGCAGGGCGGTGCCCTTGCCGTCGTAGCCGCCGCGAGCCGCCTTGGCCATCAGGGGGTAGCTGAACCCCTGCGGCAGCCTGGGAGCACGGCGATCGCTCGTCGCGGACCCGATGCCATCGGTGTCGGCTGAGGGCAGAGCGGCATCAGCAGAGCCGGCCGGCACGCCGGCGGGGCCTGCAACCGCGGCAGCCGGCACTGGCAAGAGCGGCGGCAAGGCCAGATCCATCGAAAACCAGCGGGGGGACGGCAACTGAAGCCGCTGCTGAAGCTCCCGCTGGCTGCGCTTGCTGATCAGGGGCTGCAGGGCCTCCAGGCTGGGAATGAAGCGGATTCCTTCGGCCGCCAGGGGTGCGAGGGCCTCGAGGTCGAGCCACTCGTTCTCAAAGCTGATCGCGGCGCAATCCTCTGCCAGGCGCCGGGTGGCGGCCGCATCGCTGAGATCGGCCAGCACCAGTTCTGCGGCCAGGGGTGCAGCCGGATCGCTGGCCGAGGGGGTCTGCACATGCAGGGGCACCCCCAGCTCCGCCGCAGCCTGGGCCAGCATCCGGGCCAACTGGCCACCGCCCACCACGCCGATCGCGGCAGCTTTGGAGTCGTCCAGTGGGGTCATCGCACCTCGGTGGGATCGGGGCTGCCGGATCAGGGCGGCGGGATCGGGCCAATCGACGATCCTGCCACTCCGCTCAGGTGAACCCCCGATCGCCGGCGAACAGGTAGCGCAGCAGGCTGAGCAGCAGCACCGCCAGGAAGAGGGCCAGACCCACCGTGCAGGCGTAGCTGATCTCCAGCTCGGCGAAGGCCTGGTCGTAGACGTAATACACCAGGGTTCGGGTGGAATCGGCCGGACCTCCCTGGGTCATCAGATACACCTCCTCGAACACCTTGGTGGCGGCGATCGCCGAAATCACCGCCACGAGGGTGAGGTAGGGGCGCAGCAGCGGCAGGGTGATGTCGAGATGCTTGCGCCAGCCGCTGCTGCCATCGAGTTCGGCGGCCTCGTAGAGGTCGGTGGGGATGCCCTGCAGACCGGCCAGAAAGATCACCATGTAGTAACCGAGGCCCTTCCAGAGGGTCACGAGCATCACCGAGGGCAGGGCCAGCGCGGGCGACGACAGAAAGGCGATCGGCGAGAAGCGCTCCCCCAGCAGGGCCACCAGCCAGCCATTGATCAGGCCGTTCTCGGCATAGAGCCAGCGGAAGGCGATCGCCGCCACCACGATCGACACCAGCACCGGTGTGTAGAAGGCGGCGCGAAACCAGTGGATGCCGGGCAAGGACTGGTTGACCAGCACGGCCAGGGCGAGGGCACCGAGCACGATCGGAGGCACTACCCCCACCAGATAGAGGAAGGTGGTGCCGCTCACCCGGAAGAACATCGGATCGGCGAGCAGGCGGCGCAGGTTGGCCAGGCCGATGAACCGCAGCGGCTCGTTCACGTCCAGCCCCGACTGGGTGAAGCTCATCAGCAGTGCCATCGCCGCTGGGATCAGCACCGACAACGCCAGCAGCAGCAGCGCCGGCGCCAGGAAGGTCCAGGCGCTGCGGGCACCGGTCCCCGGAGCGGCGGCGGCCGGCGGCCTTGGGGAATCCTGGGAGGAAGACCGTGTCATGGCGCCATTGTGGAAGAGAGCAACGGACTGACCACAAGCGTGTCGCAGGGCAACGACAGGGTGGAGGGTGCTATCAACGATCCGCTGCAGGTGCTGCGGCAGGTGTTCGGCTATGCCAGCTTCCGCGGGCCCCAGGAGTCGATCGTGCGCCACGTGATCGACGGCGGCTCGGCCCTGGTGCTGATGCCGACCGGCGGTGGCAAGTCGCTCTGCTTCCAGATTCCGGCCCTGTGCCGGCCCGGGCTGGCGGTGGTGGTCTCACCCCTGATCGCCCTGATGCAGGACCAGGTGGAGGCGCTGCGTCAGGCCGGTGTGGCGGCGGCGGCGCTCCACTCCGCCCTCGATCCGCAGGAGAGTGCCTCCCTCTGGCGCCAGCTGAACGAGGGGGCGTTGGATCTGCTGTACGTCTCGCCGGAGCGACTGCTGGCCGGCGACCTGCTGGAGCGGCTGGCGGAACGGCAACTGGCCCTGTTCGCCATCGATGAAGCCCACTGCGTCTCCCAGTGGGGACACGACTTCCGGCCCGAGTACATCCAGCTGGGAATCCTGGCGGACCGCTTCCCGCAGGTGCCCAGGCTGGCCCTCACAGCCACAGCCGATCCCCGCACCCGTGACGAGATCGTCGACCGGCTGGGCCTGCAGCAGGGTCGGGTGTTCCTGGCCAGCTTCGACCGGCCCAACATCCGCTATCTGCTGCGGGGCAAGGAGGAGCCGAAGGCCCAGCTGCTGCGGTTTCTGGAGGAGCACCGCGGCGATTCCGGCATCGTCTACGCCCGCTCGCGCAGCCGGGTGGACCAGCTGGCGGCGGCGCTGCAGGGGGCCGGCTACAACGCCGTGGGCTATCACGCCGGCATGGAGGCCGCAGAGCGCAGCAGGGCCCTGGATCGTTTCCGCCGCGGCAGCGGTGTGGTGGTGGTGGCCACGATTGCCTTCGGCATGGGCATCGACAAACCGGATGTGCGCTTCGTGGCCCACGTGGACCTGCCCAAGAGCCTGGAGGCGTACTACCAGGAGACGGGCCGGGCCGGCCGCGACGGCCTGCCGGCGGTGGCCTGGATGATCCACGGCCCGGGCGATGTACCCCAGCTGCGCCGCTTCATCGACGACTCCGAGGCCCCCTTGGCCCAGAAGCGGATCGAGCACGGCAAGCTCGACGCCCTGATCGGCTTCACCGAGGCCGCCAGCTGCCGCCGCCAGGTGCTGCTGCGCCACTTCGGCGAAGCGCTGGATCAGCCCTGCGGCAATTGCGACGCCTGCCTCGAACCCCAGAGCCGCCATGACGTGACGGTGGCGGCCCAGAAACTGCTCTCGGCGGTGCACCGCACCGGCCACCGTTTCGGCGCTGCCCATCTGGTCGATGTGCTGCTTGGAGCCAGCACCGAACGGATCCGCAGCCTCGGCCACGACGCCCTGAGCGTGTACGGCATCGGCACGGAGCTCGACAAGGAGCAGTGGCGGGCCCTCATCCGCCAGCTCTGCGCCCTGGGCCTGCTGGAGCCGGTGCCGGAGGGCCATGGCGGCCTGCGCTGGGGAGCCGAGGCCGCCGTGCGGCCGGTCCTGCGCGGTGAGACGCCGCTGGAGTTGCCCCTGCCGCCGCCGCGCAGGGAGCGGCGGCGCAGCAGCGGTCGCAGCAGCTCGGCGGCGGCGGCCGCTTCCACGGACTGGGGCGAGGCCGATCCGCAACTGACGGCGGCCCTGAAGAGCTGGCGCACCGACCAGGCCCGCCAGCAGGGAGTGCCCCCCTACGTGGTGTTCCACGACCGCACCCTGCTGGAGCTCGCCGCCCGCCGGCCCAGCACCCTGGCGGAACTGGGCAGCGTCGGCGGCATCGGCGCCGCCAAGCTGGAGCGTTACGGCACCGACCTGCTGGAGCTGCTCGCCTCCAGCGCCAGTCCGTCGCCGTAGCCTCAGGGCCTATCAGCCGCGCCACAGCGATGAGCACCGCCCTCCAGCCCCTGCGCACGATCGAGGTGGCCCTGGAGCAGAACGGCTATCCGGTGGTGATCGGCGCAGGCGCCCTGGAGCGTCTGGGGGAGCAGATCCGTGACCGTGGGGTCAGGGCCGGCACCAAGGTGCTGGTGGTGACCAATCCGGTGGTGCAGGAGCACTACGGCGCCACCACCCTGGCGAGCCTGTCGGCCGCCGGCTTCGAGGCCAGCACCCTGGTGATCGAAGCCGGCGAAGACCAGAAGACTCCAGCCACCGTGGCCCTGATCCACGACGCCGCCTTCGCCCGCAAGCTGGAGCGCGGCTCGCTGATCGTGGCCCTCGGTGGCGGCGTGGTGGGCGACATGGCCGGCTTCGCCGCCGCCACCTGGCTGCGGGGCATCGCCGTGGTGCAGGTGCCCACCACCCTGCTGGCGATGGTGGATGCGGCGATCGGCGGCAAGACCGGCGTGAACCACGCCGGCGGTAAGAACCTGATCGGCGCCTTCCACCAGCCGAAGCTGGTGCTGATCGATCCGCTCACCCTGGCCACCCTGCCCGAGCGGGAGTTCCGGGCGGGCATGGCCGAGGTGATCAAGTACGGCGTGATCGGCGATCCCGAGTTGTTCGGGGCCCTGGAAGCCGCCGCCACCTCCCCAGTCGGTATTGCACACGCCGGTCTGGCCAGCCGCGAGGCGGTGGGTCCGGCCCTGCTCGACACGCTGCTGCTGCGCTCCGCCGCCGCCAAAGCGCGCGTGGTGGCCGCCGACGAACGGGAAGGGGGCCTGCGGGCGATCCTCAACTACGGCCACACCCTCGGCCATGTGGTGGAGACCCTCAGCGGCTACGGCACCTACCTGCACGGCGAGGCGGTGGGGCTGGGGATGCTGGCCGCCGGCGCCATTGCCGTGGAACGGGGTCTGTGGAGCCAAGACGACCAGGAGCGGCAGCGCCGCCTGATCGCCGCCGCCCAGCTTCCCCTGGCCTGGCCGCCGCTGGAGCCGCAGGCGGTGCTCGCCTGCCTGCAGGGCGACAAGAAGGTGAAGCAGGGCAGGGTGCGCTTCGTGCTGCCCACGGCGATCGGCACGGTGGAGATCCGCGACGACGTGGACACCGCCACGATCCTGGCGGCCCTGGATCGGATCACAGCGCCGGATCGGGTGGATTCCCCGGAGCTGATCAGTGCCGTTTGATCAACTCAGCTTGCGCAGTGCTGCCTGATCAGGCCCCCTGGATCGGGATCGGCTGATCGGTACGGTTGATCGAAGCAGCTGGATATGGGCTGGCCTTTTTAGGGTCAGGCAAAACGATCAGAACCATGACTCTGGCGGTGAGCGGCGCCTCCGGCAAGACCGGCTGGCGGGTGGTGCAGGAGGCCCTGAAGCGCGGCCAGGCGGTGCGGGCGATCGTGCGCCCCGAGTCCCAGTTGCCGGCTGGTCTTGAGGGAGCGAAGGTGGTGCGACTGCAGCTCCACGATCAGGTCGCCCTTGCGGCGGCCCTGAGCGGCTGCGATGCTCTGGTGATCGCCACCGGCGCCCGGCCCTCGGTGGATCTGCTCGGCCCCTTGAAGGTGGATGCCCTGGCGATCCGGCACCAGATCGCCGCCTGCCGTGACGCCGGCGTGCAACGGGTGGTGCTGGTGAGTTCACTCTGCGCCGGTCGCTGGCTGCACCCCCTCAACCTGTTCGGTCTGATCCTGGTGTGGAAACGGCTGGGTGAGACCTGGCTGGAGAGCAGCGGCCTCGACTGGACCGTGATCCGGCCCGGGGGACTGAGCGAGCGGGAGGAGGGTCTGGAGAGCGAGGGTGTGCGGTTCAGCGGCCCCGACGAGCAGGAGAGCGACAGCATTCCCCGGCGGCTGGTGGCCCAGGTGTGCCTGGAGGCCCTCGAGACCCCGGCCAGCATCGGCCACATCGTGGAGATCACCAGCAGCGATGCTCTGCCGCCCCAGAGCCTGGGCACCTGGCTGGGGGCCTGAGCTCACCACCGATCCCGCAGGCTCAGCCCGCGGGCGGTGTGGGCAGCTCAGGGCTGCTTCGGCTCAGGGCTGGCGCAGAAAGGCTGGGGTGGACAAGGAACCTGGCTCGCCTTTGCTGAAGGCCAACCAGCGGAAATCGCCGAGGGCATGGGGATCGACCAGCCGCAGCAAGGCCTCGCGGCGGGCCAGTAAGGCGGCCAGATCGGCGCCGCTGCCCTGCTGCAGGCCATGCAGCCGTTGGGCCAGCCCCAGAGCCAGCAGCGCCTCACCCTGGCGGCACTGTCCCAGGGGCTGCCATCCCTCCGCCAGGGCCGCCGCCTCGAGGCTCTCCAGGCAGATGTGGGCGGTGAGATCCCAGTGGCCAGGGTCCCGCAGGGGATCGGCGCTGGCCGTCTGGTCGCGGTAGGCCATCAGGGTGCCGTCCTGGCGCTGGGGGGCGTAGTAGCGGCGGGCTTCGAGGGCGTAATCGATCACCAGCAGCCGGCCCCGACTCAGCCCGGCGGCACAGCTGCGCAGCCAGGGGGCCAGCTCGGGATGCAGCTCCGTGCACCAACCCGCAGGCAGCGGCGGAACGGCGGGGCCGGCAGCGGCCTCGCTGGCCCTGGGCGGGAGCCCCAGGGCTGCGAGTTGCGCCAGGGCCTCAGGTTCCAGGGGTTTGCCGGGCTCCAGCCGCAGCGCGAGCCCGGCGCTGCCCCCCTCGTGCAGGGCCACCACCTGCTGGCGCCAGAGGGCCCCGTCCCAGACGATCCGCTCCACCGCCAGGGCATCGAGCACCTCGTGGGCCAGCACCACCCCCCGCAGCGGCTGCGCCGCCAGCTGCTCGAAGCTGGCCCAGCGCAGCGGCAGGCTGAGGCCCTCGAGCTGGCGCCGCTGGCGTTCGGCCATGCCGGCATTGGGCTCCACCAGCACCAGTTCGGTGCGAGCCGCCAGCTGGGGCCAGTGCTGCTGCAGGGCTTCGGCCAGCTGGCGGGCCAGCTGACCTTCGCCGGGGCCCGTTTCCACCAGGGCCAGGGGCCCGCTGCCCTGGGCCGCCAGCTCCTCCAGCCAGGCGGCCAGCTGGGGAGCCAGCAGAGCCGCGAATTCGCCCCCCAGGGAGGGGGCGGTGGCGAAATCACCGCGGGGGCCGATGCGGAGATAGCCGCTGCCATAGGCCCCGTGCTCGGGATCGTGCAGCGCCCAGGCCATGAAGGTTCGGAAGGGCACCGAACCACCGGCGCTGCGCAGCCGCTCCAGCAGCCAGGCCGGCGGCGTGGAGGCCTCTGGAGCGAAACTGGCGGGGGCCGGCCGGGGAGCAGGGGGGCGGGTCACGTCAGCCGGCCTGGACGGAGAGAATGCAGAGCTACTGAAGCAGTCGGCATGGGCAGCATCGAGACGATCGGGGCTGAGGGGATCGGGGCCAAGCAGATCAGGCCTGACAGCCTCGGCCCGAACAGGAGCTCTGGACTGCAACAGAACCGTGCAACCTTTCGGCAGCGGCTGGCGGGGTTGGCCCTGGGCCTGATGCTGCTGCTGGGGGGCCTGGGATTCGCCGGCCTGGCCGCAGCGCCGGCCTTTGCCTACGACAACCCGGAGCTACTGCCGGATCACCCCACCCCGGTGATCGATCTGGCCAAGGCCCTCACTGACCAGCAGCGCAACAGCCTCGAGCAGCAGCTCGAGGGCTTCGAGCAGAGCAGCGGCTGGAAGCTGCGGGTGCTGACCCAGTACGAACGCACCCCGGGGCTGGCGGTGCGGGATTTCTGGGATCTGGATGAGCGCAGCCTGCTGCTGGTGGCCGATCCCCGCGGTGGCAACCTGCTCAACTTCAATGTGGGAGAAGCCCTGTTCGCCCTGATGCCGCGCACCTTCTGGGTGGAGCTGCAGACGCGTTACGGCAACCAGTACTACGTGCGTGATCATGGCGAAGACGGTGCCATCGTGGCTGCACTCACCGCAGTGGAGGGCTGCCTGGAACGGGGCGGTTGTCAGGTGGTGCCAGGCCTGCCCCGCGAGCAATGGCTGCTCACCCTCTCCACCTCCATCCTTGGCGGCGTGATCGCGGGGATCGCGGCCTATCCCCGCAAGGAGGGGCGCCGGGTGGAGTGGGCCTGGGTGATGCTGCTCTCCCCTCTGTGGCTGATCCTGTTCGGCGCCCTGGGGCTGGGACCGGTGGTGACCCGTACCAGTGATCTGCTGCCGGTGGTCCGCAACTCCCTGGCCTTTCTCGGCGCCGCCCTGGCTGCCTATCAGATTGCAGGCGCCACGATCGGTCGCCACAAGTTGCCAGCGGAAGGGTCGGATCCAGGCTCAAACTCCTGAACCCGAATTCAGCCTCAGATCCAAGAAAGGGACCGGAAACGCCAGTGGTCTGGTGCTGCCGGTCCTGACAGGAACTAGACCAGTCGATTCAGCGCCCGACACTGGGGCGAAGAGGCCTGAACCTCAACGCGCCGATCCCACGGCCTCAAGACGGCACTTCAGGGAGTCGTCATCGCAGGCTGGGCGGGCTGGAACCGAAGCCAGTTGCAATTCACGCTGCAACTCGCCACGGAGCCGGGCCAGATTTTCCTCGTAGAAGCGCCTCAGGTCGTTGTAGCGCTTCACGGGTTGGCCATAGAAGCTGGAGCCCGCCAGGGTAGGGAAGGAGGCCCATTCCGGAGCGAGCTTTGCCACGAGTTGGGGCGTGAGTTCCCCTTGATCAGCCAAGGCCAGAGCACCGCGACGCTGGACAAGGAAAATGGCTGCCTGGTCCTGAGCGTGGGCATTGAAGCCCACGAGGCCCAGGGCCTGACTGGCCATCGTCCAGGTGAAGGGCATGAACTGGTAAGCACCGGCTGCGGCACTGGCATAGCGGGCCGAGCGCACCACTCGGTTGGGGTGGCGTTCGAGGCTGTCCATCAGGCCACCACCGAACATGATCCAGTACCCGAGGTCACCACCGTTGGCCCAGGTGCCCTCCGCGTAGCGAATCGTGTTGAGCAGGGCACGACGCTCGGGGGTGATGGCGAAGGTGGCCGGAGCAGGCGGTGGCGTGGAAGGCTGGACCATCCGGGTGGAAACTCGGGGGGCCGGAGCCTGCGGCAGGGAACTCCAGGGATCAGTGGCTTCGGCGGCTCCGGCCGGAGCTGCCAGGACAGAGGCACTGGCGGAGCCCAGCAATGAGAGGGCCGAAATCAGTGAAAAGGAGCGACGAAGCAAAACGGATGCAGCGAAGGACAGGTCAAGGCAGGGCTAGGAAACAAATCCCATTAGCCGTGGAATGGCGCAGTCCGCATGACGCATCACGCGGAAATCAAAAGGAATGTAGAAGGAGTTGTAAAAAACTGAACCTTACTTGCTCGATGATTGACCGAATCGGAGAGAAAGCACCGATCCATCGCCGGCGGAATTCTTCGACATCAACCTGGAAGCATGAGTCTCAATGCGGGGCCAATTTGGCTAACGAGGGCACCCGACGCGATCTTGACCGTGACGGTCGCACGAGTGTCCACTCGCATCAAAAATGGAACTGCGGCATTCAAACCACCGTCCCGACAGGATTTCGAGGGATTTTGGGTACAGATCATCCAATTGTGCGCCGCAGATACATCGGCACTGCTGATCTTTCCTCAGCAAGGGTAACGATTGCTGCAGCGGCCTCAGCAGCCCCTTGGGTCGGGAGTGGAGTTCCGGTTGGGGGCAGCAAGGGCTGATCCAGTTGCCAGTCGCCGCGTCGCAGCTGCTCCTGGCTGAGCAGCCGATGCCAGCCGATCCGCTGCAGATCCGCCTCCAGCACCGCCGCCTCGGCAAAACCCTCGCGATGCACCAGGTGGATGCCCACGTCCTGGCTGAGGGCCTCGCAGAAACTGCTGTACCCCGGTTTGGTGATCAACCGACCGATCAGGGGCATTGCATCGAGGGGTCGCACCCCAGGCGGCAGGAGCCGGCCATTGGGTGCGGCCGTCATGGCGAGATCGGGCCCAAGGAACACATGGTCGGGCCAGTGCGCCAGCAAGGCCGGATCGAGCGGGAAGCCCATGCCGCCGAAACTGATCAGCACACAGCTCTGCCGATCAGGCGGTAGCTGCAGCCGCTGCGCCAGATCAGCCAGATCGAGCCGGGGGCTGCTGCTGGTGAGGCCGATCGCCTGTTCGGGCAGATCCCAGGGCATCGGCAGGGCCAGCGGACAGCGCAGCAGCAGATCCCCGCAGCGGTACAGGGTGCGGCAGTGCTCGGCCCAGTCTGCGAAACGCTTGGCCTGATCCGGTTCCAGCTGGGGATCGGCGGCCATCGGCCCGTAGATCGCATCCCACCCAAAGCTGGCCAACCAGACCAGGGGCAGTCCCGTACGGCCGGCTAACTGGGCAGCCGCCGGCGGCACATCGCCCAGCACCAGGGCAGGCTCCCCCTGCTCCACCAACCAGGACGCCTCCCGCTCCAGCTGATCCGGCAAGGACCGCTCCAACTCCTCAAGCGCCTCGAGGGTGGCGGCCGGATCGGCGCCAAGGGCATCGGCCTGAATCACCCCCACATCCCAGCGGCAAGGCCGCTGCTCATGGGGAACAGGCCCAAGAGCCAGCTCCAGGAACGAGGCAGGCAGAGCCGTGCTGAGCACCAGCCGCCAGCCGGGCCGCAGCTTGACGAGTTCGGCCAGCACGGAGGCCGTTCGGGATCCATGCCCGAAACCGTGGGCACTGACGCAGGCCAGGATCAACATGAGGAACAGGCCGTGCTGTCGGTAACGGCTGCGGAGCATGCCGCGGCAGGGGGAGCCAGCGGAGCCGGGCCTGGGGCTGGCTCAGACCGCCAGAGCTTCTGCTCGTAATGCAGGGAGCCATCCAGGCCATACCAGCGGTGGCTCACGGCCGCCAGCTCCACTCCCCGGAATTCCACCCAGCTGAAGTGGCGCAGGGTGCGGCCGGCCTGATCCTCTCCATGGCGGGGCACACAGGCGGTGTTGAGGTAGGCGGTGCCACTGCGATCGCGGCAGAAGCTCCGCCGCTCCCCCTGTCCACGCCTGAGGGCATGGTGCATGTGGCCAAACACCACCAGAGGAACGGACCGCTGACGGCGGATCCCTTCCAGGGCCAGGGCCAGATCCTGATCGCCCCAGTCGCCGGCGGAGGCCTTCCAGTCGCGGCCACAGGGATCGCCCGGTTCACTGCCCAGGCCACTCGGACCGCAGTGGGAGAGCACCAGCAGCGGCAGGGAGGGATCGGCGGACAACGCCGCCTCACAGATGCGCCGGGCCGATTCCCGCATCTCCACCGGTCCGAACACAGCTCGCACGGCGCGGGACAGGTGAAAACCGCCGCCGGCACTGCCGGGTCGTGCCCCCACCACCGCCAGGCCGGGGGGAGAGAGCTGCCGCAGATCCCAGCCGCAGTGGAGATCACCGAGCAGGTCCAGCTGGCGTTGCAGGGTGCGACCGCTGGAATCGTGGCCGCTGTCGTGGTTCCCGAGAATGCAGGCGAGCGGCAGCTCCAGGCGGCGCAGCAGGGAGGGGATGCGGGGCTTGCCGTCGCTGAAATCCCCCACCAGCAGCAGGGCATCGGGCCGGATCAGCTCCAGCAGAGCGTGATCGCTCTGGTCCCACTGATCATGGGGATCACCGGCGATCGCGATCCTCAGCAGCGTGCCGCAGGACGCTCCGGATGAGGGACCGCCCGACGGGGAGCCACCTGAGCGGGAAAGGCCTGCTGCGGAGACCGATCGTTCAGCCAATACGGATCCCTAGGCTGGGATCATCCTGCCTGCCCCGAGGTTCCGGTTGGTTTCAGCCGCCCAGCTCACCAACGCAACCGACACCCTGGAGGTGCCCAGGGATCTGGCGGCGGCGATCCGCGAGCTCAGCCGCGAGCGGCGGGCCGTGATCCTGGCCCATTACTACCAGGACGACGCCATTCAGGACATCGCCGACTTCATCGGTGATTCGCTCGAACTCTCCCGCAAGGCGGCCAGCACCGACGCCGACGTGATCGTGTTCTGCGGCGTCCATTTCATGGCCGAGACCGCAAAGATCCTCAATCCCGGCAAGACCGTTCTGCTGCCCGACCTGGAGGCCGGCTGCTCCCTGGCGGATGCCTGTCCGGCCGATGGTTTCGCCGCCTTTCGAGCCGAGCATCCCGAGCACTTCGTGGTGAGCTACATCAATTGCTCCGCAGCAGTGAAGGCCCAGAGCGATCTGATCTGCACCAGCAGCAACGCCGTGGATCTGGTGCAGCAACTACCGGCCGACCAGCCGATCCTGTTCGCTCCCGATCAGAACCTGGGCCGCTGGGTGCAGCGCCAGAGCGGCCGGGAGCTCACCCTCTGGCCCGGCAGCTGCATGGTTCACGAGACCTTCAGTGAGCAGGCGCTGCTGCAGCTTCAACTGGAGCACCCGGACGCCGAGGTACTGGCCCACCCCGAGTGCCAGGAGCATCTGCTGGACCTGGCGGACTTCATCGGCTCCACCAGCAAGCTGCTGCACCGCGCCGCAGCCAGCCCGGCCCAGGAGTTGATCGTGCTCACTGAACCAGGGATCCTCCACCAGATGCGCAAGGCGGCGCCCTCCAAGACGTTCTTCGAGGTGCCCGGAGCCGATGGCTGCAGCTGCAACAGCTGCCCCTACATGCGGCTCAACACCCTGGAGAAGCTGTGGCGCTGCCTGCGGGATCTCAGCCCGGCGATCGAACTCGATGAATCCACCAGCCAGAGAGCCCTGATGCCGATCCAGCGGATGCTGGAGATGAGCCGCTGAGCAGCCTCCCTGGAGCTTGCCTGGGCTGCTCAGTAGCTGTAGTTGGCCACGTACAGAGACTTGCCATCGGAGGGCTGGGAGCCAGGCACGTAGATCCCCCGCGCCGCATCCCCATTGGCCCGGGCCCGGGCCAGCAGGGCCCCATGACCGGCCTCGATGTCAACGCCGGCCCAGTGCTTCAGGCACGACTGCTGCATGGCCCGGCCATAGGAAAAACCCAGATGCCAGGGAGCCCCATCGGCGGCGGCATTGATGGCATTGAGATAGACGCTGGCTTCCTCTTCGCTGAGACCACCGGAGAGGAACAGGATCGCCGGCACACTGGCCGGCACCGTCCGCTCGAGGGTGCGCAGGGTATAAGCGGCGGCCTGCTCGGGGCTTGGAGCCTGGGCGCAACCCATGCCCGGCAAGGTCATCGACGGCTTCAGCAGGCTGCCCTCGAGGAACACTCCGTTGATCGCCAGGGCCTCGTAGACAAGGCGCAGCACCCATTCCTGCACCGCGGCAGTGGTCTCGATGTCGTGGTCGCCATCCATCAGGATTTCGGGCTCCACGATCGGCACCAGTCCTTCCTCCTGCACGGTGCGGGCGTAACGGGCCAGCCCCCAGGCGTTCTCACGCACGCAGAGCTCCGACGGGCAGCCATCGGCGGTGATGCGCAGCACCGCGCGCCATTTGGCGAAGCGGGCACCACGTTCGTAGTACCGGGCGGCCCGCTGCTGGAGACCCTTGAGGCCGGTGCACCAGCTCTCACCGGACAGCCCACCGGCCAGAG
Source organism: Synechococcus sp. CBW1002 (assembly GCF_015840915.1). NCBI lineage: Bacteria > Bacillati > Cyanobacteriota > Cyanophyceae > Synechococcales > Synechococcaceae > Synechococcus > Synechococcus sp. CBW1002. Next base: position 3,413,654 of record NZ_CP060398.1, read on the forward strand.
GCTCCACCCCCTGATCGACCTTGATCCCCGGCACCAGGCCCTGGGCCTTGAACAGATCAAGAATCGAGCCACCGTCCGGGGCATCCTGAAACAGGGTTTCCTCGTAGAGGATCACGCCGCTGATCGCGTCGCCCAGGCCTGGGGCGGTGGCCAGCAGGGTGCGATAGGCCCGGCGATGCTCCTCGGTGTTCTCCACTCCAATCGCCGCAAAGCGCTTGCCGATCGTGCCGGTGGATTCATCGGCCGCCAGCAGACCGGTGCCTGGAGCCGCCAGAGCGGCCGCCGTGCTCGCCAGCTCTTCGCGAAAGGCGTCGAGCGCCATGGGCCTGCTGCATCAGTTAGTCCATGGCTAGAGGGACTGCAGCGCGCCGTCAACGGCGCGGCATCGCCAGGATGCGGTGATCGCGCCAGCACCCTGTTCGTTCCGCGCCATGCCCCTGCCGCCGGATGGTCTGCTGCAGCTCACCCCCGAGGGCCTGTACTGCCCGGCGGCCCAGGCCTGGATTGATCCCTGGCGACCGGTGCCGCGGGCGTTGATCAGTCACGCCCATGCCGACCATGCCCGCCCCGGCTGCGGTGAATACTGGGCGATCGGCGCCAGTGAGGCGATCCTGCGGCAACGGCTCGGCAGCGCCATTGAGCTGAACCGCGTCGTCTACGACCAGGAGCTCAGAATCGGCGCGGCGCGGGTGTCATTCCATTCCGCCGGCCATGTGCTCGGTTCGGCCCAGGTGCGGCTGGAGGCCGGCGGCGAAAGCTGGCTGGTGAGCGGCGATTACAAGCGCTGCGCCGATCCCAGCTGCCAGCCGTTCCAACCTGTGCAGGCCGATGTGTTCATCACAGAAGCCACCTTCGCCCTGCCGATCTACCGCTGGCGTCCCGGCGCCGAGGTGGCCACTGAGATCCAGCGGTGGTGGCAGACGGCACCGGATCGTCCATCGATTCTGTTTGCCTATGCCTTCGGTAAGGCGCAGCGAATCCTGGCGGAGCTCCACGCCGTCGGCGTGAGCGACGAAGTGTTGCTCCATGGCGCCGTTCAGGCCCTGATGCCGGCCTACCGCGAGGCGGGCCTAGCACTGCCGCCCACCCAGGCAGTGAGCGCAATCCCGCGAAGCGACTCCCTGGCGGGCCGCCTGGTGATCGCGCCACCGGCCGCCCATCGTTCAGCCTGGATAAAGCGCTTCCGATGGCCCCAGACGGCCTTCGTGAGCGGCTGGATGGCGGTGCGCGGCGCCCGGCGACGCCGGGGCTTCGAACGCGGATTCGTGCTGAGTGACCATGCCGACTGGGACGGCCTGGTGCGCACGGTCAAGGACACCAGCGCCCGGCAGGTGTACGTGACCCATGGTAAGGCAGATAGCCTAGCCCGCTATCTGCGTGAGATCGAGGGGATCAGCGCCGAACCACTGGAGGGGCACGGCGTGGCCGATCGGGGGGAGGATGGAGCCGAGATGGATTGATCCCACTGAACTGGCTGCCACGGCTGTTCAGCGCACCGCTTGTTCAGCGCACCGCTGATTCCGCTGGGGCGGCAATCGCTGTCATTACTCCGGTTGCTGCAGGTGGGAGGCCTGCTGCTGGTCGTGACCGCGGCGGCACGACTGCTCCGCTTTGTGCTGGCCAAGGGGGTGCTGGTCTGGCTGGGCCTGAAGGAAAGTCGCCGCGAGGCGATCGGAACGCTGCTGGCCCTGGGACTGGCGGCGTTCGGCGACGTGGCCGTGGCCCAGGGCATGGGGCTCGATTTCCGGGGCCTGGCAGTCATGTAGGGACTCCTGAAAAATCCAGATCCATTGCGCCGCAGCTGGTCTCAAGCATGAGAAACCGCTAAAGTGGCCGTGAATCAGGCAATCCGTGATTGCCTTTACTCCTGATCGTTCCATATGTACCGGAGGCACAATAACGGTCAGATCTCAATCAAGGAGTTCCACCTGCCATTTGGCGGCACACTTGATCCCGAGAATCGCTGGGTTCAACTGGAGGGGCTGATCCCATGGGATGAGCTGGAAGAAACCTATGCCCCTCAATTCAGCGCCACAATTGGCGCTCCAGCCAAATCAGTGAGAATGGCCTTTGGTGCTCTCTACATCAAACAGAAGTTAGGGCTCACCGACGAAGAGACAGTCCATCAGATCAGAGAGAACGCCTATATTCAGTTCTTTCTCGGCTTTGCGGGCTACACAGCTAAGGCACCGTTTGATGCCTCGATGATGGTGCACTTTCGCAAGCGTTTTTCTGACGAGGATCTGCGCCGTATCAACGAGCTGGTGGTGCAGCGCGGCAAAGAGATCCTTCTGGAAGCACTTGCTCAGGCAGCAGACGATGACGACCATGATGATCGTGATTCCAGTGGAGGAGGCGCTCAGCTAGAACTTGATGCGTTGATCAAGCCTGCTGACTGGCCAGAAGGAAAGAATTGGGGCACTCTCACGATTGATGCCAGTTGCACTCCAGCCGACATCACCTATCCCAGAGACCTCAAGCTCCTCAACGAGGCTCGCACAACGACCGAGCGAGTCATTGATGATCTGTGCAGTCAGTCATCGGGATTCAGGAGACATCGACCTCGCTACGACCGTGGCCTTGCTCGTGCTCATTTCCTGAGAGTGGCGAAGCAAAAACGACCACGTCGCCGCAAAGTGAAGGCTGCCATTAAACATCAGCTTGGCTATGTGCGGCAGAATCTCAAGGCCATTGATGCTCTGATCGGCTGCGGGGCAAGGCTTTCCGAGCTTAAGAGGCATTGGTGGCAGAAGTTGTTGGCCTGCAGCGAGTTGGAGCGGCAACAGGGCCTTCTGCTCGCCTCTCAGACCAACAGCATTCCAGACCGCCTGGTGAATCTTGTGCAGACCCATATCCGCCCAATGGTGCGAGGCAAAGCACGTGCTGCGGTGGAGTTTGGAGCCAAAATCAGTGTTTCGGTTCAAAACGGCTTTCCGTTCTTGCACCGCACAAGCTGGAACCCCTACAACGAAGGAGAAGACCTTATCGCTCAGGCGGAAAAATACAAGCTGGATACAGGATCTTACCCAGAGCGAATCTGCGCCGACCGGATTTATATCACGGCCAAGAATAGGCATTTCTGCACGAGGAACGGTATTCGCCTCTCCGGCAAGCGATTGGGTCGCCCGCCCAAGGATCCTGATGTCACCACTGCACACAAGCACCAGCTCCGATCTGATCAAGCTCGACGCAATGAAGTGGAAGGCGTCTTTGGCTCTGGAAAGCGCAAGTATTCCCTGGATCTGATCATGGCTCGTCTACCAGCTGGTGCCGAATCCTCCATCTCGATGGCCTTTGTCGTGATGTGCGCGGAAAAGGTCTTGAGGCTGCTGCGCCTCTTTTTTGTCCTTCTTTTTGGGTGGATCTACAGCTTTTTTATGGCCTGGTCAGCGATCAGAGCGCCTGAGGGCATCTGCAAGCCATGCTTTTGAGATCTGGCCGACTTGATGTCACCGCGCTTGCCAGCCTGATTAACGCGAAGCAAACGGACGAATCCGGCGCCGATGGGCCGAGAATCTTTTTCAGGAGTCCCCATGTACGGGGCCCGTAGCGTCGGTGTTTGCTTCGGATTGCAGGACCTGACCCGCAACCTCAGCAGTGGCCTCACCCTGCTGCTGAAGAGCAGGCTCAAGGTGGGCGATCTGATCGAATCCGCCTCCATCTGCGACTACATCCGCGAGATCTCCTTTCGCTCCACGGTGATCCGCACGTTCCAGGGGCCAGAGATCGTGCTGCCCAACGCCATGATCACCAACACCCCGGTACACAAGCTCAGCGACGCGAGCAGCGACGGGCGGGTCGATGTGGTGGTGAGCGTGATGTAGAGCTGTAACCCCTGCTAGTGACGGAGGCTTTGCTGGAGGCGGGGTTGGCGGTGCCACAGAAGCTGGAGTTCGAGTTGTGGGTCTGGACTAGCGCCATCCATAGCCAGGCCCTGCTGCGCAGCGCCCTGACTTACGCCATTCAGCATGGACTCAGCGCCCGTGGGATTCACCTTCAGGGCGAGAAGCAGATGATGCAACTCCTGCCCAGCAGGATGGCGAGGCCGCAGGCCGGTGAGACGCCCACCGCGCCATAACCGAAGCCTCATCCGAAGCCCCTGCCGGCACGGGAGCAGCGGCTGGCAGAGATTCCCTGTTTCAGCAATCTCGATGCCCGCAGGCTGCGTGAACTGGTGGAAGCGACGCTCGCCGAAGGGTTGCAGCCGGAGAGGTGCTGATCCACAAGGCAGAAGACAGTCTTGCGCTCCATCTGGTACTGGAGGGTCGCATCACCGCCATCCAGGAGACGGATCGCATCAGCCGCCAACTGTTCAGCTTCGGTGAGGCGGAGTTCTTCGGTGAACAACCCCATCGACTGCCGGTGGCTTATCCCACCTCGATGTGGGCCACGGAAGACAGCCTCGTGTTTGACATCCCCAGTGGCAGTTTCAGGGAACTGCTGGCGGCTAGACCCGACTTCTCGGAGACGGTGTCGCAGGCCGTGGCCCGCTTCAGTGATGTGCGGCGCAGCGATGAAACCTGCCTGCCCGAGCGAGGCCTGCTGGACGATGTCGACCTGGTGCAGCCGCTGCAGAGGTTGCGCGATCGGCTGCGAGAGGTGCTGTCCAACCAACCATGCAGCCGACACGACCAATCGACTGTCCCATGCCCCCCCGTGACCGGCTTGGTCAGCGGCAGGATTGTGGAGATCTGGAGAAATCCAGCCGGGGCCGATAGGGTCGACATCCAGAACCTCTGCCCCGCCTTGCCATGGACGTGATCGACGCCATCTACGCGCGGCGGGCCGTGAAGCACTTCGATCCGAGCCATCGCTTGACCGCGGAGGAGGAACGGCGGCTGCTCGAGGCCACCATCCAGGCGCCCACCAGCTTCAACATCCAGCACTGGCGGTTTGTGATCCTGCGTGATCCGGCGCTGCGGAGCACGATCCGCAAGGAGTACGGCAACGACCAGGCCCAGATCACCGATGCCTCGCTGCTGGTGTTGTTCACCGCCGACGTCAAGGCCTGGAGCAAGCAGCCGCAGCGCTACTGGGCAGGAGCTCCCCAGCCGGTGGCCGATCTGCTGGTGGGCTGGATGGGCCCTTTCCATGACGGGAGGGAGTGGCTGCAGCGCGATGAAGCCCAGCGCTCGATCGGCCTGGCCATGCAGACCCTGATGCTGGCCGCCACCGGCATGGGCTATCAGAGCTGTCCGATGATCGGCTTCGAGATCGAGAAACTGGCCGAGCTGATCCACCTGCCGGCAGACCACGTGATGGGGCCGATGGTGGCGATCGGCAAGGGCACCCAGGAGCCCTGGCCAAAGCCCGGCCAGCTCCCGCTGAAGGAGCTCGTGGTCGAAAACGGGTTCTGAGCCATTGCAGGGCACATCAAGCTTGTCGGCCCCCAATCCTGCTGGGATCACTGGAGGCAGGGCAGTGCCCCCATTGACCACGACCGTCAGGAGCCACCTCAGCGACGCTGCCGAGCTTCAGGACAATCCTGGGGGCGCTCACGGCCCTGGGCGGGGCGGATCTGCGGGCAACAAAGCAACCTGAGGGGGTGCTGGAATGGAACGACATCACCGACGAGACGGTGAAGACCAAGCTGCTGAGCCACAGGGGGTTCAGAAACTCGCCACGGTCGCCCCTGAGAAGCAGGAGTGACTGGAAACAGAAGAGGGAGTAGAAGCTGGTGCCCAGACGAAACGCCTTGGCCGTCTCGTTCTTGGCTACATCAAAAACCACGTCTTCCTGCATCGGAAGCTTGACATTTCCGGCATTAGGATTGCCCGTTGTGCTGCAACGCCCCCCTGCATGGTCCAGCAGCTGGCCGCCTCTGCGGTGCTGCTGGATGTAGACACCAGCGCCCGCCAGGCACTGGCGATGGATCCGGCCCTGATGCTGGGGCCGGGCCTCGGCCGAGCCTGCAGGATGAGTGACAGGTGAAGCCAGCGATCTGGAAGCAGGTGAGGCGAGCAGTGGATGCCGTGGATGAACCAGGGCAGTTTCTGCTACCGGTTCGTCGGTGCCGGGTGAGGTGGTCTGGCTTTTCTGGACAGGCCCCATCGTTAACCTCTGAGGCGGGGTACCGCCCCTGAAAGGGGCTCCCACCGATGAGCAAGCGCCGCACCCACAGCCCCGAGTTCAAGGCCAGGGTCGCCATGGAGGCGATCAGTGGCCGCAAGACGATCCAGGAGATCGCCGCCGACCACGCCATCCACCCGATCCAGGTGAGCCAGTGGAAGCGGCAGCTCCTGGACGGTGCCAGCGAGCTCTTCACCCGAGGCAAGAAGACCAAGGACAAGGAGGAGGGGCAGGCCAAGGAGGCGGAGCTGTTCCAGCAGATCGGACGGCTGCAGATGGAGCTGGAGTGGCTCAAAAAAAAGTCTCAACTGCTCTGATGCCCGTGAACTGCGCAAGCTGGTCGATCACGACCACCCCGAGCTCAGCATCAGCAGGCAGTGTGCGCTGCTGGGGCTGCCTCGATCCACGCTGTACTACCGGCCGACACCGGTCCGTGTATCGACGCTGCGGATCATGGCCAGGATCGATGCTCTCTACCTGGAGGATCCCTGCAGCGGCAGCCGCCGGATGGTGGACTATCTGGCCCAAGATGGTATCCCGATCAGCCGAGATCGAGTGCGAAACCTCATGCGGCGCATGGGATTACGGGCGATCTACCAGAAGCCCCGGACGACGGTTCCAGGTGATCCGTCCGTGCGGTTCCCCTGCCTGGTGGACCTCACGCAGGTCACGTCGGTGGATCAGGTCTGGGCGACCGACATCACCTACATCCCTCTGCAGAAAGGGTTCCTCTATCTGGTGGCGATCATGGATCTCCATTCCAGGCATGTGCTCAGCTGGAGGCTCTCCAACAGCCTTGACACGAAGTTCTGTCTGGAGGCCCTGGAGATGGCCTTGGGAGGCGGCCGTAGGCCAGAGATCTTCCACTCCGATCAAGGCTGTCAGTTCACGTCCGCTGACTTTGTGGCCAGACTCAAAGGGGAGCGGATCCAGATCAGCTGGTCCGGCAGAAAGCGGTGCTACGACAACATCCTTGTTGAACGGCTGTGGAGGACTGTCAAGTACGAGGAGGTCTACCTACGGGCATACAGCGATGGCTGGGACGCTGAAATCAGCCTGGCCCGCTTCCTGTGGCGGTATTGCCATGTAAGACCTCACAGTTCCCTTGGAGGCAAAACTCCCCACGCGGTCTACACTGAGGCCGAACCATGTTCCACCCGTCCTGGGTTAACGATGTCAGGGGCCGGAACTGTCCAATAAAAGGCACCCACCTCAGGGGCCTTGCCGCAGCAGGTCTGTGATCGCCGGAACATGGAGAACAGCTGGCACCGGTCTCGCGATACCCAGCGACAGAAAGGCGCCCAACGCGACCGCGAGGACAACGGCGTTCAGATCATGGCCACGCTCAGGAGCCTGACGATGGATGCGCTGCACTTCGATGGGTTCTGGTCGATCATCAAAGACCTGGCCGCGTTGTCGCACGACATCAAGGGCTTGCTGCCATTGCTGGGCTGGCGAGAACCAGCTCAGGCCATCAGCCCTGAATAAAGTCAGATGAGTTCTAGCCGATTCAGGCCCAAGAGATGGTTCGGGACCACGATGGGTTAGACAAGAGGATCGTTCTATCTTGGAACTGTGTCGAACTCAGAAAGGCGCGCCCTGGACGCGATAGAAGTCTCGAAACCAATCCTGCAGCGGGTTGATCTCGACTCCCCTACCCTTAACACCGAAACAGTAAGCACAGATGGCAATACGACCGTCATCTTCGAACTCGCACATCTAGCGACCGAAGCGGTTGCATCGAAGACCGTCAAGATAGACGGCCTCATCGGACCGACAATTGCGGCACGTTTCTATGCAGCAGCAGGCTCGGCATTTTACGAAGCTGATCAACTTTTTGACCCCAATAGCTTCACAAGCCTAGGATCGAAGAAGTCGGACCGACTACTTGAGCGTCAAGTCATAAAATTCACCAAAGATCTAAGCGATGAACTCCGTGAAAAGTTCATAGACAATGTAACTGCCTACGCAGCCGGCGCAACGATGCTTGCGCAAGCTCCCGACTCAGCGCCGCTGATTGAGCTATCACTGCCAAGTATTTTAAAATCGATTCCATCCAAGTTAGATGCGAAGGCACGCAAGCTTGGCAATAAGATTGCAGTCCGTGTCAATGATTTTTATGCCAACGACGGCTCTACTGATTCTGTCAATTACGAGTCCGTGAATGGCGGGCCGGCAGAGATTCGGATCATAGATCGCTGGAGCCCCGAGTACCGTGTAGGGGGAGATCCATCCAGTGGCTTGCAAACATTCTTGACGCCGCAGTGGGGAGATGTACGTCAGATTCTTGACGGGAAAAAGCTGGATACTCTCAAGGATAGCGTTTCACGACCCGAGCCTTTCTTACTTGTTGATGGTGCTTCATATGACTTGGCCAATGGGACAATAACTTATGATGGACAAACCCAGCCCATTACCACTGAGCTCATAGGTACACTGATCAACCCCAGGTTCATCGCTCAGGCTCAGCGCGTTGTCGACGCCAGCGCAAATCTCACGCCAGAAGAGAAGCTGATTGCAGAGTTCTGGGAGGATGGAGCAGGAACAGGCTTCCCGCCTGGTACATGGATGGAATTCGGCAGATTTGCATCAGAGCTAAACGATAACAATCGAAGCGAAGACGCACGTCTCTTCTTTGCTATCGGACAAGCCCTTTATTCAGCTGGGGTGGCCGCCTGGGGCTTAAAGACAGAAACTGATTATGGTCGGCCTCAATCAGCGATCACAGAACTCAGTCGTCTTGGCCTGCTACGCGACGAGGATTTGCTGGCTCCTGGAATTCAAGTCTTTGCCTACTCTAGAGAGACACAGCAGCGAGAGCTTATCAATGGCGTCGACTGGGAGACGTATCAGACACTTGGAGCAGGATACTCTCCGCCTTTTGCCGAATTTGTATCTGGGCACAGTACGTTTTCCTCTGCCGCTGGCAAGATCATCGATCTTATCACTGGCAACGCATATTTTGGCGCCTCTGTAACCACAACATCACTAATTGAGAAGTCAAAGAATATCCCGATTACACTGTCTTGGGCTACATGGCAAGACGCCTGGCTGGAATCAGGGATTTCTCGTATTTATGGTGGCATTCATTTTGACGACGCAAACCAGGGTGGGCTCCTGCTTGGGCAGCAGATAGGCGAAGCTGTATTCAATCAGATCTCTGATCTCTGGTCGTAAATACCGCCGCTACCGGATGCTTTAGAATTGACACTTACAACGTCTCCGAAAGAATCAAGATGCCTCCATGGTTTAGCCAAAAGCATGATCGTGAGCTCAGTTATATACGGTCCATAGCCAGTTGAGGCGAACTGGCCATTCTGAACAGGCCCCCTCGTCAACCTCTGAGGCAGGAACTTTCTCCTGAACAGAGTTATTCGCTGCTGGTGTGATCCAAGTGTCACTATCTCTCGAAGCCTGATACCACAAGACTTCTTGGGGACTCCTGAACAATCCAGATCCATTGCGCCGCAGCTGGTCTCAAGCATGAGAAACCGCTAAAGTGGCCGTGAATCAGGCAATCCGTGATTGCCTTTACTCCTGATCGTTCCATATGTACCGGAGGCACAATAACGGTCAGATCTCAATCAAGGAGTTCCACCTGCCATTTGGCGGCACACTTGATCCCGAGAATCGCTGGGTTCAACTGGAGGGGCTGATCCCATGGGATGAGCTGGAAGAAACCTATGCCCCTCAATTCAGCGCCACAATTGGCGCTCCAGCCAAATCAGTGAGAATGGCCTTTGGTGCTCTCTACATCAAACAGAAGTTAGGGCTCACCGACGAAGAGACAGTCCATCAGATCAGAGAGAACGCCTATATTCAGTTCTTTCTCGGCTTTGCGGGCTACACAGCTAAGGCACCGTTTGATGCCTCGATGATGGTGCACTTTCGCAAGCGTTTTTCTGACGAGGATCTGCGCCGTATCAACGAGCTGGTGGTGCAGCGCGGCAAAGAGATCCTTCTGGAAGCACTTGCTCAGGCAGCAGACGATGACGACCATGATGATCGTGATTCCAGTGGAGGAGGCGCTCAGCTAGAACTTGATGCGTTGATCAAGCCTGCTGACTGGCCAGAAGGAAAGAATTGGGGCACTCTCACGATTGATGCCAGTTGCACTCCAGCCGACATCACCTATCCCAGAGACCTCAAGCTCCTCAACGAGGCTCGCACAACGACCGAGCGAGTCATTGATGATCTGTGCAGTCAGTCATCGGGATTCAGGAGACATCGACCTCGCTACGACCGTGGCCTTGCTCGTGCTCATTTCCTGAGAGTGGCGAAGCAAAAACGACCACGTCGCCGCAAAGTGAAGGCTGCCATTAAACATCAGCTTGGCTATGTGCGGCAGAATCTCAAGGCCATTGATGCTCTGATCGGCTGCGGGGCAAGGCTTTCCGAGCTTAAGAGGCATTGGTGGCAGAAGTTGTTGGCCTGCAGCGAGTTGGAGCGGCAACAGGGCCTTCTGCTCGCCTCTCAGACCAACAGCATTCCAGACCGCCTGGTGAATCTTGTGCAGACCCATATCCGCCCAATGGTGCGAGGCAAAGCACGTGCTGCGGTGGAGTTTGGAGCCAAAATCAGTGTTTCGGTTCAAAACGGCTTTCCGTTCTTGCACCGCATAAGCTGGAACCCCTACAACGAAGGAGAAGACCTTATCGCTCAGGCGGAAAAATACAAGCTGGATACAGGATCTTACCCAGAGCGAATCTGCGCCGACCGGATTTATATCACGGCCAAGAATAGGCATTTCTGCACGAGGAACGGTATTCGCCTCTCCGGCAAGCGATTGGGTCGCCCGCCCAAGGATCCTGATGTCACCACTGCACACAAGCACCAGCTCCGATCTGATCAAGCTCGACGCAATGAAGTGGAAGGCGTCTTTGGCTCTGGAAAGCGCAAGTATTCCCTGGATCTGATCATGGCTCGTCTACCAGCTGGTGCCGAATCCTCCATCTCGATGGCCTTTGTCGTGATGTGCGCGGAAAAGGTCTTGAGGCTGCTGCGCCTCTTTTTTGTCCTTCTTTTTGGGTGGATCTACAGCTTTTTTATGGCCTGGTCAGCGATCAGAGCGCCTGAGGGCATCTGCAAGCCATGCTTTTGAGATCTGGCCGACTTGATGTCACCGCGCTTGCCAGCCTGATTAACGCGAAGCAAACGGACGAATCCGGCGCCGATGGGCCGAGAATCTTTTTCAGGAGTCCCTACTGAGGGACTCCTGAACAATCCAGATCCATTGCGCCGCAGCTGGTCTCAAGCATGAGAAACCGCTAAAGTGGCCGTGAATCAGGCAATCCGTGATTGCCTTTACTCCTGATCGTTCCATATGTACCGGAGGCACAATAACGGTCAGATCTCAATCAAGGAGTTCCACCTGCCATTTGGCGGCACACTTGATCCCGAGAATCGCTGGGTTCAACTGGAGGGGCTGATCCCATGGGATGAGCTGGAAGAAACCTATGCCCCTCAATTCAGCGCCACAATTGGCGCTCCAGCCAAATCAGTGAGAATGGCCTTTGGTGCTCTCTACATCAAACAGAAGTTAGGGCTCACCGACGAAGAGACAGTCCATCAGATCAGAGAGAACGCCTATATTCAGTTCTTTCTCGGCTTTGCGGGCTACACAGCTAAGGCACCGTTTGATGCCTCGATGATGGTGCACTTTCGCAAGCGTTTTTCTGACGAGGATCTGCGCCGTATCAACGAGCTGGTGGTGCAGCGCGGCAAAGAGATCCTTCTGGAAGCACTTGCTCAGGCAGCAGACGATGACGACCATGATGATCGTGATTCCAGTGGAGGAGGCGCTCAGCTAGAACTTGATGCGTTGATCAAGCCTGCTGACTGGCCAGAAGGAAAGAATTGGGGCACTCTCACGATTGATGCCAGTTGCACTCCAGCCGACATCACCTATCCCAGAGACCTCAAGCTCCTCAACGAGGCTCGCACAACGACCGAGCGAGTCATTGATGATCTGTGCAGTCAGTCATCGGGATTCAGGAGACATCGACCTCGCTACGACCGTGGCCTTGCTCGTGCTCATTTCCTGAGAGTGGCGAAGCAAAAACGACCACGTCGCCGCAAAGTGAAGGCTGCCATTAAACATCAGCTTGGCTATGTGCGGCAGAATCTCAAGGCCATTGATGCTCTGATCGGCTGCGGGGCAAGGCTTTCCGAGCTTAAGAGGCATTGGTGGCAGAAGTTGTTGGCCTGCAGCGAGTTGGAGCGGCAACAGGGCCTTCTGCTCGCCTCTCAGACCAACAGCATTCCAGACCGCCTGGTGAATCTTGTGCAGACCCATATCCGCCCAATGGTGCGAGGCAAAGCACGTGCTGCGGTGGAGTTTGGAGCCAAAATCAGTGTTTCGGTTCAAAACGGCTTTCCGTTCTTGCACCGCACAAGCTGGAACCCCTACAACGAAGGAGAAGACCTTATCGCTCAGGCGGAAAAATACAAGCTGGATACAGGATCTTACCCAGAGCGAATCTGCGCCGACCGGATTTATATCACGGCCAAGAATAGGCATTTCTGCACGAGGAACGGTATTCGCCTCTCCGGCAAGCGATTGGGTCGCCCGCCCAAGGATCCTGATGTCACCACTGCACACAAGCACCAGCTCCGATCTGATCAAGCTCGACGCAATGAAGTGGAAGGCGTCTTTGGCTCTGGAAAGCGCAAGTATTCCCTGGATCTGATCATGGCTCGTCTACCAGCTGGTGCCGAATCCTCCATCTCGATGGCCTTTGTCGTGATGTGCGCGGAAAAGGTCTTGAGGCTGCTGCGCCTCTTTTTTGTCCTTCTTTTTGGGTGGATCTACAGCTTTTTTATGGCCTGGTCAGCGATCAGAGCGCCTGAGGGCATCTGCAAGCCATGCTTTTGAGATCTGGCCGACTTGATGTCACCGCGCTTGCCAGCCTGATTAACGCGAAGCAAACGGACGAATCCGGCGCCGATGGGCCGAGAATCTTTTTCAGGAGTCCCTACTGACGGCCTGGCTCCCGGCGATGCTGCCGTGGCTACCACTGCCCGCTGGCGTGCTTGAGATGGCGCTCGGGGCATGGATCGGTCCTCAGGGTCTGCACCTGGTGAGTGTTGGTCCCTTTCTCACGAACATCTCCGCCTTCGGCATGGGGATGCTGTTTCTGGTGGCCGGCCTTGAGATCCAGCCGGACCTGCTGCGCGGCAAGCCGCTGCAGCGTGCCCTCACGGCCTGGTTTGCGTCCGCCGGCCTCGCCGTGGTCGTGGCGATGCTGCTGGTGAGCTTCGCTGGTTTCGACAATCTCCAGATCGTGGCTCTGGCACTCACCACCACAGCCCTGGGCATCCTGATGCCGGTGCTGCGGGATCGCACCCACCTCCCGGAGAGCTATGCCCGCACGCTCATCAGCGTGGCCACCCTCGGAGAGGTGGCGCCCACCGTGATTTTCAGCCTGCTGCTGGCAGGACAGCGTGCTCCAGAAGAGGCCACCATTCTCGTTGCCTTTGGCTCCGTTTCGATCTTGGGACTGCTGCTGGTGCGAAGGCATCAGTCCCGCTGGGAGGAACTGTTTGAGCACACCATGCAGCGATCGGCCCAGTTGCCCACCCGCCTGGTCGTGGGTGCGCTGATCCTGATGGTGGTGCTCAATAACGTCGTTCAGATCAACCTGGCGCTGGGGGGACTTGTGCTCGGCCTGCTGGTGCGTGAGGGCACTGCCCATCGGCATCGTCTCAAGATCGGAGAACGACTGGATGGTCTGGGCCAGGCCTTTGCGATTCCACTGTTTTTCATCGTGTCAGGCATGCAGCTTGACGTCCGTGCGCTGGCTCAGGCGCCAAGCCTCTGGGGACTGGTACCACTGCTGGCGTTAGCCATGCTGCTGGTGCGGGGGCTTCCCGTCTGGCTGCTGCTCCGAAAGCAGCTCAGCCCCCGGTCGCGGCTGGCTCTGGCTCTGGACAACGCCACCCAGCTGCCCCTGGTGGTGGCCATGGCCGTGATGGCGCGTCAGGCAGGTCTGTTGACACCACCTGATGCCACCGTGCTCGTGGCAGCCGCCGCACTCACAGTGCTGCTGTTTCCGGCCCTGGCCACCGTGGTGCTGGAGGGGGACAGACCCCTGACCACTGCCGAGCTCACAGGCTCAGAACCGCCTGGTCCTGGTCAGCCAACTCAGCCAAGCTGAGCAAGCCATTGAGGTTCCCTCTTTTCGGTGGGCAGGTCTCAGAGCTTCTCTGGGATGAGTGTACGGACAGGGATGAACTCCTGCCCGTAGTCGAACGGGCTCAGTTTCCGGGGGCCACGTCAGATGAGAGGCGTCGTTCAGGGTTGTCGTAGCCCTCAATCAAGAAGCAGGATCGCACTGCAGTTGCTGGGGTGAAATCAGGACTTGCCGATCGTCATCAAGGTCCATGTCCAGTTTCAGGGTGGGAAAAGAAGTTCTCCACCAAAGCGTGATATCCCAGCAGCATCCTTCCGCTCTGCGGGCGACGGTGCTGATGAGCCTGCTGCGAGGCGGGGCGGCTACCGCTCGATCCGCCAGGAGTCCCGGGAATTGCCTGCGACATCCAAAGGTCCAGAAGCTGGGAGTGATGGGAACCGGCCACTGGCTCGTCTTGATGACGATATTGACAGCCCTTGGGCCAGAATCTGGACGTTGCGTCACCGCTACCTGTCTCCTGAACCGGGGGAGCGGAAGCAGGTTGACGACTGAAAGCTAGACTGGCACGTCTTACAACTCTCTAGCTGACATTGCAAGCGATTGTGGAGAGAAGCTCCAGCACAACAAACCGGCTGACAGAAATGAAAGATCGTGACCAAACTGCGCAGTGCCTCCCGGCCTCATTAGCATGATCCGCAGAATGAGATCTTGAGGCTTGAAAAACTGAAAAGATCTTGTGATGCGTACCTGAAATGAGAGTCGAAACCATGAAGGACTTCAGACTGGATGGCCAAAGGGCGCTGATCTCAGGCGATTCAAAGGGCTTGGGTGCAGCCATCGCTGAAACATTTGCCGAAGCCGGAGCTGATATCGGAGTGATCGGCAGGAACACGGCAGGACTCCACAACACAAAGCGCCTTGTAGAAGGGAAAGGGCGACACTGCGATGTGATCACGGCAGACCTGGCTTGCGCCGAAGGAGCACAAAGAGCGGGAGACAAAGCCCTGGAACTTTGCCCTGCATGGGATGTTCTCGTCAACAATGCAGGCATCGCCGCCATAGTCAAACCGATTCTGGAAACTAGCCAGGCTGAGTGGGACGAGACTTTTGACTTGAATCTGCGCTCTGTTCTACTACTTTCTCAAGCCTTAGTTCCTCAGATGATCGCACGAGGAAGTGGGAAGATTGTGAATATTTCGTCGATTGGAGCCTTTGTCGGCTCGCCAGGCCTGAGTGCCTACGCCGCATCTAAGGCGGCACTGAATCAGCTCACACGCACCATGGCGGTTGAATGGGGTCCGCATAAAATCCACGTGAATGCTATCTGCCCGACAGTGATCCTCACTGATATGGGGCACGCAATCTGGGATAAACCGGCCATGAAGGAACAGAGAGAACTGAAGGAAAAGAGAATCCCCTTGCATCGCTTTGGCGAACCCAAGGAGGTCGCCAATGTCGCCCTGTTCCTTGCCAGCGCAGCATCAGACTTCATCCATGGCGTATCACTCCCGCTTGATGGAGGCATGACAATATCACCCTAGCGAGATTATCCTGTCATGCAGGCAACTGAGCATCAGGTTCAGGGCAAACAAGCTTTGGACCGACTCGCACATTCTCAAGCCACTGATTGAATGCGCACGCGAACGGAGCCACCAGTTCAAAGTAGCTGCACAGAAGGCCCTGATCCTCCCATTGCATCTGATAGGCAATGATGTCTTCTTGTGAGTAGACTTTAGTGATTTCAAAGCACGTCCTGTTGCTGTCCCACTGATTCACAACCAACCCAGCCTCTGCAAGGGGTGGATCATAACTGCAATCAAGAACATGCCAACCGCCATCCAACCAGATCTCAACCCAGAAGTGGGTGGGCAGGAATTCAGAGGGATGCAGGCTCTGAATTCCTGCAGGGATGATATCTCCGAAACAGATCTCGCCAACTCGCCCGCGAACCCCATATCCCAGCACTCCCAACCGCTGAAGCAACGCGATACCCTTGACATAGCAATTGTTCGCCGGACTTTCTGAAGAGACAGCCCAGGCATAGGGTCGATCTCTGATTGCATTGAAGATGCGTCGCGCTACCGGATGATCAGTGAGATAGTTCATGGCAGTTCTCAATCAGGGTGCCCATAGGTTTGCGAATCAATCAAAGAACTTTAACCATAAGTCATCAGTCAGAGGTATCCAAACAGGTCAAAGTCCTTAGCATAGATCCTGCGTAGGTTGGCGATCGCCACATCACTTAGCCCTGATGCTGACGCATCGATTGACAGGGCCGCTTCCACCTGGACAGGGTCGGGTGAGCGAAGCTGGATGCCTGTGATTGTCTGCAACAGATCAAGATCGGCTTTCCAGGTCTCCGCCTTGAACACACGATCAACATAGAGCTTTTCCTTGAACTCCAGGAACCTATGCTGAGGTCGAAACAGGGGATGGGACAGCAACGGTGAATCGGCTTCAACGTTGGCGGCAATCGCATCTGCTGACGATCCAAAACGCATCAATTCACGGCGTAAAGCGGTCAGCTCAGTGATCTGCTGGCCCGCATCCACACGGCGAATAACCGCGAGAAAGCGATCGATCGGATGACGGACAAAAGCATAGACAAACGCTGAACTGAAGAACAGCCGATCGCACCTGAAACATTCCTCCACCGTCAGAGGCCTGATCTGGAAACCAAGATAGGCATCAAGGAAAAGATCTCCGCCACTGCATGGGATCGGCAGAAAGATCAGATTGTCACGACGAAATTGCGGTGGGGAAACGTCGTTCTGGTAATTGCGAATCAGGCGCAGGCTCTCTCTGAGCGCCTTGGAGGCTTTGGAGGCGGAAAGGAGCTGGCTGAACATCAGAAGAATAAACGAGCCTCCAGACCAACTCTGTTCCAGCCGGCCAGCCGTGTCATCTCACCTGCGGGCGGGAACAGAACATCCGGCTTGCGTCTGGGCCATGGGCTGGCTCCTGGAGCATGGGCTTGCGCCTGGGCAGCTGGTTCTGTTCATGGTGGTTGGCCACCACAGCGATCACTGCCATCATCGCCGTTCAAAGGCTCAGCACCGCCTGGTTCTGGGCCTTCATCTGCGCTGCCCGCTCAGTCTCGGTGAGGCCGTCCGCCCCGGGGATCTGGGCGGCCATCTGGTTGAGCCATTCCATCAGCTGGTCCAGCTGCTTATCCATCGGCAGCACCCCCAGGCCACGGGCCAGCACCTTGGCGGTGCTGCCACTACCGGCCTGATAGACCAACCGGCCGTGCAGGTGCTGGGGCAGACCCTGACGCAGCAGGCGGAAGGCGGGCTCCTCCATCGGTGTTTCCAGGGCGATGTTGGGTTTCTCTGATTTGATGCGGGAGAAGCCGCAACGCCTGGCCAGCAGCTTCAGCTTCATCAGCTGCAGCAGCGAGATCACCGGTGCCGGGATGGCGCCATAGCGATCGACCCAGCCGGCGGCCAGCTCCACCAGAGCCTCCTGGCTGGAGCAGTCGGCAGCCGCCCGGTAGGCCGCCATCTTCTCGTCGTTCTCGGTGATCCAGTCGCCTGGGATAAAGGCCGTGATCGGTAGATCGATCTGGGTGTCGTCCACGGCGGGGATGTCCTGCCCCTGGATCTCCGCGAGGGATTCCTGCAGCATCTCCATATAGAGATCGAAGCCGATCGTTTCCATCTGGCCGCTCTGCTCCACCCCCAGCAGATTGCCCACGCCGCGGATCTCCATGTCGCGCATGGCCAGCTGGTAGCCACTGCCGAGCTGGGCGAATTCCTGAATCGCCCGCAGCCGTTGCCGCGCCGCTTCACTGAGGGACGCATCACCGGGATAGAACAGCCAGGCATGGGCCTGGATGCCGCTGCGTCCTACCCGACCACGCAGCTGATAGAGCTGGGCCAGGCCGAATATGTGGGCATCCTCGATCAGGATCGTGTTGACGCGGGGAATATCCAGACCGCTCTCCACGATCGTGGTGCAGAGCATCAGATCGGCCTCACCGGCATTGAACGCCACCATGGCGCTCTCCAGTTCTCCCTCCGCCATCTGGCCGTGGGCCACCAGCAGCCGCAACCCCGGCAGCATCACCCGCAGCTGGGCGGCCACCTCCTCAATCCCCTGCACCCGCGGCACCACATAGAACACCTGGCCACCGCGATCCAGTTCCTGACGGATGGCACTGCGCACCGCCTCTTCATCCAGGGAGGCCAGATGGGTCTTGATCGGGCGACGCATCGGCGGCGGCGTGGTGATCAGGCTCATTTCCCGCACCCCCGACAGGCTCATATAGAGGGTGCGGGGGATTGGCGTGGCCGAGAGGGTGAGCACATCCACATCCTTCCGCAGTGCCTTGATCTTTTCCTTCTGATTCACACCGAAACGCTGCTCCTCATCCACCACCAGCAGGCCCAGCTGCTGAAAGCGGGTGCCCTTGCCCAGCAGCTGATGGGTGCCCACCACCACATCCACGGTGCCGGCGGCCAGCCCCTCGCTGATCGCCTTGCGTTCGGTAGCGGTGCGGAAGCGGTTCAGCAGGCTCACCTTGAGCGGATAGGGGGCAAAACGCTCACTCAAGGTGCGCCAGTGCTGCTGCGCCAGCACCGTGGTGGGGGCCAGCATCGCCACCTGCTTGCCTGCAGTGACGGCCTTGAAGATGGCGCGGATCGCCACCTCGGTCTTGCCGAAGCCCACGTCGCCGCAGACCAGCCGATCCATCGGCTTGGACTGCTCCATGTCACGCTTGACGTCCGCGATCGCCTTCACCTGATCGGGGGTGGGTTCGTAGGGGAACGAGTCTTCGAGTTCGTTCTGCCAGGGGCCATCCGCGGGGAAGGCAAACCCCGGTGCCTGGTGCCGTTCGGCGTAGAGCTTCACCAGATCGAGCGCCACCTTGCGGATCGCCTTCTGGGCCCGCTCCTTGGCCCTGGTCCAGGCCACACCGCCCATGCGGTTCAGATCCGGCGGGTTGTCGCTGGTGGCGCGGTAGCGGCCGAGGCTGCCCAGCTGGTCGGCGGCGACGCGCAGCAACCCATCGGCGTATTGCACCACCAGGTAATCGCGCGATTCACCGCTGATCGCCAGCTTTTCCAGCTTCAGGAAGCGGCCGATGCCATGGTTGCGGTGCACCACGAAATCACCCGGCTGCATCTTGTTCGGGTCGACCGTGCGACTGGCGGCCTTGCGACGCCGGCGCACATAGCCCGTGGCCGCCAGGGCGTGCTGGCCGAAGAACTCGCGATCGGTGATCAGTACCAGCTTCCAGGCCGGCAATTGCAGGCCCTCGATCTCAGCGGTGCCCCGCGTCTTGAGCGCCACGGGGGTGTACTGCTCGATCAATCGATCGATGGCCGGAAAGTCGGCCGGATTGGGAACGAAGCGGGCGAGGCAGTCGTGTTCCTCCAGCAGGGCAACGGCGCGGCTGGGCTGGGCCGAGAGCAGCCACACTCTTGCCTTCTCCGCCACGAAGCCCTTGACCAGGCCCGCCAGCTTGCCGAAGGCGTTGGGATAGGCCGGCACCGAGCGGCTGGCCAGATCCAGGCTGTTGGGGTGGTTGTCGGTCTCGTGCAGTTCCGCCAGATCAAAGCCGGCGAAGCCATCGATCTGCTCCAGGGCCTCAAGCGGCGGGCGATGCAGCAGCGGCGGCAGCAGGGCAGCGATGGCGGCAGCATCGGTGTCGCCCGAGGCCCGCGCCAATTCCTCGCAGACATCCCGGTAGTGGTCGCCGGCGTGGTCGACCCACAGCTGGCCATGGGAGAGGCAATGGCGCCGCTCATCCACCGCGATCAGGGTGTTGGCCGGCAGATAGCTGAGCAGTGAGGCGGGTCGCTCCCAGGCCAGACCCAGCAGGCGCCGCATCCCCTCCGGTGTGCCGCCCTCCAGCAACTGCTCGGTGGCCTCGGGGCTGAGCAGCTGCTCCAGCCCATCGGGCATCGACTCGCGCAGGGCCTCGGCGATCAGCGGGCCATAGCCGGTGGGGGTGAGCCGCACCACGGCGATGCCATCAAGGGAGCGCTGCGAGGCCGGATCGAACTCCCGCAGCTTCTCCAGCTCCTCGCCGAAGAACTCCAGCCGCACGGGCAGCTCAGCACTCACTGGAAACACATCGACGATGTCGCCGCGGCGGCTCCAGCTGCCCTCCTGCTCGATCGTGGGCACCCGCTCGTAACCCAGGCGCGTCAGCGTTGCAGCCAGCACCTCGAGATCGACCGTATCGCCCTTGCGCAGGCTCAGGCACTCGGCTCTGAGGGCTTCGGGCGGCGGAAGGTGTGGCTGGAGAGCCCGCTCCGTGGCGACGATGGCAAGGCGACGGGCGTTGCCAGTCTTCGCCCCCTGCTCCGTCCCGTCCAGCAGTTCGCTGAGCACCTGCAGCTGACCCCAGGTGATCTCACTGGTGGGATCAAAGGGCTCGTAGGGGCTGCCCTCGCTGGTGGGGTAGAGCTGGCAGCTGCCCCAGCCCATCAGCTCCAGCAGGGCCGCCCAGCGGCCGGCTTCCTCAAGGGTGGGCACCACCACCAGCAGCGGCGCGTCGGCGGCCCCCGCCAGGGCACTGCTGACCAGGGCCCGCGCCGCCCGGCCGGCACCGCTCAGCCGCAGGCGCTGGGGCCGCTTGCTGCGCTCCAGCACCTCACTGGTGAGGGTCGCCTGCTGCAGCTGACGCACCAGGGCGGTGAGGGGCATCGGGAGCTGGGGCGAACGACCCCAGATCTTCGCAACCGGTGGCGGGCATCGCGGCATGGTCTGGCCAGAAGGGCCGCGGCGTTGCAGCCTGGAGATCGTGATGCGATTCCCCCCGCGATTCTCCTGGCGCTGCCCTGCCGGATCCCCTGAAGGGGCCAGGCGCATGGATGGAGTGGCAACGATCACAGGAACCCTGCTGGTCCTGGCACCGTTGCTGGCAGCCGGTCTGGGCCCTGGCCGGACCTGGCTGCGGCAGGCCAGTGCCGCCACGGCCCTGCGGCCCCAGGACGCCGCCCTCACCCCCAGTCAGGAGCTGCAGCTGTTTCGCCAGCTCGATCAAGGGGATCAGCGCAGCCGGCCGCGGATGACCTCCATCCCCGGTCCCGGCGGCGGGGTCGCCATCACCTACCGCAGGGAACCGGGCGAAACGCCTCTCACGGCGACCCAGTTGCGCCGTCTGGTTGCCAATCCGCAGAGCTACGAGAAAGAACGGGTTGTGATCACCGCCCTCCTGCAGGCCCTGCGCCGCCTCGGCGTCACCCTGGTGCTGGGCCCGCCCCGCAAGAGTGGCGCCCTGGCGGAATGGGAACCGAAGACAGCCGTGTTGCGCATCCGGCCAGACGCCGCCAATCGGGGCAGCCGCAGCTTCGCCCGCATGCTGAACCACGAAGCGATCCATGTGGCCCAGAGCTGCAGCAGCGGCCGCTTGCGCTCCATGCCAAAGCCCCTCGGCTTACCGCGACCAGCCTCCGCGGTCCTCGATCGCCAGCTGTCCCATCGGGTCTATGCCAGTGCCTCGCCCACGGAACGGATTGTGGAGCAGGAGGCCTACGCCAACCACAATCGACTTGATCTGAGCCTGCAGCTTCTGCGGCGGCACTGCCGGCCTGGTGCTGGCCAGACTGGATCGAGCGAGTCCGGCAAACGCGCCGGTTCCGGTCCTGGCCGTCTACCGCTGTCCCACCTGTCAATCCCAGCCCCTGCGGGCCCACCGCCGCGCTGACGGCACGTGCTCTGCGGCCGCTGCGGCCACCCGCTTGTGCGGATGACCTCGACGGGACCCTGGCCCATGCTGGCTGGAACCCTGCTGCTCCTCGGCCTGGGGACTCTCATCCTCCCCCGGCTGCTGGGACCCGACCAACCCTCTGGCACCAATGCTGCCATCGATGCCCGCGTGGAGGAGGGTCCGGCGGGCCTGGACCCCCAGGCCCGCGGCCAGTTGATGGACGATCTGGCCGCCGCAGATCGCGAATGGATCCCCCGCGCCGAGGCTCTGCCCGATGGCGGCACCCGCTACCTCTACAAACGCCGCAGCGGCGATCCAGAGCTCTCCATCCCGGAGATCAAGGACCTGATTGATCGCCCCCCCCAGCTTTCTGCAGGAACGCAACGCCATCGTGGCGTTGCTTGACAGCCTGGAGCGGGCGCAGGTGCGCATCGACCTGGTGCAGCCCCACAAACAGGGTGCGGCAGGCGAGTGGGATCCCAGGGCCGGCACCCTGCGCATCCGCCCGGATGTGGTGGAGAAGGGCAGCGAGGAATTTGCCAAAGTGCTCAACCATGAGGCGATTCACGTGGCTCAGAGCTGCGGCAACGGGAATCTGCGCGCGGCACCACGGCCGCTGGGGCTCACCACGCGCATGGATGCTCGGCTGGAACGCAACCTCGATGAGCCGATCTATGCCAAGGCGTCACCCAGTGAACAGGTACTGGAGCGGGAGGCCTATGCCAACCAGCACCATCTCGAACTGGGGCGTGCCCTGGTCGAGAGCCACTGCCTGAGCTGAGCCAGGAGATTGGCTCTCTGTCAGGTCGCAGCCTGCTCCAGCATCGCGGTCTCCAGCAGCATGTTGAACCGCAGCAATTCATCGTCGCTGAGTTGCTGGCGACTGCCGCGGTTGAACTGCTCCTCCAGGAATCGCCGACCTCGCTGGGCATCCCAGCCCAGCAACTGCAGCAATCCATCGCACTGACTGAGCAGATCGCAGCGGCGCAGCGGCAGCGGCGCGGCAGCTGGATCGCTGGGCACGCCAAGACTCTCCACCGCCCGCAGATAAGCCATCAGATCGGCATAGGTGGTGAGGCGGCTGCGGCTGGGATGGCCGAAGGCCCTCTCCAGATAGAGGCATTCCTGCTCCCGCTTCCAACCCAGGCGCTGCAGGGCGAGATCGAGTCGGGCCAACTCAGCGCTCCAGTCTTCAGGATCCGGGGGCGGTTCGGCGGCGGGCTCAGCGGGGGCCTGAGGTTCGGCGGCAGGTTCGGGTTCGGGCTCCACTGGCTTGGCGGCAGGCGTGAGGTCGACAGGACCGGATGGGGCGATCGGTGCTGGGTGGGGTCGCGGCTGCGGGACTGACGGCTGTGGCGATGGAGGCTGCGGAGGTGGCTTGACCGCAGCAGGGCGATGCACCAGTGCGGAAGAAGCAAGAGGGCCGATCTGAGCCAGCAGCCGTTCCCGGGCTCGGTCTTCCGCCTCCTCAGCCGTCGCGCCTTCCCCCAGGGCGCTGCCCAGGGGCACGCCAGCGGCAACGGCATGGGCCCGCACCACCCGGGCGCCCACTTCAGCGTGGACCAGCTGGACCTCGAGCAACATCGAAGTGGAGGAGGAAGGCGCGTTTCTAGAGTGACCCTTTCAGGCCCCGCTGCGGTCGCCGGGAAGCGCAATGGAAGCGGAGTCGATCGAGTCGATCACCCCATTACTGGCGTCGGCGGATCAGTGGGGAGAGGTGCTGCTGCTGCTGCCGCTGCTGCTGGCGCTGGAGGCAGTGCTTTCGGCCGACAACGCCATCGCCCTGGCCGCGATCTCCCGCCGGGTGGGCGATCGCGCCGGCCAGGAAAAGGCCCTGAACCTTGGCCTGCTCCTGGCTCTGGTGTTCCGCCTCGGCCTGATCGCCGCCGCGGAGTGGGTGCTCGACTTCTGGCCCCTCCAGCTCCTGGCGGCGGGCTATCTGCTCTGGTTGAGCGGCAGCCAGCTGCTCGGACTCAACGCAGACGACGACGAGCCGGAGGAGGGAGCCAGGCCTGAGGCTCTGCCAGCCCATGGCTCCCACCCGTCTCAAGGGCATCACCATGCCTCGCTGGGTTCGGTGGTGGCCACCCTGGCCCTCACGGACCTGGCCTTCTCCCTCGACAGCGTCGCCGCCGCGGTGGCGGTGAGTGATCGGCTGTGGCTGGTGATGCTCGGCGGCGTTCTGGGGGTGATCGCGCTGCGGCTCACCGCCGAACTGTTCATCCGCTGGCTGGGGGTGTTCCGCCATCTGGAGACGGCCGGTTACCTGGCGGTGGGACTGGTGGGCATCCGCCTGTTGCTGCGGCTGGCGTTGCCCCAGGTGGTGCCGCCAGAATGGTCGCTGCTGATCGTGGTGGGACTGCTGTTCGCCTGGGGCTTCTCAGTGCGCCGTCCCGTCCCTGCCCTGGAGACAGGGAGCCTGCCCAGCAGGAGCCTCGACCTCGAAGAGAGCGGCCATGGCCGACCCTGAGACCACCAGCCGCCTGCGGGTGGAACTGCGCCAGATCGACAGCGACCGGCTGCTGGATCGGCTTGAGGTGGCCGAGCTCGGCGAGATCCCCCAACCCGGCCGCTGGATCACCTGCGGAGGCACAAGCTTTCTGGTGCTGCAACGCCGGCACCGCTATCAACTGCGCAACGGCCGCTACGAGCTGGCGACCATCGCTCTGGAGGTGAAAGCCCAGAGCCAGCCTGCCGATGCCCGGTGGTGGCAGGGCCGGTGGGTGATCGGTGATCCCTCCTGCCGCTTCAATGCCCGCACGCCCTTGCTCCGCTGCGCCGTGCTCCCGGAGGGGCCCTGTGACCGCTGCGCTCACTTCACCAACGCCACCACATGAACCGGTGTCCGAGCGGTCCGGTCGTGACGATCACGCTGGCTCTCTAAGCGAAGCAAAGCACTCAAGGAGCAGCAGACCGCTGCGTCGCTGCATTCCATCGTGAGCCTGCCTGTAACGGGGCTGGGAGTTCCGACCCCACCCCCTAGGGTGATGAACCACGAATGGCTTCCCCTGCAGCGCTCTCCCGATTCCACCGGCGAGCCCCCCGCCGTCGACTTCGACTCTCTTGGGCTCGGCGAGCCTCTGTTGAGGGCTGTGGCCGACAAGGGCTATCGGGTTCCCTCGCCGATTCAGCGGGATTGCATTCCGGCAGTGCTGAGCGGCCGCGACGTGATGGCCGCCGCCCAGACCGGCACCGGCAAGACCGCCGGCTTCACCCTGCCGATGCTGGAGCGTCTGCGCCATGGGCCCCATGCCCGGGCCGGCGTGGTTCGAGCCCTGGTGCTCACCCCCACCCGCGAACTCGCCGCCCAGGTGGGTGAAAGCGTGACCGCCTATGGCCGCTACCTGGATCTGCGCTCCGACGTGGTCTTCGGTGGAGTGAAGGTGAATCCCCAGATCTCCCGTCTGCAGCGGGGCACCGACGTGCTGGTGGCCACGCCCGGTCGGCTGATGGATCTCCATCAGCAGAAGGCTCTCCGCCTGGATCGCGTCGAGATCCTGGTGCTCGATGAAGCCGATCGGATGCTCGACATGGGCTTCATCCGCGACATCCAGAAGATCCTGGCCCTGCTGCCGGCCAAGCGTCAGAACCTGCTGTTCTCAGCAACCTTCAACCCCTCGATCCGCCGGCTGGCCACGGGGCTGCTGCACAACCCCCTGCAGCTTCAGGCCTCCCCCGAGAATCGAACCGCCACCACGGTGGAGCACATCCTCCATCCCTGCGACATGGGGCGGAAACCGGATCTGCTCTGCCATCTGATTGCCAGCAATGACTGGCGGCAAGTGCTGGTGTTCTCCCGCACCAAGCACGGCGCCAACCGCCTGGCCGAACGGCTCACCCAGGAGGGGATGGCGGCGGCGGCGATCCACGGCAACAAGAGCCAGGGGGCCCGCACCAGGGCCCTGGCGGGATTCAAGAGCGGCGAGTTGCGGGTTCTGGTGGCGACCGATCTTGCCGCCCGCGGCATCGACATTCACCAGTTGCCCCACGTGGTGAATCTGGATCTGCCCAACCAGGCGGAAGACTATGTCCATCGCATCGGCCGCACCGGCCGTGCCGGCCACAACGGCCACGCCGTGTCTCTCGTGGCGGCGGAGGAGCATGAGCTGCTGCGTGCCATCGAGAAGATGATCGGCACCGCCCTGCCGCGCCAGGAGGTGCCTGGGTTTGAACCCAAGGTTCTGTCAGCGCCTCCCCTGGATCTGAGCGGCGGCCGGGGCCGGGGCGGCCCACCCCGCACAGGCAGCCGCAGGACTTCATCATCTGCACCGAGTGGCCGCCGTGGTGGGGGCGGCGGGCGGTCCGAAGCAGGTCGCCCTGAATCCGGCCGGCGGCCCCAGCGACGGGGCTGAGCATCTGTCAAAACCGCAGTCGTTTTGACAGTCCGAATCAGCAGAGTGCGTTCAGATAGCGGTGTCCCTGCCTCCAGCTCTCGCAGCTCCATGCCCTACGAACCCGGAAGCACCGAATGCCGCGTTCTGATCGACTGCAAGGCCCAGATCGAATCGATGCTCCTGTCGCTGAATCGCATCTCCGATTCGGCGCCCATCCGTGATCAGCTGGTGTCGGTCTACAGCCAGCTCGAAGGTCTGCACGACAGCCACCGCTCCTCGACACTGGTCTGAGCTTCTGCCACTGATTCGACTTCTGCCATTAGTCAAACCCCTGGCTTTCGTGCACCATGGTTTATCTGTAGTTGAGGCCATTCCTGAATCCTTGCCATCTTGTGGATGTCATCAATCACGAGCAATGGCAATCATCAATTCGTCTCCAGAGCAGATTAATCTGATCATCATCTTGTGATCTGCCGCTAGCCATCCATCGGAACACATGGATCAAGGAGGGGCTGGCAAGCCAAAGCACTCGCCGGATCTGAGCTTCAGACTCACATCCGTGCCATGACGAATCTTTCTCCAGTCTCTTGCCCACGTCACTTGCCCAGGCCACCCCGACAGGATCCAGCAGAGCCTCTGAATTCAGAGCAGGCCTGCCAGGTTCGACCTGAAGTCTTGAAAGAACAACACGAACGACACCACTTGATTCCGTCGAGATCACGCAAATAGTGACGGGTTTGAGATGCTGTAGCGACGATGGCCAACGGCTGAAGGACCAGGGGGCTTAACTTGGTCAATGCCGCCGATCGACTTCGTCCCCATGGCAGACAATGAACTGGAGATGGACCTGACCGAAACGGCCAAAGACAAGAAGGAAATCAAGAATGGCATGAAGGAGAAAAAAAAGAAGAAGAAAAAGAAGAAAGCCAACAATCTCATCAGCGGCAAGAGCAAGCATGGACCCAGCAAGGCTGTCTCCCTTGACCGCTACCATCCATCGCCGATTCTCGACGACTTCTCCGTCAATTCCGAAGGCAAGCAACCCAAACTGAATCGCAAGTTGTACGAGAAAGAGCTGGAAAGGCTGCAAGTGGAGCTGGTGAAGATGCAATATTGGATCAAACATGTTGGCTATCGCATTATCATCCTCTTTGAGGGCCGCGATGCTGCCGGAAAAGGCGGCACGATCAAGCGCATCACGGAGCCCCTCAATCCCCGAGGCTGCAATGTGGTGGCCTTGGGGACCCCATCGGACAGGCAGAAAAATCAATGGTATTTCCAGCGTTACGTCGAGAATTTTCCCTCCTCTGGCGAACTGGTTCTGTTCGATCGCAGCTGGTATAACCGGGCCGGCGTGGAACGGGTGATGGGATTCTGCACGCCTGAACAGGTGGATGAATTCATGCTGTCTTGTCCCGAATTCGAAAGGATGCTGGTCAGAAGTGGCATCACCTTGATCAAGTACTGGTTCTCGGTCAGCGATGACGAGCAGGAAGCACGGTTCCGCTCCAGGCTCCAGGATCCTGCCCGCCGCTGGAAGTTGAGCCCGATGGATCTCGAATCCAGGGATCGCTGGGTGGAATTCAGCAAGGCTAAAGACGACATGTTCCTGCATACCAACATCCCCGAAGCACCCTGGTTCACCGTCGAGGCGGATGACAAACGTCGCGCCCGGCTCAACTGCATCCGCCATCTGTTGAGCAAGGTGCCCTACAAGGACATGACGCCCGAAGCCATTGAACTCCCACCTCGCAAGAGCGGTGGTGATTACCAACGGCCGCCGATGAATGAGCAGTTCTTTGTTCCCAACTGCTATCCCTGAGCCGGCAATGGCAAACCAGCACTACTATCTCGAACTCGATCCCCCCCAGGAGTCGCTGCGCAGCTGTCCCCATGTGGTGGTGGTGGGTGGTGGGTTTGCGGGTCTGAAGGTTTGCCACACCCTCAAGAACAAGGATGTTCGGGTCACACTGATCGATAAGCGGAACTTCAACCTGTTCCAGCCCCTGCTCTACCAGGTGGCCTCAGGCCTGGTTTCCGAGGCCGATGTGGCCTCACCCTTGCGGCAGATGGTGGGGCAGGCCCCCAACCTGCAGATTCTGCTGGGCGAGGTGGTGGACATCCATGCCGACAAGCGCGAAGTGGTGCTCAACGATCGCCGCCTCAGCTACGACCACCTCATCCTGGCCAGCGGGTCGGGCAGCACCTACTTCGGCCGCGAGGAGTGGCGGCCGCTGGCGCCACCGATGAAGATCCTGGAGCACGCCGATGAAATCCGCCGGCGCCTGCTGATGGCCCTCGAGGAAGCGGAACAGACCCGCGATCCGGAACGCCGTCGCTTTCTGCAGACCGCCGTGGTGGTGGGGGCAGGTCCGGCCGGCTGCGAACTGGCCGGTTCGTTGATCGAGCTGATGCACCGCTCCGTCCGCTGCGACTTCAAACAACTGAAGCGCGAAGACTGTCAGGTGGTGCTGCTCGATGCGGTGGATCGGGTCTTGCCGACCATGGCGCCAGCCCTATCCGCCGATGCCGGTCACTATCTCACCCGTCAGGGGGTGGATCTGCGGCTCAACACCATGGTGGAGAGCATTCAGCCCGGCCGGGTTCTGATGCGCAGCACCGCCACCAAACTCGTAGACGAGCTGGAAGCGGCAACCATCTGCTGGACGGCCGGTGTGCGGGCCTCAAGGCTGGGCAAGCGTCTGGCGGACGCCACCGGCTGTGAGCTGGATCGGGGCGGTCGTGTGGTGGTCAACCCGGATTTTTCGGTGCCGGGCCATCCCGAAATCCGGGTGGTGGGTGATCTCTGCTGCTACAGCCACACCCAGGACAGCAAAGCCGTGCCTGGCATGGCCGGACCGGCCGTGCAGATGGGCGGTTGGGTGGCCAGCGACCTGCTCGCCAAGCTCAACGACCAGCCCCATGCACCGTTCCGTTGGATGGATCTGGGCAGCATGGCGGTGATCGGCCCCTGGTATGCCGTGGCGGATCTGCGCGGCCTGCATCTCACCGGCCTGGCCGGCTGGATCGTCTGGGCCCTGGCCCATCTGGCCTTCATCCCCGACACGGAGAACCGGATCGCGCTGTTCAGCAAGTGGATGTGGCAGATCGCCACCCGCCAGCGCACGGCCCTGCTGATCACCGGCCGCCCGGATCAGCACCTGGGTGTCGATGTGGGACTGATGCCTGCCGAACGTTCCGAACGACTGCCAGCCACGGTATCCCTGTCTGAAACTCCGGCTCAAGAAGAGGCAACGGCAGCCTGATCAAGGCTCAGACGCCGGTTGGGCCAGCGCGTCGGAGCCAGGATCAGACGCCGAAGCGATCCCCTGGCTGGGCCCCCAGCTGTTGCAGCAGGCTCTGGCCCGCCGCAGGAGCCTTGCCCTCCAGTTGCGCCGTGCGCAGCAACACGGGACAACCACCCGTGGCAATCACCAGTCCCACCCCCTGTGCCACGGCCAGCACCGTGCCAGGAACGGCCTCACTCGAACGATCGGGCACTCCTGACTGCGTGGGGAGCTCTGGCACTCCTGGCTGACTCCAGCGATCACACAACGCCGCCCCCGCTTCGCTGAGCTGGTCGCGCAGGCGCTGCACCAGAGGCTCGGTGGCCAGCAGCTTGATGCGTTTGCCCCGCCACTGGCTCACGGCGCCGGGGTAGAGGCCCATCACCTGGCGATGCAGGGTCAGGGCCGAGCTGGCCCAGTCGATCTGGAGGTCGTCCTTGGTGAGCATGCGGGCGTAGGTCGTGCCCTCTTCGCTCTGAGTCCGTACCCCGAGCCGCTGCAGCCGCTCCGCCTCCGGGCCGGATCCGGCCGCCTCGATCAGGGGCAGGCTCTCGATCAGAAGCTCGGCGGTGAGCTGACTGAGCCGCTGGCCGAGTTGCTCGGCGTTCTCGATCAGGCCGATCGGCAGACGGCGCTCCAGCAGCACCGGCCCGGTATCGAGCCCCTCCTCCATCGCCATGATCCCCACGCCGGTCTCGGCATCCCCCTCCAGCAGGCTCCACTGGATCGGGCCGGCGCCACGCCAGCGAGGCAGCAGGGAGCCATGGCCGTTCCAACAGCCCAGCGGCGGCTGGGACAGCACCGCTGGCGGCAGGATCTGGCCGAAGGCCACCACCACGTAGAGGTCGGCGCCGAGGGCAGCCAGCTGGGCCTGGCACTCGGGTTCGCGTCGGATCCGTTCGGGTGTGAACACGGGTAAGCCCAGCTCCAGGGCCCGTGCCTTCACCGGCGAAGGCTGAAGCGCCTTGCCACGGCCACGCCGCCGATCCGGCTGGGTCACCACGCCCACCAGCTGATGGCCTGCTGCCACCAGGGCATCAAGGCTGGGAACTGCGTAGGCAGGAGTGCCCCAGAACAGGATCTTCAACGCCATCGCGGGGCCGGAGCGTCAGGCCTCGCCGGTGATCGAAAGCCCTTCCACCCAGACATGCGGGCAGACCCCATCCGGGGTGATCTGCGGCTCCCCCTCGAAACCGACGATCGCCTTCAAGACCTGGCGGATATCCCCGGCCACGGTGGCGGCCTCGATCGAGCGGCGTTCACCGCGTCTGAGCAACCAGCCGTCGAAGGGCAAGGAGAACGACCCCTGGCTGGCCTTGACGCCGGCATGAAGCGCCGAGAGTGAGTCGATCCAGACGATCGGATCGGCAGCGGTGAAGCGATTCAGGCCCTGCTGGCCGCCGCCGCTGCCCGGGGTGGGACCGATCTCAAACCAATCGGGACCCACCGACACCTTGGCACCCATGCCCGCATGGCCCGTGGGAGCCACACCAAAGGCACGGGCGGTGGCTTCCGAATGGAGGAAATGGCGCAACACGCCCCCCTCCAGCAAGGCCAAGCGGGCCGTGGGTGTGCCTTCACCATCGAAGGCAGAGGCGCCGATGTTGCCGGGATGGCGGCCGTGGTCGTGCAGGTCGAGGAAGGGAACGGCAAGAGACTCCCCCAGCGACTCCCGGTTGCTGAGGCTGACGCCATCGAGCACGGCGCGGGCATTGAACAGGTTGCTGAAGGCGCCGATCAGATCAAGAAAGGCCTCGGGGCTGAACACGCAGGTGTAACGGCCGGTCTCGATCGGGGCGTAATCGAGGTGGGAGGCCGTGAGCCCAGCGGCCTCCTCGATGCAGCCGGCGATGTCGAGGTCAGCGGCGCCGTAGGCCAGGCGCACCGCACCGGCACTGCGTGGTTTGCGGCCGGCTTCTTCGGCCCGGGCGTAGAGATAGAGGCTGGCAGTGGTGAGCTGCTGCTGGCGGCAGGCACCGGCACTGTTGAGATAGATGCGGTCGCTGCTGCGCTGGGCCAGACCGTTGTAGGGAACGGTGTCGATGGCGGGATGGCTCTCCAGCAGCTGGTGCTCCGCATCCTTGAGGGTGGCGAGCAGATCAAGGATGCTGACCGGGTCCTTGATCGGTTGATCCAGGGGCTGCAACGGCGCAGTGGCCAGTGGCGAGAAGGCGGGGATGTCGTCGGCATTCCCGAAGGCGCTGGCCTCACTGGCACCGGCCAGGGCCCGCTCCAGGCCGGCATCGGACAGATCAGAGGTGCTGGTGATGCCCACAAGGCCGTCGTCGTTCCAGACCCGCACGGTGATGGAGCTGCGCTGAGCCCCTTTCATCTGCTTCGCCTCGCCGCGGTCGACCTGCACCGAGGTGTCGGTGCTGCAGGCGGCACCAAGATCCCACTGGCGAATGCCCGAACGGGCGGCCATCTGATCGAGGCGGGAGCGGAGGGTCTCGGCATCGAGACCGGAAGGAGAGCGGGTCATGACTCAGCGGCCTCCCACGGTGATCGAATCCACCTTGATGTGGGGCTGGCCCACGGTCACGAAGATGCTGCCGCTCACCGAGCCGCAGAAGCCCGCAGCCAGTTCAAGGTCATCGGCGCACATGGAGATGCGGGGCATCACCTCCTTGGCCTCACCGATCAAGGTGGCGCCCTTCACCGG
The DNA here is from genome assembly GCF_015840915.1 of Synechococcus sp. CBW1002. Lineage (NCBI taxonomy): Bacteria > Bacillati > Cyanobacteriota > Cyanophyceae > Synechococcales > Synechococcaceae > Synechococcus > Synechococcus sp. CBW1002. The sequence continues at coordinate 3,445,801 of NZ_CP060398.1, forward strand.
CTTGGTGAGTTCACCGTTCTCGATCAGATAGCCCTCCTCCACGGCAAAGTTGAACTGGCCGGTGGGTCCGACGCTGCCGCCACCCATGGCCTTGCAGTAGAGACCCCGATCCACCGAGGCGATCAGCTCAGCGGGCGTATGGGGTCCAGCGGCGATGTAGGTGTTGCGCATGCGGCTGGCGGCGGCAAACGAATGGCTCTGGCGCCGGCCGCTGCCGGTGCGCGCATGGCCGGTGCGCCGCTCGCCGGCGCGGTCGCTGAGGAAACGCTGCAGCACGCCATTCTCGATCAGCACGGTGCGCTGGGGCTCCATGCCCTCGTCATCCATCGAGAGGGAACCGAAGGCGCCATCGCTGAGGCCTTCGTCGATGGCGGTGACGGCCTCATGGGCAATCGCGGAGCCGACCCGGTCGGCGAAGGGAGTGGTGCCCCGCTCCACCTGGGTGGTTTCCAGCAGATGGCCGCAGGCTTCGTGGAAGATCACGCCGCCGAAGCGGTTGGCCAGCACCACCGGGCACTGTCCGGCCTCGACGTAGTCGGCGTAGAGCATGGTGCTGGCGCTGGCACAGACCTCCTGGGCTGAGGTCTCGGCGTTCCACTGGCGCAGGTCGTCCGGTCGGCCGGAGGTGCCGTAGCGGCGTCCCACGCCGGCGCGGTGATCGCCATCGGCGGCCAGCACATTCAGTCCCACGGATTGATGCAGCCGGATATCGCGGGCAAAGGTGCCATCGCTGGCGGCCACCAGCACCTCCTGCCAGTCGCGGGCGTAACTGCCGCGGCGGGCCTGAAGGTGGCTGCCATGCCGTTGCAGCCGATCAGTGCCTTCCAGCAAACGATGGGTGGCTTCGCGCAGGTCGGGGCAGCGGTCGAGCCAGTCGAGCTTGGCGGCACCAAAGTCACGCAGACCGGGAAGACCCTCAAAGGGGGATCGATCCGGGACACTGCGCACCAGAGCCAGCATGCCCAGAGCCTGATCAAGGGCGGCCATCAGACCCGCCGCACTGAGATCATTGGTGGAGACAAAGCCATCCCGTTCCCCGAGGAAGACGCGGATGCCGGCACCCATGCCTAAGGCCGGGCTCACGTTGGTGATCGTGTCCTGTTCGGCGAGCACGCCAAGGTGGTCGGTGCGCTCGAGAAACACCTCCACCAGATCGGCACCAGCACCGCGGCCGGCGCTGAGCAGAGGCTCCAGGCGACCACTCCAGCTGGCATCAAAACCGGAAGGGCCGGCACTGGCGCGCGGCGCCTCGGCCGCTGGAGCGTTGCTGGGGAGGGACGCGACCAAGGCGGTGTCTTGCAGAAATCAAAAAGCCATCACCGGCCAGTCGCAGCGGGCTGCAGACCAGTGGTGATGGCAGTGAGGCTAGCCAGGCAGCCCGGCCTCAGCGCACCGCCGGCTGGAAGCGCTCGCTGCGGATGGGCGCCATCAGGAACAGTTTCGCCATCTCCAGGCCGTTGGCCGCCCAGAAGGGAAGCTTGCGCAGGGCTCTGATCGGAGCGGGAGCCTCGGAGCTGTCGGCAGCGGCGAGGGCCGCGTTGTTCTGGACGAGGCGCTCAAGGCGCTCGTAGAACTTGGGGTTCTCCACATCCAGCACCACGGGGAAGACGCGGGCGGAGGTCTCGTTGGTTTTGGCGATCACGTACTTGTCGTAATCGCGGGCATCGAGCCCCAGGGCTTCATAGAACTCCTTGCGGGCCACGTCGCGCACATACATCGTGGCGAACACGGCCAACAGGAAGAAGCGGCACCAGAGGCGGGCGGTGAAGCCGCGCACGGTGTCGGGCTGGGCCTTCATCAGGGCATCAAAGAAATCGCCATGGCGGTTCTCGTCCTGACACCAGTTTTCGAAGAAGTTGAAGATCGGGAAGATCTTGCTTTCCGGGTGCTGCTCAAGGTGCCGGTAGATAGCGATATAACGCCAGTAGCCGATCTTCTCGGAGAGATAGGTGGCGTAGAAGATAAACTTCGGCTTGAAGAATGTGTAGGCCTTGTTGGCGGTGAGGAAGCCAAGATCCAGCTGCAGCCCGAAATCACTCATCGACTTGTTGAGGAAGCCGGCATGCCGGGCCTCATCGCGGGCCATATGGGCGAAACACTCCGCCAGCAGCGGATTCTTCTCCTTGATCCGACGGCTGAGTTCCTTGTAGAGCAGGAAGCCCGAGAATTCGGAGGTGCAGCTCTGCTCAAGGAACTCCACGAACACCTTGCGGGTTTCAGGGTCGAGCTTGTCGGCCGCGCCCTCAAACTCCTCGTTCCGCACGAAGTGGTGACGGTTGTAGTCCTTGCGGAATTCCTCGCAGATCGCCTCCAGCTCCACCTCGTTGGGCCGCAGATCCATCGCCGCCATGGCGTCGAAATCCGTGGTGTAGAAGCGCGGCGTCAGGATCGTGTCCTTCACCGGATCCTTGAACGCCGGCGCATCCGCGGTGCCGATGGCGGCATCGGGGATCGCGGCTGCGGCTGGGGCGGTCGTGGCAGCGGGTGGCACCATCGCGCAGGTCGGCATCGAGCGTGGCCCCATCGTAGTGGGGGCAACTCCGCTGCCGACTGGATGTGACAGTGCGTCTCGATCTGGAGGCAGTGATCAGTTCGGGCCGAGCCACTTCTGGCCATTCAGCCGCTGCACCAGGCGAGAAACCAGGAGAGCCAGCGTGATCTTGCGCTCGTCGATCAGAAACGACTCCAGCAGGCTGGGTTCACTGCCCGACTCGGCCACCGCCACGGTCTTGGCGCTGGAGATGTCCGGCTGGGTGAAGCAGAGCCAGAAGCGGCGATCCCCCGGCAGGCTGCCCTGCACCATCCAACAGGGACTGCCCACCACCGGCATCGGGCCCTCGCAGAAGCGAAGGTCGGGAGTTGGGCCGCCATAGGCCTCGATCTCCTTGGCCAGGGCCGGCAGCAGCAGGTCCGGCACGAAGCTGGCGAAGGGCTGGTCTTCCGGGGCCGGTGGCTTGGCCTTGGGCTTCGCCGCAGCAGCGGCAGCAGCAGGAGCAGCGGCGGCTGGGCTGGCAGGAGCCGGGCTGGCGGCAGGCTGAGGGGCGGGATTGGCGGAATCGCTCACCGGAGCTGGCCTCGTAGCGGGGTGCTGGTATCGACTCTAGGCAGTCCTGACAGAGTACCTGCTCACCAGTCTTCGCCGGGCGGCGGGGTTCCCCAGTCTCCAAGGTCTGCGCTGGACCCATCCGAGGATGCGGCGCCCGCGGACCTGGAGGCAGCGGCCCTCGGCTCAGCTGTCCACGCGGCACGGGCCGCTGTTGTCGTGGTCGCCTGGGCCGTTGCCGATCCCTGCCGCACCACCCGATAGGGAACACTCACAGTCGGCGGTGGTTCGCCGGGGGAGCGGCCCGGCCCGGCAGTGCCGGGAGGGGGGGCGTCCCAGGGTTCCTGGCGACCAGCCCCCTCCGACCAGGACTCCGAACCGGCCTCGGCACCCGTGCGGGAGCGACGCCTTGCTGCAAACGGCGGCGACTCCGCCGCAGTGGGGCCTGATGATCCCCCCCGCAGGGCCAGGGCCGTGGCGGTGGCGCTGAGGGCCGCTCCGGCAAGGCCGGCGGTGGCCAGCCACAGCCCGCTGGGCAGCGGCGGGCTGACCCAGAGCAGCAGCCGCAGCCGCAAGGGCGGACGGGGATTGAGGGCAGCCACCACGAGCACCGCCAGAAGGGGCGCCAGCAAGGGCAGCAACAGCAGGCGACGCAGAAGCGGAGTCACAGCAGGGGATCAGCTCGGCAGGGACTCAACACAGCACAGGTGCAATGCAACGCAGATTCAACGCAGCGCCGGCCGGCCCTGCCAGCGGTTGAGCGGGCCCAGGTCGTAACCCAGCACGTCGAAGACGCGGATCACCAGAAAATCCACCATGTCGTCGAGGCTGCGGGGCTGCTGATACCAGGCGGGAACGGGCGGCGCGATCCGAGCGCCGGCCTCGGCCAGGGCCGTGAGATTGCGCAGATGCACCAGGCTCCAGGGAGTTTCCCGCGGGGCAATCACCAGCGGTCTGCCCTCCTTGAGGTGAACATCGGCGGCACGCTCCACCAGATCGAGGGCCACGCCCGAGGCAATCCGCCCCACCGTGCCCATGCTCGCCGGCAGGATGACCATGCCGCGGGTGCGGTAGCTGCCACTGGCAATCGCCGCCCCCTGGTCATTCCAGCGGTGGCAGCGGAGCTGGCCGCCGTTGCAACCGGTGCGCTCTCGCCAGAACCGCTCCTGAAGGTCGGGTTCGGATGGAACCCGCAGGCCCAGTTCCGCCTGCCAGACCCCGATGGCGCCACGGCTGGTGACCATCTCCACGGTTTCTCCGGCCTGCAGCAACAGCTGCAGGGCCCGTTCAGCCAGGGGCTGAGCGGAGGCCCCGGACACAGCTAGAACCACCGGCAGGGTCACGCGCTCAGTCCTGGCTGAGGTCGTCGTCGCTGGAGGATTCGTCCTCGTCAGCACCGAACTGGGAAGTCCCGTCAGCAGAGGCGGCGAAGCCAGGGCTGTCGAAGGAGGAGGCACCCAGAGCATCAGGCCCGGAGCTACTGGTCATCTCGCTGCTGTCTGTCAGGTCATCGCCTTCGGGCAGGAGCACCACCAGGTCGATCTGATGGCGCAGGGCATCCACCTTCTGGATCTCCACCTCCACGGCATCGCCCAACATGTAGGTGCGGCGGTTCTTACGCCCCACCAATCGGTTCTGGCGGGCCCGGTACTCGTACCAGTCGTCCTTGAGGGAGCTGACGTGCACGAGACCTTCCACCTGGGAGGGCGGCACTTCCACGAAGAACCCGTAGCTCTGCACGCCACTGATCACCCCCGGCATCACCTGACCCACCAGCGGCTCGGCCTGCCGGGCCTGGGCCATGGCGAGGGCATCGCTCTGTACCTCCTGCAGGAAGCGAGCCCGGCCCTGAAGCCTCTGGGCCAGGCCGTGGGCGATCGCCTCCTGATAAGGAGTCAGCTGGCTGGGAGTGAGCAACGACCAGTCGATCGTGGCGGAACGGCAGGCATCACTGGCCAGATCGACGGTCACCTTGTGACGGACCGTGGGGCGATCCTTGCCATCAACCAGCAGGCTGGTGAGCAGCTGCTGGTTCCAGAGGTCGGCGTAGTGCAGACCGGGGCAACACCAGGGGGCCACCGCCACCTCCTCGCCTGCCACCGCATTGGGACCCGGCACCTCGCTGATCTGAACAGGCTCCAGCGTGTCGCGCAACTGCTGCTGCAACACCCGGCTGCGGTCGGTGGCGGCGAAGGCGGCGGCCAGCTCGGCGGCGCTGGCATTGCCTTCAGCCGAGAGTTCCAGGGGGATTTCGAGGGCCAGGGCAGCCTTGGCCACCTCGTTCAGTTCGCTCGCTTCGGCGGCTGGATTGATGGCATACAGGGCCGGCAGGTTCAGGGCGGCCAGGTGCCCCCCCAGAGCACGATGGGCCAGCAACACGGCTTCCCGCAGCAGGGCCACGGGATGCTGCAGCGGCAGGTCCACCATCCAGCCCTGGCTGGCGCCATCGGGGCCAGGGGTGAGCAGATCGCCAAGGCCGGGGATCGCAGGCATCGGCAGGGCCAGATCGATCGAGCCCCCCGCCAAACGGCGCTGGCGCAACAGCTCAGCCACACCAATCAGCTGTTCGATCAGCGGGATGTGATCTTTGAGCGCCTTGAGGCCGGCCGGCACCGTGCGGGCCTTGGGTTTGCGCTCCGCCAGGGCCGTGAGGGCGGCCAGGTCGACCCGTGCCGTGGGGCGGATTATGCTCCGGCTGAAACGGTAATGCTCCAGCGCGCCGTCGGGGGAAAGATCAAGGGCCACCGAGAGGGCCGACTCACTGCGGCCGGGCTGGAACGCACTCGCCTTGGCCAGGGCAGGGGTGAGCAGGGGCAGCCAGGAGGGACCGACGCAGAAGGCCTCGGCCTGCTCCCGCAGCCACAGATCCAGCGAGGAGCCAAGGGCCAGGCGTTCCGCCACGCAGGGGGCATGGACCCACAGTCGCCAGCCGGCGCCGTCTTCGCGGGGTTCAAGAGCCAGCGCCGGCAGCCCCGGGGCCTCGTTGCTCCAGGCTTCCAGCAGAAGGGTGGTCTGCGCGGTGAGATCGATCCGATCCTTGGGAGCCGGGGTCCGGAGGGTGGCGCGCGGTGCGGCAGGCCGCTCCCGCAAGCCATGTTTGGTGAGCAGCAGGTCGAGGTCGGCCTCCACGCCACCGTGGATGGGCAGCTGGCGCTCCACGTGGCCCTGGGGAGCGAACTGGCCCACCGGGTAACGGTCCACCATGACCTCGACCACCGAAGACTGACTGGGGTCGAGGTGAACGGCATCAGCACTGGGCAGCTCCAGGCTGGTGAGCAGCCGATCGTCAAGCGGCACGGCCAACAGCCGATCGTTCTGCTCCTCCACCTGGGCCAGGAGGCTGCTGGTGGCCCGTTCCAGAATGCATTGCACGCCGCCTTCGGGTGAACGGCGGCGGCCACCCTCGCGGGTGATGCGCACCAGCACCCGATCGCCGTTCCAGGCGTGGTTGAGCTGGTGGTCACGGATGTAGATGTCTTCGCCGCCGTCATCCCGCAGGGCAAAGCAGAAGCCCTTGCTCGAGCAGCGCAGCCTCGCCTCGATCAGGGTGTCATCCTGGCGCCGCTGCAGACCGGCCTCGCTCTCCTCCAGCAGACCCAGACGCACCAGACCATCGAGGCCGATGCGCAGGTGCTGCTGCTCAGGCTCTCCGGAGAGACCGAGGGCCTTCTCCAGTTGTGCCACGGGCACGGTGCTGTCGGGTGTGAGCTGGTCGAGCAGGTCGGCGACCGTGAACTTCATGCGGCGAGGGTGCGCTGGTGGAACCGTGACGGCAAAAGGCACCGAAGCTGTCCGGCCGTGAAGCGTGGGCGCGGCAGCGATGCTTTTCTAGACAAGACTTTAGGCAGCAGCCGACCCTGGCCCCACAACAAAGCCGAGACCATGACCAGGGGAGAACCCAGGCGAACAACCAGACGACCAGCCAGTCGACCAACCAGGAGGAACGATCTCAGTGCCGGATCGATGTGAAGCCGGGGATCGGATCGCTCAGGCCGGGGGTTCCTGAGCGCTGGACACCACCCCGTCGACCCTCACCAGATCGTCACCGGCCAGTGCTTCGCCACCGGCCAGGTCGTCCTCGCTGACCCTGGAGCGCTGAATCAGGCGCAGGCCGATCACCAGAAAGCCAAGGGAGGCCACCAGTTGCAGCAGATCGGTGGGCACCACACTGGACAGGGAGCCACCGGCAGCCGCCCCAAGCAGGCTGGCCAGCACCAGGGCCACGGAACTGCCGGCGAACACCGCCGTGGGGCGGCTCGAGGTGCCGCTGATCGTGACGATGGCGAGCTGGGTCTTGTCGCCCAGTTCCGCCAGAAACACCGTGGCGAAGGTTGAAGCCAGGAGGGCGAGCGGCATGGCAAGGGCGGGAGTTCGAAGGAAGCCACAGGGTTAGACCTCGGTGCGAGGCCCTTCAGGGCTGGATCTGGGGGAGATGCAGCAGGTCAGGGTGCAGCGAAGACAGGTGAAGCACGGCCTGGCGACCGAGCCAGAGCCCCAGAGCAACCATCACCAGCCCGGCCAGTCGCTCGAGCTGATGGGCCGGCATGACACTGGCCAGCCAGCGGCCCAGCACCACCCCCACCAGGCTGGAGCTGATCAGGGCCAGGGAGGCCCCGATGAACACCACCACCGGCTGACCGGACTGCGCCGACAGCAGAAGGGCGGCCAGCTGGGTCTTGTCCCCCAGCTCCGCCAGAAACACGGTGGTGGCTGTGGTGAGGAAGGCAGCTCCCCAGCTGCCGGCGTGGCTGTTGTCGCTGCCGGAGGTGCTGCTCATGGCCGTTGGCGAATGGCGCGCCGGAATCGCCGCATCACCCTGCCACGGCCGCCGTATTCGCTGCGGATCTGCTGTTTGCAACAGTCGATCGCCAGGGCATCCGCCTCACCGGCCTCGGCGCCGAACAGGGCCATGAGGTTCTCAACCCTGCAGAAATCAGGCCGATCCTCGTAGATCCGGCATCGACGGGCACCGGTGTCGTAGTGGATGCACCAGCCGTCTTCGCCCACCATCGCGAGGTACGTGCGGCGCTGCTCGTCGCTGAGCGCCGCGATGGCGTCCTCGCGCAGGCTGGGATCGAGCCGGCAGCAGGCGCCGCAGCAGGCGATGCACTGCCAGCGTTCCGGCTTACTCATGCAAAGAAAATGGTGATTCCAGCGATCAGCATGGCGAGGGGCCTCGCAGACAGCGGGTTGGCAGCCCGAAGCCGGGCGGTTGTGACATCGCTTCACAATCAACGCGCAGGTCAGGACCTCCCCCCAGGCCATCCGTAGAGTGCGGGGCAAATCCACAACCGACCTGACCCGTCATGGGCATTGATTTTCACCTGATTGCCAACTTCGCTGCCCTGGCCTTGATCACCATTGCCGGGCCGGCCGTGATCTTCATCCTCTTTTACCGTCGCGGCGCACTCTGAAAAGCGCCCAACGGATCAACTCCTTTGGCTCAATGACGTCCGAGCCGCTGTGAGTTGCACTGATCTCAAATAGTTCGTTGATTATTTATCAGCACGATCAATTCACTCATTTCGCAGTCATTTGATCCTGTATCTACTTTTCCCACTTAAGCAGCTGGGATTTGCATCAAAAACGAGCGCGTGAACAGAATAAGCATTACTTGATGATGCTTAAGAGAGATAATGAAACGGTTGGGATCACGCCATCATATTATTAGTTTCGGTCGTGGCATGATGGGGGTGCATGCTGATCTAGGCCATGGTTTCTGCATGATTTTTCAGTGCGAAGCCCAGGAAATGATCTGGGGGCATTGGCCTTCCCAGTCCATATCCTTGCAACATGTCGCATCCAAAGTCGTGCGCCAGCTTTGCGGTTCCCATGTTTTCCACTCCCTCTGCCGTTACGGAGATCCCCAGTGAGTGGCCCATATCGACCACCAATTTCATCAGACACCGAGCGTCTTGCGATTCCTGGCTTGGAATCACCAGGCCTCGATCCAGCTTGATGCCGGAGGGTTTGACGGACATCAGGCTGATCACAGAGGTGCGTCCTGTGCCGAAGTCGTCCAGCTCGATTCGTACCCCCAGATCCTGCAGGTCGCGGATCTTGTCCAGGAGATCCTGATCGGGATAATCCAGATAAATCGACTCAAGCAGCTCAAACACGAGTACCCCATCAGGGAAGTCCAGAGCGCGGACGTGCTTGACAAGATCCTGTGATAGCAACCGATCCGCAGACACATTCACGGATAGTTTGCTCAGCGACAACCCCTGCTCCATCCATCTCCGGAGATCGTCACGCGCCTGGCTCAGGGAGAAATGATCTAATGCGGGCATCATCCTGGCCTGATCCACAGCATTGAAGAACTGTCCCGGTGCAAGCAATCCCATCCTGGGGTGATTCCAGCGCACCAGAGCCTCAGCCCCTACCAAGCGGCGAGAATCGGCACGAAAGAGGGGTTGGTAATAAAGTAGCAATTCGGATCGGGAAAAACCGATCTCAAATTCCTCGGCAAGCTGAACTTCCTGATTAAAAGCCTTGTCGAGATTTTCATCATAGAAAGAATAGCAGCCCTTGCCTTTTCGCTTGCTCTCATACAGAGCAATATCCGCTCGACGCAGCAGGCTTGAGGACGAATTATCCTGGCGATTGACAATCGCGATGCCGATGCTTGCGCTGATCCGGCAGACTTTACCCGAAATCTGGATTGGATTGCTCAGAACCTGAAGCAATCTCGAAGCCAATGCTTCAATAGCATCCTTACTTCGGCCGCAAGAAGTTAGCACGATGAACTCATCGCCACCCATTCGCGCCGCCAGATCTTCGCGCCGAAGGCATCCACGAATTGAATTAGCGACCATGACCAGCAACTGATCACCTGAATCATGACCAAGGGTATCGTTCACCCGCTTGAATCCATCAAGATCGAGATGCAATAGTGCCGTGAGCTTAGCTTCAGGCTCATCGAGGCTGAGGAGACTCCGTTCAATCGAGCCTTGCAGTTCAATCTCAAGCATGCGCCGATTTGCCAGTCCCGTGAGCTCATCGTGCATGGCTGCATGAGTCATGCGTTCGGTTGCCTCAATCGCTTCTAGCTTCGCGATTTTCAGTGCCTCGAAACTGTCGCGGCGATCCATCACAAATTGAGCATGGCTGAGCGTATCAAACAGCTGGAACGCCACGGCCTGGTCGGCCAGGGTCCACTCCAAGCAGCTGTGATGATTTTCCTCGACAAAACGTTCAAAGGAGGAACGGGGGTCAAGCCCACCACCACCCTCAAGCCTGACCACACGATGCTTCGGATCTCCAGCCCAGGTGCTGGAGAATAATCGGGGTCGGCGGAATAACAACATCTTCGTAGCATCATCAGCATTTTGAATCGCAATGACACCAGCAGCCTTCGTTTGATCTGAACTGGAGAGGGAAACACCGTAATCACGCAGACGTGCTGTGATTAGACTGGATGATTGCTGATGACGCGACCAATCACGAAAGAAACAACGCACTTTCTCGATGCCGGAAGCACTGGGAGCGTTATCACTGGAAAACAGTACCGCCGGAGAGATGTAGACAAATCCATCGCAACCGATAAGATCAGGCAGTTGATCAACGATTGGCCTGAGAATTACCTCTACAAAGTTAGTGGAAACTGACTTGGCCGACTGATCGCGAATCCAATTGCAAAGCCTCGTGATCTCATCTAGAGCCTGCTTCTCTTGCCGCGCCAAGATCCGCGAGAGCCCCACTGACATAATGTCACTAAAACTTTTGAAGATGACCAGCTGAGTGGGACTGATCTGCCGGGAGCGGTCCATGTTGTGACAGGCAATCAGCCCCCAGAGCTTGTTATTGACCGACAATGCGAAAGTGAGGGAAGAACGCACTCCCATGTTGACTAGATAGCGACGATGAACATCCGACACATCGCGATAATGGCATTGGCCCAAATCGACAGGTTGAGCCTGGCTATACGCCTTGGTGTACTGCAGAGCTGAAGCTGGGCGCTGCATGTCCACCAAGGTGCGTACCGAATTGGCATGAAATAAATGCCGCGCTGCCCTGGGAATGTCCGAAGAAGGAAAGTGCAATCCCAGGTAGGAGGTCGCCACCTCTGGGGCCCGATCTTCAGCAATGACAATGCCGTTCCAATCAGAATCAAAGCGATAGAGCATCACCCGGTCAAATCCGGTGATGGTGCGCACCACGTTCACCATGGTGTTGGAGAAAGGCTCCAATCCATCCTCCGAGGCTTCATCGATCGTCTGTAGCAGGCAAGTGGCGGTGGTGATGGACCGCAACAGCTCCGTTGGACTCGGCTCCTCTTGCCGACCGGCATGGTCCGCAAGGCTCGGGTGCTCCAGGCAGAGCCCCACGTAGGGCCTGCAGGAGAAACAGCTCGCCTGAAGGGAAAGACCGCTGCTGGTCTCGAGGGAAAAATTCTGAAGACCTCGATCCTGGGTCAACACCCCGGCGAGAACGGCGGCAGCCTCCCCACCGAAGAGCTGCTCAGGTGAGCGCTTCAACAGCTCCGGCAGGCTGAGGTCAAACAGAGCCGCACAGTTCTCCGAGGCTGCCACCAAGGGATGCTCTCCCTCGGCGAAGATGAGTACGGCTGCGCAAGCTTGTACGGCATCGGGTCGCCGAATCGAGAGGTCATTGCACTCGATCAGATCGAGAGGTGCCTCCAGCTCAGCCAGCCCGACGGAGGTGGGCGAAAAGTTCGAGTCCTTCGAAACATCACTGTGAGGACGGGCAGGCCTGGCCCGCTTGCTTTGTCCTCGATGGGCTCCGCTCCTCTCGTCACTGCGACCACCACCACGACCAGGGATGGCCTTACCCATGATGCAGTACTGCCTCGTCTGTGGTGGGCCTTTACCGGAGAGGAGATAGCCCTAGGGAGGCGATTCCTGAGTCAGGACTCCTCCAAATCCAATTCTATGTGCCAGCAATGCCGCGCACCAATGCAAGCGGTCTGGGCCTCAGACGATGCAACATCACTTCACGACGTAGCCTCGCTGCCTGCGTTCGAATTCGGCTGATCCAGGGCCGCCAGAGCGTGGTACACCGGCAATTTCAGCAACATCCGCCCTGCATAGGCCCCCAGGGCACCTGCCAGCAGCAGGCCGGCCAGCAGCTGCTGATCTCCTGCCATGTGCAGGGCAAAGAGCATGCTCATCACCGGCAACTGGGTGGCGCCGGCCAGGGCCGCCACCATGCCAAGAGCCAGACCCACGTGAGGATCACCACCGAACCACTCGATCACCCCGGAGCCGAAGACGGCCCCCAGGGTGAAGGCCGGATCGATCAGGCCGCCTGGCACACCTGCCGCCAGCGGGATGATCGGGGCCACAATTCGCAGAACCAACAGCCCCAACCACCGCCAGCCGGTGGCAATGGGCTTCTGGTCATCGATCAGCAGGGTCATCAGGCGCTCGCCATCCCCGCCGCTGAGGCCGCCGCTGACCAGCAGCATTAGACTCAACAGAAGACCCAGCCCCAGCCCCCAGAGCCAGGGGTGGCGGAGCACCCGAACGCGCAGCTGTCGCGCTGTCGCCAGCAGCAGCGAGGCAAACGCCCCCCCCAGCAGTCCGGCTGACAGGCCAATCGGCACCGCCCAGAGCAGCAGTTCGGTCTCAGGGGTGGCATTGGCCACCACCCCAAGTCCGTAGAGCGGTTCGCCACCCCAATGGCTCATCAGGGCAGCGGTGGCACAGACCATCAAGCCCGGCCAGATCAGGGCCGACTGAAAGCGACCGGTGAGCTCCTCAGCCATGAACACCACCCCCATCAGGGGGCTGTTGAAGCCACCCGCCAAACCGGCTCCGGCAGCGATCGCCAATACGCCTCCAGGAACCAGCCCCCGCAGCAGCGCCGGGAAGCGACGGCGCAGGGCATGGGCCACACTGGCCCCCACCTGCACCACCGGGCCTTCCCGTCCCAGCGAGAACAGGGCGAGGCTGGCGACCGTCCAGAGCAGGGAGCGCCGCCAGGTGGGCGTGGCCGCCAGCAGCAGCTCCCGCCGCTCCGGATCGTGAAGGCTTTCCATCGTCTGGGGGATGCCCGATCCCCGCCCGTCCTTCCAGGGGCCCGCCTGCAGCACCAGCAGCAGGGGCATCACCACCAGCGGCACCAGCACCAGCGCCAGACTGGCGGCCGACCACGCCCCCCCGCCGAAACCGGGCATCCTCTCCAGCAGGCGATCCTGCCAGCGGTCCACCAGGTTCAGGGGCCAGCAGGCGGCCCCCACCATCAGGCCGAGAAATCCCAGGTCGATCAGATGGCGACCGAGATGCTGGATCTGGGCACGGGGGCTGGGGCGCACCATCAGGCCACCAGTCCCAAGGCCATCGAAGCCTCCTGCACCAGGGTGCGCAGGTACGGATGCTCGGGCCGGCTGCAGCCGCTATCGGCGTCGGTGAGGCGACCATCGGGGAGAGACAGCAGCTTCTCACCGGCGGCATTGCAGATCAGCACCGCCTCCCCCTGGCGGCGACATCGGTAGGTGCGATGGGCCCGTTGCAGCAGCACCTCCTCGGCACCGCTGGGTCGCAGGGCCACCAACTCCAGCTGCAGCCGTTCGGTCCCCTGCCAGCGGTTGTTGCGCAGCTGGAAAGCCACGTCCACCCGCGGTGGCACCACAGCCTCGCCCTGCCAGCGCCAGGCGATTGCCCGCAGGGCCGCCTCCCCCTGGCGCAGTTCCAGCTCGAGATGGCCACCACGCAGCAACTTCTGGCTGCTCACCTGGCAGTCCGCAGCCCAGAACACCGGCGTGGCATGGCCGATCCCGAAGGGCTCGAGCCGCTGCAGCTGCCGCCAGAACGGCCGGTCGATCCGCTCCAACCGCAGCAGCGCATCCGGCTCCACCACCGGGCCACCGGCCTGGCCCCCCAGCCAGGCGGCGGCGAGGCCATCGAGCCGCTCATGCAGGGCCGCCACCCGTTCGGCCAGCACCGTGAACCCCCCGGCGGCGGGATGGCCGCCATGGCGCTCCAGCAGATCGGTGCACTCCTGCAGAGCCCTGTCCACGGCAAAACCACGCGGGGCCCGCACCGAGGCCCTCAAGCGGCCGTTTCCCTCGCCGGCCAGCAGGGCCACCGGCCGGCCATAGCGCTCCACCAGGCGCGAAGCGACGATGCCGATCACCCCGTGGTGCCAATGGCTCTGAGCGAGCAGCAGGAAGTGGCTGCGATGGGGGCCATCGGCGTCGACCAGGGCAATGGCCTCGGCCTCGATGGCGCCGCAGAGTTCGCGCCGCTGGCGGTTGAGGGCTTCACAGTCACGCGCCAGCTCCAGAGCGCGATCAGGGTCGTCGGTGGTGAGCAGCTCCACCACCAGCTCGGGATCGCCGAGGCGCCCCACCGCGTTGATCCGCGGAGCGAGCTGGAAACCCACCACCTGGGCATCCACAGCATCGTCCTCCAGGCCCGCCACCCGCTGCAGGGCCTGCAGGCCGGCCAGGCGGCTGCGGCGCAGCTGGGGCAGGCCATCCAGCAACCAGCGCCGGTTCACCCCCAGCAGGGGCGCCATGTCGGCAATGGTGCCGATGCAGAACAGATCGCGGGCAGCGTCCAGACCCTGGCGGCTGCCCATCTGCTGGCTGAGGGCCATGGCCAGCACGTAGGCGAGGCCCACCCCGGCCAGGCTGCGGAAGGGGGACTCGGGCGGCGTGCAGGCCGGATGGAGCAGGGCCAGGTAGGGCGGCCGCTGCTCAGGAATCGTGTGATGGTCGGTGAGGATCACCTCCACGGCCAGCTGGCGGGCGCGCTCAAGGGCCTCCGCGGCGGCGATGCCGTTGTCGACCGTAACCAGCAGGGCAATCCCTTCGCCAGCCAGCCGTTCGACCATGGCGGCATTGAGGCCGTAGCCATCGTCCTGCCGACTGGGGATGGCGGCCATCGGCCGGGCGCCCAGGCGCTGCAGCACCCCCACCAGCAGGGCCGTGCTGGTCATGCCATCGGCGTCGTAATCGCCGCAGATCGCTAACCGTTCACCCTCGCGACAGGCCTGCTCCAGCCGCTGCACCGCCACGGCCAGATCGGCGAAATGGGCATGGGGATCGGGGGCTGCCGGTGGATCGAGCAGGGCCTCGATCGCGGCGGCACTCTCCAGCCCGCGGCGACGCAACACCGCCAGCAGCTCGGCTGGCAATGCCTGGCCATCCAGCGAGGGCGTGAGATCGCCTGCGGGCAAGGGCGGCGGTAGCTGCCAGCGTTGCTCGGGATGCTCAGGGAGCAACGGTGCGCGGCGAAGGCTCCCCATTCTGCGGCGCTGCCGCAGGCCTGGCAGCCTGAGGTCAGACGTTGTCAACCTGCCGATGCCACTGGAGGCCCTGCTCTGGGATGTGGACGGCACCATCGCCGAAACCGAGCGCGACGGACACCGGCCGGCCTTCAACGCTGCCTTCGCCGAGGCGGGCCTGCCCTGGCACTGGGATGTGGACACCTACGGCCGCCTGTTGGCGATCAGCGGCGGCCACGAGCGGATCAGCGCCTTCCTCACCGCGGTGGAGGGCGTCGCGCCGGACCCGGAACGGGTGCAGGCGCTGCAACGCCGCAAGCAACAGCACTACCGCCGCCTGCTGGGCGAGGGGCGGGTGGAGCTGCGACCCGGTGTGGTGCGGCTGATGAGGCAGGCGGCAGCAGCAGGGCTGGCCCAGGCGATCGTGACCACCAGCGGACGCGAGGCGGTGGCAGCTCTGATGGAGGCGCAGCTGCCTGAAGCGGTCAGCCTGCTTCCGGTGTGGATCTGCGGAGGCGACGTGACCCGCAAGAAACCAGACCCCGAGGCCTATCAGCTCGCCTGCGAGCGGCTGAGGGTGGCGCCCGGCCGCAGCCTCGCCCTTGAGGATTCCGTCAACGGTCTGCGGGCCGCCTGCGGGGCGGGGCTTACCTGCCTGATCAGCCGCAGCGCCTTCAGCGCGGCCGAGCCGGCCCAGGCCTTCGCCAAGGCCGCCGCCGTGGTGGATCACCTTGGTGAGGCGGAGCATCCCAACCGGATCGAGCGGGGGCCGACTTGCGTGCAGGGGCAGATCACGCTCTCCTATCTGCAATCGTTGCTGGATCCGGCCTGAAATCCGGCACGCCCATGACCCGCCTTCCCCTCAGCCAGACCCGCTGGCAACAGGCCCAGGACCGCTGGCTGCAGCAGCTGCGCGGTGCGGTGGCAGGAGGTTGGCGGGTGCGCAGCCTGGCCCTGCTGGCCCTGCTGATCGGCTTCTACCTGGGCCAGAACCTCACCTCCCTACTCCTGCTGAAGGCCCCAGGAGGGAGGCCCATGGTGGTGCTGGGTTGTGTGCTGGGGACCGAACTGCTGGTGCGGCTCCGCACCCGCTGGGTCCGGCAGGAGCCACCCCTGATCTGGGTTCTGGTTGACAACCTGCGGATGGGTGGGGTGTACGCCGTGGTGCTGGAGGCGTTCAAGCTGGGATCGTGAGTCGCGTCGTGACCGATTCGGGGATGAACGATTCCGCCGCCCCGCTCTGGCTACCGGAACCGGCCAGGATGTTTCCTGAACAGCCCTACAGAGACCTGCTGGCCATCGGCGGCGTCACTGAGCCGGTCAGCTGGGTGCAGAAGTGGAAGACCCAACTGGCGCACCTGAGCCCAGCGCCGACGGCCCATCCATCGCTGCTCTGGGGCGGCTGGCTGCCGCTGCTGGAACGCTGCCGCCAGCTGGTCGACAGCGGCCAACGCCATGTGTTCGGCCTGAATGGCCCGATCGGCGCTGGCAAGAGCACCCTGCTGGCCCTGATCACACGGCTCGCCCGGGAGCTGGACCTGCCGATCGCGGTGGCATCGATCGACGACCTCTATCTGCCTTGGACGGAGCGAAAGCAGGCCATGGCCGGCAATCCCTTCGGTGTGCTGCGCGGTCCACCCGGCAGCCACGATCCCGCCCTGGCCCAGGCTGCCATCGCCCAGTGGCGCCGGGGCGGAACGCTGGTGCTGCCCCGCTTCGATAAGCGGCTGCGGCAGGGGGAAGGGGATCGCTGTGGCCAGTGGCAAGGCGAACCGCAGCTGCTCCTGCTCGACGGCTGGCTCCTGGGCTGCCGGGAGGTATCGGAAGCCACTCTTCAGGCCCTTCTTTCCAACGAGAGCTACGCGGCCGAAAAAAGATTCGCAGGAACGCACAGCGCCACTGCTGATCGGCTGATCAGCCCCATCCCTACGGGGTTGAGTGCGGAGGAACAGGCCTGGCTGCCGATCTGGAATTGCCATCTCAAGAGCTATCAGCCCCTCTGGCAGGAGCTGAGTGCGCTATGGCAACTGCGCCCCCAGCGCTGGAGCCTGGCGCGGCGCTGGCGCTTTCAGGCCGAAGCCAGGCAACGCCGACTGAGTGGATCGGCTTTACCGATGGAGCGTCTGGAGGGGTTGGTGCGCTCCTGCCTCTACAGCCTGCCGCCCAACTGGTACCAGAACCTGTCCGCTGAAGCTGTGATCCTGCTGGACAGCAGACGCCGCTGCCTCTGGAGCGGGCCAGGCCCTCAGGCCGACCTCCATCCTCAGTCTGCGCTGGAGTCGTCGTCAGCAACGGGGTAGACGAAGCCCTGGGCACGGCCACTCAGCACGGCTTTGCCGATCGAGAGGGCCTTCTGGGCCGCCACAACAGCCTTGCCCTTCCAGGTGGCATGGCGCTGATTGCGCTTGCCCTTGGAGGTTTTCTTCTTGGGAACAGCCATCCCTGGGTTTCCTTAGCAGCCAAACAACGATCTTCCGTGGTCAACTTGCCTTTCGTCAAATCGCTAAGCTCGTCTTCAGAACGAAGATCCCGTGAGCGCCAGCCCTTCAACGGCCTCCCCGAACGGGGATCCCAAGTCCAAACCCATTGATGGTGCCGCTCCTGGTGCCGCCTCTCCCTCCTCCGGCGCAGAGGCTCCGGCGAAAGCCGCCGCAGATTCTTCTGTTGCTCCTTCGGCTGCTGGCACCAGTTCAGGCCGCCCTGCCGAGCTGAGCTACAGCCAGCTGCTCCGGGATCTGGACAAGGGCCTGGTGAAGGACCTGGAGCTGTCGCCACGTCAGCGGGAGGTGCGCGTCACCTTCCAGGACGGCCGCAAGGAGTCGGTGGCGGTGTTCAGCAACGACCAGATGTTGCTGCGCGCCGCGGAGGAGGCTCGCGTGCCGCTCACGGTGCGCGACGACCGCAAGGACGAGGCCGCGGCAGGCCTGCTGGGCAACGTGCTGCTGGTGGTGCTGCTGCTCACAGGGCTGAGTCTGCTGCTACGCCGCTCCGCCTCGGCGGCCAACAAGGCGATGGGCTTCGGCCGCAGCCAGCCGCGGCTTCAGGAGGACGGCACCGTGACGGTGCGGTTCGAAGATGTGGCCGGCATCGGCGAGGCCAAGGAGGAGTTGCAGGAGGTGGTGACCTTTCTGCAGTCACCGGAGCGCTTCACCAGCCTCGGTGCCAAGATCCCCAGAGGTGTTCTTCTGGTGGGCCCTCCCGGCACCGGCAAGACACTGCTGGCCAAGGCGATCGCCGGCGAAGCCGGTGTGCCGTTCTTCTCGATGGCGGCATCGGAATTCGTCGAATTGTTCGTGGGAGTCGGCGCCAGCCGGGTTCGCGATCTGTTCCGCAAAGCCAAGGCCAAGGCGCCCTGCATCATTTTCATTGACGAGATCGATGCGGTCGGACGCCAGCGCGGCGCCGGCATCGGTGGCGGCAATGACGAGCGCGAGCAGACGCTGAACCAGCTGCTCACCGAGATGGACGGCTTCGAGGAAAACTCCGGCGTGATTCTGTTGGCGGCCACCAACCGTCCGGATGTGCTGGATTCGGCCCTGATGCGGCCCGGCAGGTTCGATCGCCGCATCACTGTCGACCTGCCGGATCGACGCGGCCGCGAGGCCATCCTGGCGGTCCATGCCCGCAGCCGGCCCCTGGGTCCCGAGGTGAGCCTCGGGGTCTGGGCCAGCCGCACCCCAGGCTTTTCAGGTGCCGACCTGGCCAACCTGCTGAACGAGGCCGCGATCCTCACCGCCCGCAGACAGCAGACCGTTCTCGACGATGCCGCCCTCTCCGATGCGCTCGAGCGGATCACCATGGGGCTGACGGTGGCTCCCCTGCAGGACGGTGCCAAGAAACGCCTGATCGCTTACCACGAGGTGGGCCATGCCCTGCTCACCACGCTGGTGCCCCATGCCGACAAACTCGACAAGGTGACCCTGCTCCCTCGGGCTGGTGGTGTGGGCGGTTTTGCTCGCATGATGCCCGACGAGGACATCCTCGATTCCGGCCTGATCACCAAGGCCTATCTGCAGGCTCGCCTGGTGGTGGCCCTGGGCGGCAGAGCCGCTGAGCTTGTCGTGTTCGGGGCCAGCGAAGTGACCCAGGGTGCCAGTGGAGATCTGCTGCTGGTCAGCAGGATCTGCCGCGAAATGGTCACCCGCTATGGCTTCTCCAGCCTCGGGCCAGTGGCCCTGGAGGGTGATGGCGCCGAAGTGTTTCTGGGCCGTGATCTGATCCATACCCGTCCGGGTTACGCCGATCGCACCGGCCGCGAGATTGACCTGCGGGTGCGCACGCTGGCCCAGGAAGCCCTCGATCAGGCGGTGTCTCTTCTGGAGACACGCCGCCCCCTGCTCGACGACCTGGTGGATCGCCTGGTGGAGGAAGAAACGCTGCAGGGTGAGGACTTCCGCCGGATCGTGGAGGCCTATGAATCCGCCGCCGCTTCAGCCGGTGCCGGCCAGCCATCGCCTGCAGTGGCCGAAGACATTGCAGCCTCGGTCTCTTCAGCCTGCCGGATCTGATCCGCCCTCACTGATCAGGTCAGCCCACGGTGGGCTCGGTGCCTTCAGGCAGGGGTGTGAGCGTGGCGCCGAAGCACCAGTAATCGCCTCGCTTTTCGGCCACGATGTAGTGCTCCGACACCACTTCGGCGCCGGAGCTGCAGACCGTGCGCAGACGCAGGGGATGGTTGAGCACCTTCGATTCTTCAGTGACCTGAAAGCGAGAAAAGCCAAGGTGATGGGACAGTTTGAAGGCATCCGGCAGGATCACACTGAGCGGCTTGGCGACCAGGTCGGCCTGATGCCAGCCATACACCTGTTCAAAACTGTCGTTCACTTCCAGGATCAGACCCTGGTGATCGGCCAAGATGAAGGGATGCCCGGTGTGCCGCAGCTGCTCAATGCTGGTCAGAGTGTCGTTCAAGGAGCGGAAAAGCGGATGTCAAGGCTGCGCAGGTAAGTGTGCAGGGCGGCGTCCTGGATCGGCAGAAGCAGGGCGTCTTCGCCACTTTCGTTGATGTGACCGTGCCAGTGGCCCGGCGGGGTCACGAAGGCTGCACCGGGCTCCCACTCCATGCGCAGGGGATTGCGGATCGTGCCATCAGCATTGAGCTCGGGCCCAAAGAGGGTGGCACAGCCCGGTGCGCAGGCGATCACCAGGTCGAGGGCCACCGACTGGTGGCGGTGGGGGGGCTGGATGGCCCCGGCCGGTACCAACCCATACATGGCCCAGAGGGTGTGGGTGACGGTGCGGCTCCTGGGCAGATCGCTGTTGGCCAGAAGCAGGCTGAGGCGGTTGCTGCGGGCGCTGATGGGGTCGGCCGCCAGGGCCGCCAACTCCCGCCGCAGCCACTCGCCTGGGTAGTGGGTGGGCTCGAAGCGGGGCTGATCGGCGCTCACCCCCAGGTGGTTGAGCAGGGGCTCGTCATGGACCCAGTAGAGAACGCTCTCCTCCTGGGCCTCCAGCTGGGCCGCCTCACCGCAGGGAAGCACGAAGAGATCCCCCTGGCTCCAGGGCTGATTGAACGGACCGCCGTAGGCACCGGCCGGCCGCCGGCAATGGCCGGCCCCACGCCAGACATAAAACAGGAAGCTGGTGGCATTGGCCCCGGCGCTGATTGTTTCACCCGCCAGGATGCGGATGAAGTTGGCACTCAGGGCAGGACTGGTGGCCGGACCCCGACAACCCAGTTCGTCGCTGAGATCGAGGGGAAGGATGGCACTGGGGCCGTTGGCGTGCAGCTCAGGCCCCCAGCGCCCCTCCGGGATCGGCTCGGTCAGGCCGCGCCGCACCGGATTGGCGGCCTGGCGGTAGTCAAAGAGCTGGGCCTTGCCCGCCGCCGCCATCGACAGGGCGGCGCTCTGATCCGGCTTCAGTGCCATGGGGGCATCGGGAGCTTGGGTCATGGATCCAGCTGCACGGAAGATGCGCTGAGCCTATGGACAATCCCTGCCCCATTGAGTGCTGGCAGGCACAGCTGGGCGCGGAAAACCATGGGCCTCCTCTCCTGGTCAGCCGCCGGCTACGGCGGGCACGATGCTGACTTCGTCGCCGTCTTTGAGTGGGGTGGCCTGGTTGTCAAGGAAGCGGATGTCCTCGCTGTTGACGTAGACGTTCAGAAAACGGCGCAACTTGCCGTTCTCGTCACACAGACGGGCCAGGATCCCGGGGAAATGGCCTTCGAGGGCCTGAAGCAACTCGTCGACACTGGTGGCGTCCACATCAACGCTGGCGGCGTTGCTGGTGAACTTCTGCAGGGGGGTGGGGATCAGAACCTGAATCGCCATGGAGGAAAGAAAGAAGAAACAGAGCGAAGAACGAGCGATCAGCCGATCGTGTCCCAGTCGGCCCGGTGCAGGGCCTGGGCCCGCTCCCAGGCACTGTTGAAGCTGTCGAGCTGGGCTTCGATCAGGAAGGGTTCACCGATGGCGGAGGCAATGGCTTCGGTGGTCTTGAGGCCATTGCCGGTGATGTAGGCCACGGTGGTTTCGTTGGGGTCGATCTTGCCCTGCTCCACCAGCTTCTTGAGCACGGCGATGGTGGTGCCTCCGGCGGTCTCGGTGAACACGCCCTCAGTTTCTGCCAGCAGCTTGATGCCCTCGACGATCTCCTCGTCGTTGACCGCGGCGATGCTGCCACCGGTCCTGTTGGCGATGTCGATGGCATAGGGACCATCGGCGGGGTTACCGATGGCAATCGACTTGGCGATGGTGTTGGGCTTGACCGGGGTGATGAAGTCGCGGCCTTCGGCGAAGGCCTGGGCGATCGGGGAGCAGCCTTCAGCCTGGGCGCCGCTGAAGCGCACCGGCTTCTCATCCACCAGGCCTACCTTGATGAATTCATCAAAGCCCTTGCGGATCTTGGTGAACAGGGAACCAGAGGCCAGGGGCGCCACGATGTGGTCGGGCAGTTGCCAACCGAGCTGTTCGATCACCTCGTAGCCGAGGGTCTTGGAACCTTCGGAGTAATAGGGGCGCAGATTGATGTTCACAAACCCCCAGCCATAGGTGTTGGCCACCTCGGAGCAGAGGCGGTTCACCTGGTCGTAGTTGCCCTTCACCGCCATCAGGGTGGGGTTGTAGATCAGGGTGCCGAGCACCTTGCCCAGCTCCAGATCACTGGGGATGAACACACAGCATTCCAGGCCGGCATGGGCGGCGATGGCGGCGGTGGAATTGGCCAGGTTGCCAGTGCTGGCACAGCTCACCGTGGTGAAGCCCAGTTCGCGGGCCCGGGTGAGCGCCACCGACACCACCCGATCCTTGAACGAGAGCGTCGGCATGTTGACACCGTCGTTCTTGATGTAGAGATTCTTGAGACCGAGCCGGCGGGCCAGACGGTTGGCCTTGAGCAGGGGCGTGAAGCCGGTGCCGACATCGATCGGGTCGCCTTGGATCGGCAGAAACTCGCGATAGCGCCAGATCGAGGTGGGGCCGGCCTCGATCGTGGCGCGGCTGACGCGGGCGCGAATCGCGTCGTAGTCGTACACCACTTCCAGCGGCCCGAAGCAGACGTCTTCGCAGACATGACGGGCGGTGGCCTCATAGGCGTGGCCGCATTCCTTGCAGCGCAGCCCCGTGAAGGTGGGCCCCGTCAGGGTGGAGCGGGAGAGGGTGACCGTCACGGCTACGACTGAAGCTCAACAGAGGCTATCAGCGGTTTCGAGCAGCCTGCATCAATCCCGACTTTGAGAGTCGGGATTTCAATCGTGACGTTGGCTGTCGCGCTGCTGGTGCTGGCTGCAACGCGCCTGCCTACGCTCAATCAGCGATCCGCGTGCCCATGACAACGCCGCGGCTGTCCGGCCTCTCCCTTCCCCAGCGCCTGCTGCTCTCTCTGGTGGTGGGGATGATGGGCGTGCTGCTGCTCTGGAGCTCAGCGCGCCTCTGGATCGAGTGGCAGTGGTTCGCCCAGTTCGGTTTCAGCGGCGTGCTTCTGCTGCGCTGGACCCTGCAGCTGGCAGGGCTCGGGGTGGGTCTGGCCCTGGCACTGGGGCTGCAGCTCTGGCTGCGGCATCTCTGGCGTCTGCCGCGCCTCGCTCCGGAGCGCCACACCCTGCCGCCCCTGGCCTATGGCGGCGTTCTGACCCTGCTGGCCGGGCTGCAGGTGGTGGCCCTGACCATTGCGCTGTGGCTGGCCCGGCGGTTGCTGCTGGCCCCGTTCGATCCGAGCCGCCTGCATGGCCTGATCGCCCTGGAGGGGCCTCCCTCCCTGCCCATGCTGCTGGCGAGCGCCCTGGTCCTGCTGGCTCTGCTGATCCGGCCGATGGCAACGGCGCGGCTGGTGGCGGGTGTGCTGGGTGCCGCGGGAGCCATGGCCCTGGCTCGAGGCTGGAGCCTCTGGAGCGTGGCCCTGGTGGCCCGCGATGCGGGGATCACCGAACCCTTGCTCGGGGCCGACATCAGCTTCGCCCTGCTGCGTTTCCCCGCACTCGCCTTTCTGCTCACCCTGCTGAGCTGTCTGCTGATCGGAGGACTGGCCTGCGGACTCTGGGGTGTGCTGGCCCGGCCACCCCAGCTCAGCGATGGCCGTTTCGCCGGCTTCACCCCCCCCCAGCTGCTGGCCCTGCGCGCCCCCCTGGCGGCCCTGTCCCTGTTGGCCGCCGCCGCCTTCTGGCTGGGACGCCACCAGCTCCTGCTCAGCACCGTGGGCAGCGTGCCCGGAGCTGGCTGGTTCGATGTGCACGTCTCCTTACCCCTGCGCACCCTCGCTGCCCTGCTGGCGTTGACGCTGGCGGTGGTGATCCTGGTGCCCCTGCCGCGGCGGGGCCTGCGGGGGGCCGCCATCGGCTGCACGGCTCTCGCCCTGGCGGCCACGCCACTGGTGGAGGCCCTGCTGCTGCCGCTGGTTCAGCTGTTGGTGGTCAAGCCGCGGGAGCTCGAGCGGGAGACCCCCTACCTGGAGCGCTCGATCCGAGCGACCCGCCATGCCTTTCAGCTGGATCGGATCTCCAGTCGCAATGTCAACCCACGCGACCGGCTGACCCGCGCCGATGTCGAGCAGGGTCAGGCCACCCTGCGCAACATCCGCCTCTGGGACAGCCAGCCCCTGCTGGCCACCAACCGCCAGCTGCAGCAGCTCCGTGTCTACTACCGCTTCTCCGAGCCGGCCGTCGATCGCTACGCACTGCGCCACAGCCAGGGGAGCGGGCGGCAACAGGTGATCATCACGCCACGGGAAATGGATCAGGCGGCCCTGCCCACGGCGGCGCGCACCTGGCTCAACCGCCATCTGGTCTTCACCCACGGCAATGGCTTCACGGTGTCGCCGGTGAACACCAGCGGTCCGGATGGACTGCCTGAATTCTTCATCAGTGATCTGGGCGCTTCCACCCGAGTGCAGGGCAGTCGTCAACTGGGGATCAGCGCCGCAGCCGTGAAGGCCGGCATCCCGATCGGCCGGCCGGCGCTCTACTTCGGCGCCCTCAGCTCCCCCTATGCCCTGGCTCCGTCGAAGGTGGAGGAGTTCGATTACCCCCAGGGAGACGACAACTTCTATTCGCGGTACAGCGGCACCGCCGGCGTACCGATCGGCCATCCCTGGCAGCGGCTGGCGGCATCGCTTTACCTGAGCGAACCGAAACTGCTCAGCCAGGGGGCTCTGACCAGCTCGACCCGCCTGCTGCTGCGCCGCGAGGTGCGTGAACGACTTCGCACCCTGGCGCCGTTTCTCCGCTTCGAGAATGAGCCCTATCTGGTTTCAGTCCAACTCAGGCAGGATGGCCACTTCCCCCGCGCGCAGCATCAGTACTGGATCGTGGATGCGTTCACCACCAGCCGCACCTATCCCTACAGCGCCGCCGTGCCAGGCGACCCGGACATCCGCTATCTGCGCAATTCCGTCAAGGCCGTGGTCGATGCCTACAACGGCTCCGTGCAGCTGTATGTGAGTGAGCCCACTGACCCGATCATCGCCAGCTGGAGGCGTCTGTTCCCGGGGTTGTTTCAACCCCTCTGGAAGATGCCCGACGTTTTGCAGGCCCATATCCGCTATCCCCTGCGCCAGTTTGAGTTACAGACGACCCAGTTGCTGCGCTATCACGTGACCGATCCCCGCGTGTTCTACAGCGGCGACGACGTCTGGCAGGTGCCGATGGAGCTCTACGGCAACAGTCAGGTGCCGGTGAAGCCTTATCACATCAGCGGCCAGGTGGCTGGCCGGCAACAACCTGAATTCCTGCTGCTGCAGCCCCTCACCCCCCTGGCACGCCCCAACCTGGCGGGCTGGCTTGCGGCACGCAGCGATGCTCCCCACTACGGTGAACTGGTGCTGCTGCGCTTCCCCAGCCAGACACCGATCTTCGGGCCAGAGCAGATTCAGGCCCTGATCAATCAGAATCCCAGGATCAGTCAGCAGTTCGGTCTCTGGGATCGAGCTGGTTCCCAGGTGATCCAGGGAAATCTGCTGGTGATGCCGGTTGGCGAGGCGCTGCTCTATGTCGAGCCGGTGTATCTCAAGGCGCGCAACGGCGGTCTGCCCACCTTGACGCGGGTGGTGGTGAGCGACGGTACTCGCATCGCCATGGAGGAGACCCTGGAGAAAGGGATTGAGGCCCTCCTCGATCCGCGTCGTTCCAACCTGGCGACCCAAGCGAGTCCTTCACCTCAGGCACCGATAGCTGATCCTTAGCCAGAGCGGCATGCATCCATGAAAAAAGGGGAGCTTATGCTCCCCTGGACCGATTCAATGTGGCCTGCTTGTCGACCGGTGACGTACCGGGAATCAATCAGGCGGCCACGGCGGTCTTGGGATCGAGTTCGCCCTTGGCGTAGAGAGCGGCGTAGTAGTTGATGTCGCGCTGTTTGATCTTGCTGGCGTTGCCGGCACACCAGAACTGCTGGTAGCGATCCAGGCACACCTGCTTCATGTAGGCCCGGGCGGGCTTGTTGAAGTGGCGGGGATCGAAGTTGGCGGGATCCTTGAAGGCGGCTTCCCGCACGGCGGCAGTGAAGGCGAGGCGGTTGTCGGTGTCGATGTTCACCTTGCGCACGCCATTGCGGATGCCCTCCTGGATCTCTTCGACGGGTACGCCGTAGGTCTCGGGGATGGCGCCGCCGTACTTGTTGATCATGTCCAGCCACTCCTGGGGAACCGAGGAGGAGCCGTGCATCACCAGGTGGGTGTTGGGGATGGCCTTGTGGATTTCAGCGATGCGGCTGATCGCCAGCACTTCACCGGTGGGCTTGCGGGTGAACTTATAGGCGCCGTGGCTGGTGCCGATGGCGATGGCCAGGGCGTCGACCTTGGTCTTGGCGACGAAGTCGGCGGCCTCAGCGGGATCGGTGAGCAGCTGGCTGTGGTCGAGCTTGCCCTCGAAACCGTGGCCGTCCTCGGCCTCACCCATGCCGGTCTCCAGGGAACCCAGGCAACCCAGTTCGCCTTCGACGCTCACGCCGATGGCGTGGGCCACGTCGACCACTTCCTTGGTCACAGCCACGTTGTACTCGTAGCTGGCCGGCGACTTGGCGTCGGCCATCAGTGAGCCGTCCATCATCACCGAGGTGAAACCGTTGGCGGCGGCACCGAAGCAGGTGGCAGGGCTGTTGCCGTGGTCCTGGTGCATCACCACCGGGATGTCGGGATAGGTTTCAACGGCGGCCAGGATCAGGTGCCGCAGAAAGGCCTCACCGGCGTACTGGCGGGCACCGCGGGATGCCTGCAGGATGACGGGGCTGTCGGTCTCGTAGGCAGCCTCCATGATCGACTGCACCTGCTCCAGGTTGTTGACGTTGAAGGCAGGGATGCCGTAGCCGTTCTCAGCGGCGTGGTCGAGCAGCAGCCGAAGCGGAACGAGCGCCATGGATAGAACCTCGGATCGGTGGGTATGGGACTGGGTGACACCAGGGGACAGGTAGGGCCGTGCTCGGGTGGAGCCGTGCTCTGAAGGGGTCCGGCTCAGGAGCCGGGCCGGGGTCGGTCAACCCGCCTTGGTCTGGCGGCGAGTCTAGGGGATCCCCCTCAAGACCCAGGCCCTCACCAGTGCCGCTCCACGGCCTGACTCAGGGATCAAGCGCCAGGGACGCCTCGCCCGACGTGCCCTGCCGTGCCCAGTCGCAGCAACGCTGGCTCGCCACCGCTTCCGCCAGGCCCGGCAGCATCGGACGGCCCTCGCGGATCGCCTCGGCCCACCACTGCTGAATCCGCTGCACCGGTGCCACCCGGCCGTCCTCCCAGGTGCGGGCAAAGGCGAGTGACGGATCGGCTGGGAGCGGCCGCAGCGCCTCGCCCGGCCGGGCCATCCACAGCTGGAAGCCGTGCACATAATCGCTCTGGTTGGACGAACCCAGCACCAGGGTGGCCTCGCTGCCATAGAGCTCGATCCAGTAGCCCCGGCCCTGACGGGTCACCGAGGCCAGCGTCACCTGGGCCGGGGTGCGGACGCCAGAGGCGGTGCCCAGAACCATCTGCAGCAGGGCGATGTCTTCGGCATCCACCGCCGCCCGACCCTCGCCCGGCCCCGGCAGGGGACGCTCAGTGATGGCAGTGCTGAGCTGGGCCCGAAGGCTGCGGGTCGGGCCCACCAGCCAGTGGAGCGTGTCGAAGGCGTGAGTCCCGAGGGCGCCCAGCACCCCGCCGCCCTGCTCCACCTGGGAATACCAGGTCCAGGGACGCTGGCCATCGGCGCGGCTGCTCATCAGCCAATCCAGCTTCACCAGCCAGGGATCACCCAGCACCCCCTCTGCGATCAGGGCTGCCATCTGCTGAAACAACGGCACAGCCCGGTATTCGAAATCCACCGCCACACAGCAGCGTTGCCGCAGGGCAAGGCGCTGCAGCTCCTCGATCTGGGCCGCCTCCAGGGCCACGGGCTTCTCCAGCAACAGGTGCTTGCCCGCCAGCAGGGCGCGCCGGGCCATATCAAACCGGGGGCCCGGTGGGGTGGCGATCACCACCGCCTCGATCTGCGGGTCGCCGAGCAGGGCATCGAAATCGGTGTGGCCGGGCAGTTCGGCGCGGTGACAGGCCTGCTCCAATCGCTCGGCCCGCGGATGCCACAGGGCCACCGGTTCGGTGAGAAGGCCACTGCGCAGGGCGGGCAGATGCACCGTCTCCCCGAAACCCAGACCCGCCACGGCCACCCGAACCGGCTGGCTGGAACGGCGGCCGCCAAGGGTCGACAGAGCTGGACTCATTGTGACAATCGGGAAGGGAGAGCGACTGGGGCCACTCAGGCGGGCAGGTCGGAGCCGGCGGCGCAGACGGCGTCGATCATGGCGTCGAGCAGCTGATCACCACCGGCTGGCTGCCAGTCGGCCTTGAATCGGGGAACGCCGTTCACGGCAGTGTCGCGGTAGAGCTTCTGACCGCAGTCGAGCTCCATCACATAGAGATCACCGAGGCGAGGGCGACCCTCCTCTTCCGGAGGCGGCAGATAGCGTGACAACACGCTGAGGTTGCCGTCACGGGTGCGCCGCAGGCTGCCCGCATCCCACCACTGCTTGCCCTCCTCGGTGGCGGGAAGCTCCCGCCAGTCGACAGAACCAGCCTGGGCCGGCAGGGCAAGCAGCAGCAGCAGGGCCAGGCTCAGGCCGAGGCGGCCCAGATAACTGATCCAGCGGTGCATCACATCGTCCATGGGGGCTCAGGACAGGGACAGACAGGTCTTGGGCGCATGCAGCCGCAGCAGGCTGGCCAGGGTGCTGCGCAGCTGGGGACGGGGCACGATCGTGTCCACGAAGCCATGATCCTGCAGGTATTCAGCGGTCTGGAAGCCATCGGGCAGCTTCTCGCGCAGGGTCTGCTCGATCACCCTGCGGCCGGCGAAGCCGATCAGCGCCTTCTGTTCGGCCAGGATCAGGTCGCCCAGCATGGCGAAGCTGGCGGTCACTCCGCCGGTGGTGGGATGGGTGAGCAGGGGGATGTAGAGCAGTTCGGCCCGGCGATGCCGCTCCAGCGCCCCGGAGATCTTGGCCATCTGCATCAGGCTGAGCATGCCCTCCTGCATGCGGGCACCGCCGGAGGCGCAGACGATCAGCACCGGCAGCTGGCGATCGGTGGCCTTCTCGATCAGACGGGTGAGCTTCTCGCCCACCACCGAACCCATCGAACCGCCCATGAAGCGGAAGTCCATCACCCCCAGGGCGAGCGGATGGCCATCGAGGCGGCACAACCCCGTCACCACCGCATCGCGCAGGCCGGTGCTGCGCTGGCTGTCGCGCAGCCGGTCGGCGTAGTGGCGGCGATCCTTGAAGGCCAGGGGATCGGTGGGGGCCAGCTCGGTGTCAAGGGGCTCGAAGCTGCCCTCATCGGCCAGCAGCCGGATGCGCTCCTCGCTGTCGATGCGGTGGTGATAGCCGCATCCCTTGCATACGCTGGCGTTGGCCTGCAGATCCTTGCGGTAGGTGACCAGGCCGCACTCGGGGCACTTGCTCCAGAGACCATCGCCTTCATCGCTTTCCTGGTTGACGCGCACCACTGGTGCAGCCTTGCGGCGGTCAGCGAACCAGTCGAACAGCGACACGGGAAAACTCGGAGGATCCGATCACATTTAAGGACCGGGCCAGCCCAGCAGCTGCAGCCACAGGCCATGGCCGCCGATCCAGACGAGCACGCCACCGCAGGCCAGGAACGGACCGAAGGGAAAGGGTTGCTGTGGACCCAGCCGGCCCAGCAGGCGGGCCAGCCCGCCCACCACAGCTCCGCCGCCGATGGCCAGGGCCACGGCCAGGCCCAGACCGGTGGGACCGAGCCAGGCTCCCAGCAGGGCAGCCAACTTGGCATCGCCCAGGCCCAGGGCAGGGCGGCCGAGGAGCCGTTCGGCCAGGGCGCTGGTGCCCTCGAAACCCAGCAGGCCGATCCCGGCGGCGAGCAGATGCTGAAACAGCAGCGCCCGGCCCACCTCCTCACCCTGGCTGAAGCCGATCACCGCCGTGCAGGCCAGCCCAAGCAACAGTCCCCAGCGGCAGAGGGGCTCAGGCAGCCAGAGTGCGTCGAGGTCGACCAGCACCAGCGGGATCAGCCAGCTGACCAGCAGCCAGCCCGCCGCCACCAGCATCCAGGCGGCAGGGGCCGGCCCCAGACCGGCCGGCTGGGCAAACACCATCGCCACCCACAGGCCGGCGCAGAGCAGTTCGACCAGCAGATAGCGCGGGCTGATGCTGCGGCGGCAAGTCCGGCAGCGGCCGCCCAGCCAGAGCCAGCCCAGCACGGGCACGTTCTCGAACCAGGCCAGCGGGGTGCCGCAGTGGGGGCAGTGGCTGCCGGGATGGATGAGCGACTCCTGCCGAGGCAGGCGAAAGGCGACCACCTGCAGAAAGCTGCCCACGCAGGCACCGAGGACCGCGGCAAGCAGGGGCAGGGTCGAGGGCTCCATGATCAGGGGCGACCCGTTGCTGCTGAGCATGGCTGACGCGGCGGGTTCAGGGGCGCAGATTGGAGCGCGGATTGCGCAGCCGGGTGGAGGCAGTGCGGTTGGGCCGGCCCCGGATCATCTCAATCGGGACGAAGTGTTCCTCCGGCAGCAGCACCGGCAACTCGAACACCACCCGCGGCGGAACCGGAGCCTGCTGCCAGATGATGCCGATGGGTTCAGCCCCACCCGGGCACTGCTCGAGGTAGTGAAAATAGGCCCTGCGGGCGTCTTGAAACACCTGACGGCTATCGATCTGATCCAGCCGAAGTTCCGGCCGCGGAGACGAGCCAGTGGATCCATTGGCTCCCTGGATCAGGAAGGAGGGGGAAGAAGTGGCACGTCCGGTGAAGGGAATCGGCCCCACCTTGTCCGACTGGTTCACCCACCTTAGAGGTCTTGGCAGGGGGTGAGACCAATCGTGCACCGGGCTTGAGCTGGAACTCAGGCGAGCGTCTTCTTGTCCTGGATCATGCGATGGATGATCGGGGTGAGGATCAACTCCATCGCAAAGCCCATCTTGCCGCCGTTCACCACGATGCTCGTGGGGCTGGACATGAAGGAATCGTGGATCATGTCCAGCAGGTACTGGAAGTCGATCCCCCACTTGTCCCGGGCTCCCTTGCGGAAGTGGATGATCACGAAGCTCTCATCCGGGGTGGGGATGTTGCGGCAGATGAAGGGGTTGGAGGTGTCCACGGTGGGCACCCGCTGGAAGTTGATGTCGGTGCGGCTGAACTGCGGGCAGATGTGGTTGATGTAGTCCGGCATCCGGCGCAGGATCGTGTCGACGATCGCCTCGGCGGAGTAACCCCGTTCGGCGTTGTCGCGCGAGATCTTCTGGATCCACTCCAGGTTGGTGATCGGCACCACGCCCACCAGCAGGTCCGCCAGGGATGCCACGTCGTAGCCCTCACCAACCACACCGCCGTGCAGACCCTCGTAGAAGAGCAGGTCGGTGCCGGCGGGGATGGGTTCCCAGGGGGTGAACTGGCCGGGCTCCAGGCTGGTGCCGAGGCGGCTGTTGTGATCAGCGGCCTCCTCAACGGAGTGGAGGTAGTAGCGCTTCTGGCCACCGCCGGATTCGCCGTAGCTCTGGAACAGCTCCTGGAGCTTGTCGAACAGGTTGGCCTCGGGACCGAAGTGGGAGAAGTTCTCGCCCTTAGACAGGGCTGCCGCCATGGCCTCCTTCATGGGGCCGCGCTCGTAGCGGTGGTAGCTGTCGCCCTCCACCACCGCAGGCTGGATGCCTTCTCGCTCGAAGATGTGCTCGAAGGCACGCTTGACCGTGCTGGTTCCTGCGCCGGAGGAACCGGTGACGGCGACGACGGGGTGACGCTTCGACATCGGCGCGGACTGCAGAAAAACCGTAGTGAGTTTTGCAGGTCGCCGGTCCGCCTCCCTGCTGGGCGCCTGGTTCAGGCCTCCAGCGCCGCCAGCAGCTGCTCACCCATGGCGCTGCAGCCCAGCACACTGCAGCCCTCGCTGAGCAGATCACCGGTGCGGTAGCCAGCCGCCAGCACCCGATCCACGGCCCCTTCCAGAGCCGCGGCGGCCGCGTCCTGCCTGAGGCCCACCCGCAGCAACATGGCGGCGCTGAGCACCATGGCCATCGGGTTGGCCTTGTCCTGCCCGGCGATGTCCGGGGCTGAGCCATGCACCGGCTCGAACAGCCCCGGCCCGTCCGATCCGAGGGAGGCGGAGGGCAGCATGCCGATCGAGCCGGTCAGCATGGCGGCCTCGTCGCTGAGGATGTCGCCGAACAGGTTGCCGGTGAGCAGCACATCGAACTGCTTCGGTGCC
The DNA here is from genome assembly GCF_015840915.1 of Synechococcus sp. CBW1002. Classification (NCBI taxonomy): domain Bacteria; kingdom Bacillati; phylum Cyanobacteriota; class Cyanophyceae; order Synechococcales; family Synechococcaceae; genus Synechococcus; species Synechococcus sp. CBW1002. Next base: position 3,478,176 of record NZ_CP060398.1, read on the forward strand.
CGCACCAGCTGCATGGCGGCATTGTCCACGTACATGTGGCTGAGCTCCACCTCCGGGTAGTCGCAGGCGATCGCTTCCACCCGATCGCGCCAGAGCTGGCTCACATCCAGCACATTGGCCTTGTCGACCGAGCAGAGCCTGCGGCCGCGCTGCATGGCCAGATCGAAGCCCACCCGGGCGATCCGGTCGATCTCGTGGTCGGAATAGACCATCGTGTTGAAGGCGCGCACGTGGCCATCGGCCTCGACGCGTCCCTTGGGCTGGCCAAAATAGATGCCGCCGGTGAGCTCCCGCACCACCATCAGGTCGACGCCCTCGATCACCTCCGGCCGCAGGCTGCTGGCGTCAGCCAGGGCGGGAATGATCGTCACCGGCCGCAGGTTGGCGAACAGCTCCAGGCCGGCCCGCAGGCCCAGCAGACCCGTCTCGGGCCGCTGCGAGCGGGGCAGGGCATCAAAGCGGGGGCTGCCGATCGCCGCCAGCAGCACGGCATCGGCCGCCTTGCAGGCCGCCAGGGTGCTGGCGGGCAGGGGTTCACCGCAGGCGTCGATGGCGGCACCACCGATCGGTTGCTCGTCGAAGACAAGGCTGAAGCCATGGCGTTGACTCACCACCTCCAGCAGCTGCCGGGCCACCGCGGTGATTTCCGGGCCGATGCCGTCGCCGGGAAGCAGGGTGATCCGGTAGCTGGTCATGGGAGCCGGAGGAGCGACAAGCGGGCTGGGCGCGAGGCTACGCCGCGACCTTCTGGGCACGGATTCAGAGCTCCCGGACCAGGCTCCTCAGCTGGAGCTGTTTTTCAGTTGCCGCAGGGTCCTGGCCATCTCCGGCAGCTTGTTGAAGGCAGCCGAGCAGCGCAGCCACAGCCGGTTGGGGATGGCGGGGTAGCCACTCACCACCTCACCGGCGGCCACCTCTCCGTGGATGCCGGATTTGGAGGAGGCAATCGCCCGATCGCCGATCACGGCCTTGTTGGCCACGCCCACCTGGCCGGCCAGGATCACACCATTGCCGAGACGGGCACCGCCGGCAATGCCCACCTGGGCCGCCAGGGCACAGCCCCGCCCGGTCACCACGCCATGGCCGACGTGCACGAGGTTGTCGATCTTGCTGCCGGCACCGATGCGGGTCTCGCCCACCGAGGGGCGATCGATGGTGCTGCCGCAGCCCACTTCCACGCCATCCTCGAGCACCACCAGCCCGGTCTGGGGCATCTTGCGCCAGCCGGCGGCGGTGGGCACGAAGCCAAACCCCTCCGAGCCGATCACAGCGTTGGAGTGCACCACGCAACCACGGCCGAGGCGACTGCCCGTGTGGAGCACGGCGTTGGCATGGATCTCACAGCCCTCGCCGAGCTGCACATCGTCGTAGAGCACAGCTCCGGGGTGCAGGGTGCAGCCGCTGCCAACGGTCACCGCGGCGCCGATCACCACATGGGCACCCACGTGCACCGCCTCACCGAGCTGGACGCTGGGATCGAGCACGGCACTGGAGTGCACCCCCGCAGGCAGGGGACGCCGTGGGTAAAGGGCCTCCAGGGCTTCGGCGAATCCGAGGCGCGGATCGGCCAGGGCCACCCAGGCCAGGCCCCGCTCGCTGGCCTGGTGCTGCAGATCGGCGTCGGCCGGGAGCAACACGGCACTGGCGCCAGTGGCAGCCAGGGACGCCGCCAGGGCGTTGCCGGGCTCCAGGAAACTCAGCTGACCACCGCTGGCCTGATCCAGGGCAGCCGCGCCGCCGATCTCCGGGTCTGCAGCCAGATCCCTGGGAGTGCTCTCCGCCACCTGGCTGAGCTGGCCGAGCAGCTGGCTGAAACGCATGCCTGGGAGGAGGGATCGAGGCCGGATCGTAGGGCTGGGCTCCGTCAGGCTGGCGGCGGCACGGAGGTGAGCACCAGGTGGTCGCGGTGCACCACTGCATCGCCCACCGCATCTCCACCTGCCCCGAGCCGGCTGCGCACGGCTTCGCTGCTGAGGCCCACCACCTGACGCAGCTCATCGCTGCTGAGGCTGCAGAGACCACGGCCCAGCTCCCGGCCATCGGCGGCCAGCAGGCGCACGGGATCGCGGCGGCGGAAGTCGCCCTCCACCGCACGGATCCCCACCGCCAGCAGGGACGCCCCCCGATGGACCAGGGCCCGCTCGGCGCCGGCATCCAGGGTGAGGCTGCCCTTGGCCAGCAGGGCATGGGCCAGCCAACCCTTGCGATCAGGCAACGGAGTGGTGGAGGGATGGAACACCGTGCCCACCCGTTCACCGGCCAGCAGGGCATCGAGCACGGCGGGATCACGGCCATCGGCGAGCCGCACACGGATGCCGCTGGCCGTGGCGATCCGGGCCGCCGCGAGTTTGGTGGTCATGCCGCCGGTCCCCCAGCGACCGCCTCCTTTGGCCACGCCTCGGAGGCTCTCCAGTTCCGCCAGATCGCGCACCTCATCGATCGGAACCGCCTCGGCATCGCTGCGGGGATCACCCGAATAGAGGCGATCCACATCAGTGAGCAGGATCAGTTCGTCAGCGTTGATCGCCACCGCCACCAGGGCCGAGAGGGTGTCGTTGTCGCCGAAGCGCAGCTCCTCGGTGGCGAGGGTGTCGTTCTCGTTCACCACCGGCACCACCCCCCAGGCGAGCAGCTGCTCCAGGGTGCGGCAGGCGTTCTGGTAGCGCCGCCTGGAGGCCAGATCGCCGCGGGTCAGCAGCACCTGGGCCACCCGCGCACCGCGCACCGCGAAGGCGTCCTGATAGAGGGCCATCAGCTGCCCCTGGCCCACCGCCGCCGCCGCCTGCAGCGCCACCACTTCGCTGGGACGTTGCTCCAGCGCCAGGGTGCGACAGCCCAGGCCCACGGCCCCACTGGTCACCAGGGCGATCGCATCGCCACGACGCTGCTGGCGACTGAGGCTGGCGGCCAGGTCGTGAACCACGGCGCTCGTGGGCCGATCGGGCTGACCCTGCAGGGTGCTGGTCCCCACCTTGATCACACGACGCAGGCCGCCGCCTGCAGGACTGCTGTTGGTCATCCGCCTAGAGGGTGAGGCGCACGGGTCGGCATCCGATCAGGCCAGGGGGGTTCCGATCCAGCGCGCCAGGCCCAGCTCGATCCGCTGCAGGTGATCCTGCCGGCACGGCTCCCCATTCGGATCGATCGGCCGCACCAGCACGGTGTACAGGCCCAGCCGATTACCCGCCAGCACATCCGTGAACAGACGATCCCCGATCAGGGCGACCTGCTCGGGGAGCAGGTCCAGGTCCGCCAGCACCCTCCTCAGGGCGGAGCGGCGCGGCTTGCCCGCCGAGGTGGTGAAGGGCAGCCCCAGCTGCTGGGCGAGGCCACCGATCCGCCGCCGCGATGGGTTATTGCTGAGCAGGTGCAAGGGCATCCGTGCCTGGGCACGTCGCAACCACTGCTCGGCCCGGGCCGGCAGCTCGGAACGGTGACGCGGCAGCATGGTGCGGTCCACATCGAGCACCAGAGCGGCGATCGACTGGTCCTGCAGCCGCTCCAGGGAGAGGTCCACCAGAGTTCCCTGCACCACCAGATCGGGTGTGAGCAGCCGCGGCAGGGCGGCAAGGCTGGCTGCATGCCGGCTGGGCATCAGTCCCCCTGCTCCCGCTCCTCCAGTTCCGCCTCGAGGCGGGGCTGAATCCGCTCGAATTCCTCGCCCTCCACCAGCACGGCTTCGCTGCCGTTCATCCGGGCCACCACGAAGAAGGGATCGAGGGGAATGAAGAGGCCATAGTCCTGACCATCCGCCTTGAACTGGATCAGCAGCTCATAGGTCTCACTGTCCTCATCCTCGTCCTCATCCTCGTCGAAGTCGTCAGGATCGGGCTCATCGAGCTCGCCGCTCACGGTAAGAGTCACCGCTGAGCGCACCAGGGTCAGGTCATGCTCCTGCAGCACCACATCCGCCACCGAGAAGATCGCCTCGTTGCCCTCGATCGTGTCGATCAGTTCCGGGTTGGTCTCGTCATCGGTGAGCCGGAACAGGCACACCGGGGTGTCCACCGGAGTGAGCAGCCCGTAGTCGTTGCCATCCAGCGGGATCAGCTGCTCGAGGAAGCAGAGCAGTTGCCGCTGCTGGCTGTCCCGCACGAGCACCGTGGGCACATCACCGGAGGACGGGGTCGTGGGTCCGTCGGGACTCATGGGGGAGGAGCGTTGTCCCCCTCAGGATGGATCAGCATGGTCCGACCTGCAGGAATTCGGGGTCGCCGGCAGGACCGGTTCGGGACCCTCCCCCAGCCACTGCTCCAGCAACAGGGCTGCGGCGGCGCTGTCCAGGGCGCCGCTGCGATCGCCGTGCAGGCCATGGAGCTCGGCGGCGGCCCAGCTGCTGGCGAACTCATTCACCAGGGCCAGCGGCAGGTTCAGCTGCCGGGCCAGCCGTTCGCCATACCGGCGGCAATGGACCGCCTGGGCGGTGGGTTGCTGCTGCTGATCCAGGGGCAGCCCCACCACCAGGGCCTCAACGCGGCGCTGGCGAGCCAGTGGCTCCAGCACAGCCAGATCGGCCGGGAAGGACCCGCGCCGCAACGGCGGCAGCGATGTGACCGTGAGACCGAGCGGGTCACAGCCGGCCAGGCCGATGCGCCTGCGGCCCACGTCGAGGGCGAGCACCGAGCGGCGACGGGGGACAGGCATCCGGGGGGTGGGGAGGCTGCGCGGGGGCGAGGGCGCAGAGTTGGATGGCGAGGCTTGATGGCCTGGCTCAATGGTCCCGCAGCGGGGAGGGAACCGGGCGCCGGCGGGGCTGCAGGGGTTCCAGCAGGGCGGTGAGGCGTTTCATCGCCGGGTGGACCACCGCCCGTTCCTGACGGCGCCAGACGCTGCGGGCCATCAGGATCCGTTCGCCGCAGGCCTCTGCACCGAGGTGCTCCAGCCACTGGTGCGGCGAGGGCTGGGTCACGTCGCAGGCCAGCCACAGGGGTTCGGTCGGCGTCAGCTCGGCCGCCAGGCGCTGCAGCAGCAGTTCGGTGGCCGGACCGACCAGCTCCACCCAGCCCGGATGCACGCTCAGTTCAACATCGTGGCCCCCGCCGGGATGGTCGCCGAGCCAGCGCACCCCCGCCACCGCCTGATCCCGACAGGGATCGACAAGCATCCAGCCGCGGTTCTGGCTCTGATCCAGCAGATCTTCGGGGCGGCGATCGAGCAACTGGCGCAGCTGGGCGGGGCAGGCGGCCTGCTCCAGATGCCAGAGCAATGGTCCGGAGCGGCGCTGCAGGCGACGCAGCTGCAGCTCCGATGGGATGGGTTGGGGAGCCTGCCCCTGGGGTTGCCAGCGCCAGATCCGGTCGGTGCGCAGGGGCTGAAAACCCTGTTCGCGCAGTTGGGCCTGGCGGTCAGTGTCGAGGCTGGCGGCGCTGGCGATCCAGCTGGTGGCTCCGGTGGTGCGCTGGATCGCTTCCCGCAGCAGGGCCACAGCGACGCAACGGCGACCCGGATCGCCCTCCAGTCCACGGGCCAGCCGCAGATGCTGCACCTGCCAGCAACTGCCGGTGCGGTTGAGGGGACGCACCACCACAAGTCCGAGCGGCAGGCTGGCTCCGAAGAGCATGCGCGTCGCCACCAGCACCTGGGGAGCCAGGGGCTGGCGGGGGGTGAGGGCATGGATCAGCCGGGCCGGCAGGGCCAGCAGCACGGCCCGCTGCAGCAGCGGCTGGAGCGGCAGGAAGGCCGGATCATCGAGGAGCGGCAGATGCCAGGGCTGCAGCGGCTGCACGCCCCAGTCGGCGGGAATTCCTGCCGATGGCGGCGTAGCCGCAGCCTGATCGGCCGGATGTGAACTGCCTTCACCCGAGCTGGTGGCGTGCCCAGACGTGGATCGGGCAGCGCTGATGTTGCGGCTGATGGCGGCTGGCACGGCGTTCCCGCAGCGTGGCGACCCTCGCAGGCCTTCTCCCAGTTTAGGCCGGGCGTACCAGCACAAGCGGCGTGCGCTCGTTGGCATTACCGGCCGGATTGGGCCGCAGGGCTCGCTGCAGCAGGGCTTCATCGCAACCCTGGCTGGCCGCCAGCACCTTGACGCGGCCCAGATCGTTCACATCCACGATCGCCACACCCACACCGAGGGCGGCAGCCAGGCGTTCACAGACGTCCTCGGGCTGATGCGGGCCCAGCACGATCGTCTGGTCGTAGGGGGGGGTGGTGCCGGTGATGTCGTCGATCAGGCGGGCCTGATCCCCGGCCAGTCGGTAGAAGCCACCCTTGAGCCCCACCAGCTTCATGGCCGATCCCGCCAGCCAGGCGCAGAGCACCCGCGCCGGACCCACCACATCGATCAGGGTCTGCAGCCCGCAGGCACTCGCCAGGCTGCTGGTGGGATGGAACACACGGCAGAGCAGACGGGCCAGCATCGAGGGCTGCACCGTGGCGGGATGGTGGTAGCGGCCCTGCATCACCGCCAGGGGCGTCTCGCCGATGGTGAGGATGTCGCCGGGCTGCAGCAGAGGGCCGGCGTAGCGCTGCAGCACAGCCTCGGGATCGTCGAGCACCCCCAGCAGATGGGTGCGGATCGGCAACACCCGGCAGCGTTCACCCTCGCGCCAGGGGGCCTCGACCTCGGTGAGCACACCAGGCTTACGCAGGGGGACCAGCAGTCCGTCACGCCGCTCGAGTCGGCCGAAGGGGCCGTAGTTGATCCAGAACACCTCCAGCCAGAGGGTGTCGAGCAGGGAGCGGAGGTCCACGTCTGCCGCTGCGCTGATCCGTACCGAGACCTCCACCTCGGTGCTCTTGCGGCCCTTGAGGATGTAGGCGAACCAGTAGCCATCGGAGCGGGCGTCTTCATCCGGGTGATGGGGCGTCACCCGGGTGGAGACGCGGAGTGCGGAGAGATCACCGCGGCCGAGCAGCACGGGATTGACCCGCAGCTCCGGCACGAACACCTCCATGCGGGGGTGGGGATTGCGCAGCGTCAGGCTGCCGCTCAGCTCCACGCTGCCGCCGCTGCCGGCATCGCCCTGTTCACCTGAGCTGCCGCCTGCGTTGCAGCGCTGCACCCGCCAGGCACCGGAACTGAGCCGCAGGGGCGATGCGGGCCTCAGGCGGTGGCCCAGCTCCAGCCACAGCAGGGTGAGGCCGAAGGCGAGGGCCACCAGCAGGATCGAGGGGAGCAGCACGGGCAAGGGCGGGGACAAAAGAGCTGGGAATCGGCGCCGCCGATCCGATTCGCTACGAGGCGCGAACGGCCGGAGCGTAGATGGCCTGGCCGCCCTAGCTTCGCCAGCACCGATCGGGCGAGAGCTCCGGTATGCGCAAGACCTTCGTTCTCGACACCAATGTGCTGCTGCACGACCCCGAGGCGATGCGTCGCTTTGAAGACAACAACGTCGTGATTCCGATCGAGGTCGTCGAGGAGATCGATCGCTTCAAGCGCGATCCCTCTGAAAAGGGGCGCAATGCCCGCCAGGTGTCGCGCCTGCTCGACGACCTGCGCAGCCGCGGCAATCTCTCGGAAGGAGTGCCGCTCGACGGCAGGGATGGCGGACACCTCAAGGTGGTGTTCTGCCGCAGTGAAACCCTCACCCAACTGCCGCCGGAACTGAAGGCTGGCAATGGCGACAACAACATCCTGGCCGTAGCCCTTGAGCAGCGGCTCTCGGAGGTGATGGGCAGCCAACCTCCGGTGGTGCTGGTCACCAAGGACACCAACCTGCGCATCAAGGCCGATGCGGTGGGACTCACCGCGCAGGATTACACCACCGACAAGGTGGACATCGCCGATCTCTATCCCGGCGTCTGCGAGGTCTGGATCGACGCAGGCCGGATGGATCAGGTCAAAGGAGATGGGGGACTGGCGATCGCGGCGCTGCCGGATGGGGCCATTCCCGGCGGAACGCTGCAGGCCAATGAAGGGGTGATGCTGGTGGATCCAGCCCAGCCCAGCCACACCCTGCTGGCCCGCTATGACGCGGCCGATGGGGCGATCCATCCGCTGCAGCGGGTGACGAAGGTGAAGCTGGGGCGGGTACAGGCCCGCAACCGCGAGCAGAGCTTTGCCCTCGATCTGCTGCTGGATCCGGCCGTGCAGCTGGTGACATTGGTGGGCAAGGCGGGCACCGGCAAGACCCTGCTGGCCCTGGCGGCGGGGCTGCATCAGGTGGCGGATGAGCACCGCTACGACCGCATGCTGGTAACGCGGCCGGTGATCTCCCTGGGCAAGGAACTCGGCTTTCTGCCGGGGGATCTGGAGGACAAGATGGGTCCCTGGATGCAACCGATCATCGACAACCTCGATTTCCTGCTCGGCGGCGAAGACCGCGGGTCGATGCGGGCCGGCCAGCGGGGGCCACGCAACAGCTGGGCGGATCTGAAGGGGATGGGCTTGCTGGAAGTGGAGGCGATCAGCTACATCCGCGGCCGCTCGATTCCACGCCAGTTCATGGTGGTGGACGAGGCGCAGAACCTCACCCCCCATGAGGTGAAGACGATCGTGACCCGGGTGGGCGAGGGCACCAAGATCGTGCTCACCGGCGATCCTTATCAGATCGACAATCCCTACGTGGATGCGGAAAGCAACGGCCTCACCTGGCTGGTGGAGCGCTTCAAGGGCCAGCCCCTGGCGGGCCATGTCACCTTGCTGCGTGGTGAGCGCTCGGCCCTGGCGGAACTGGCGGCCAACCTCCTCTGAGCCTCACTCCACCCGGAAGGTCACCCCCATGATCGCCGTGATGTCCTTGTCGATGGTGCGGGTGTCGTAGGAGCCACCGTCGCCGATGTCCGTGGAGTTGGGACGGGTGATCTGGAACAGGCCAGTGTCGGCGTTGGTGATCGCGCCGATGCCGCTGCCGGCCTCGCGCGCGATGGCAACGGCCCGCTGCCGCGCATCACGGGTGGCCTTGGCGAGCATGTCCACCCGCTTCTCCGCCAGCTTGGTGAAGGTGTAGGCCGGCTCCTCGATCGTGAGCGGGATGCCCTCGCCGATCAGGCTGCCAATGCCGGCCGAGACCCGCGCGATCCGGTCCACATCGGGGCTGGCGATGCGCAGGGTCTGGCGACTGGTCCAGCTCACCGATCGCAACTCGCCGGTGCGGGGATCGCGCACCTCCTCCCGGTCCGAACGCACCGGATCAAGCGAGAGCTCCGCCGCCGCGATGCCCTGCTCCTGGAGCCAGGTGCGGCTGCGTTGCACCAGCGGCTGCAGGGCCTGCCACGACTCCTGCTGGCTGGCGCCGCCGGCGCTCACCACCACCATCCAATCGGCGAAGTCGCTGCGGATCCGTTCGGTGCTGGCGCCGGTCACGGTGATGGCGTCATTGGCGCGACGCAACCCCTTCACCGCCACGGCGCTGGCTGTGACCAGTCCAACCCCCAGCACCGCCATGGCGAACACCAGGGGCGGTGTGCGCCGCAGCGGACCCAGAAAGGCGGCAGCGCTGCCCCGATCCGGGGCGGGAGATGCGGGAGTGGACATGGCAGGACCTTCGCTGGTCCGATGCAAGCGCCGCTGGGTCGGAGTGCAGCCCTACGTAAGGAAAGCTTACGGTGGTCCCTAGAGCTGATCTGATGGGCGAAGGATTGCAATGCCCCTTCTCGGGCGCGGATGGATGCCAAGGTTCATCCACTGGTGCCTCTCGAGTGCATGGTGCATCCACTCAGCAAGGAGACGTGAAAGAATAGTTTAGTGATTCTAGCTTTTCTTTCGTTTCGCCTGGTACATCAGAGCATCTCCCTCCTCGATCAGATCAGAGATGCTTCCATGGCGTGATGGATCGAAGGCAACGACCCCGCAGGAGAACTGCAAGTCCCACGTATTCTCGGGTTTCTGTTTTTCCTGAATGGCTGCAAGCTCCAGGGCTGCCACTGCCCTGCGCGCGTCACTCACGGTGACGTTGACCAGCAATGCCACGAACTCGTCGCCTCCCAACCGAGCGACCAGATCCGAGCTGCGGAAGGCCACCGCCAGCAGTGAGGCGAACTGACGAATCAGGCCATCGCCGGCGGCGTGGCCCCTGGTGTCGTTGATCGCCTTCAGCCCATCGAGATCGAAGAACACCAATGTTGCCGGGAGCTTCTGGCGCTGGCAGAGCGTAAGGCCGTAGGCTGCAAGATTCAGGAATCCCCGCCGATTCGTGATCCCGGTGAGTTCATCGGTGATCGAGAGCTGGAAGCCGGCCAGTTCACTCTCCGCGATCTGCGCCAGATCCTCCAATGTGGCCAGATCGTCGTCACACAGCTCGCGGGGTTTCTGATCGATCAGGCAGAGGGTTCCAAGGGCAAAGCCTTGGAGATCCTTCAAGGGCCTGCCTGCGTAGAAGCAGATGTTCGGCTCGCCAGTGACCAGGGGGTTGTGCGCAAAGCGTTGGTCTGCACGGGCATCGGGAATGAGGAAGATGTGGTCTTCCAGGATGGCGTGTGCGCAGAAAGCCACATCGCGAGGGGTTTCAGTTGTATTCAGCCCCATGCAGGATTTGAACCACTGCCGGTTGGCATCCACCAGGGTCACCAGGGCGATCGGCACATCAAACAGGCGTCGGGCCAGCCGGGTCAATCGATCAAACCTCTCTTCGTTGGGACCATCCAGAAGCGCGCTCCGCTGCAGTACCTCCAGGCGCAGAGCTTCATCGGCGGGGAGTGCAGCGCTGGTCATGGAACGGAAGCGAGGGGTTCAGCACACCTGGGATCATCCTGCTGGGCAAGAGTTCATTCAGACAGAGAATGAAGGGATTTGCGCCATCTGGAGCCTGGTCTGCAAGGCTCTTCAATGCTGTTCGCCCTTGGAGTCGTTGGCCGTACGGGTGAAGCCCCACCCATGTGCCGGATTTCTCTGCAGGCTCACACCATCTGCTCGGGTTGCACCCAGTGGTCGAACTCCTCGGCCGTGAGGTCGCCCAGCACCAGGGCCGCTTCCCGCAGGCTGAGCTGGTGCTGGTGGGCATGCTTGGCGATCGAGCAGGCCCGGTCGTAGCCGATCGCCGGCGTGAGCGCCGTCACCAGCATCAGGCTCTGATCCAGCAGCGCTTCGATGCGGCCCTCATCTGGCCGCAGGCCCTCGATGCAGTGCTCCCGGAAGCTGGAGCAGGCCCCCGCCAGCAGCTCGATGCTTTCCAGCAGATTGTGAGCAATCAGGGGCTTGAACACATTCAGCTCGAAATTTCCCTGGCTGGCCGCCATCTGCACGGCGGTGTTGTTGCCCATCACCTGCACCGCCACCATGGTGAGGCTCTCGCACTGGGTGGGATTCACCTTGCCGGGCATGATCGAGGAGCCCGGCTCGTTCTCCGGCAGGATCAGCTCCCCGAGGCCGCAGCGGGGGCCGCTGCCGAGCCAGCGGATGTCGTTGGCGATCTTCATCAGGCTGCCGGCCAGCACCGTGAGGGCGCCATGGGCGGCGGCCAGCGGTTCATGGCCCGCCAGGGCCTGGAACTTGTTGGGCGCGCTGGTGAAGGGCAGCCCGATCCGTTGGCTCAGGCGGGCGGCCACCTTCTCGCCGTAGCCCCGCGGGGCGTTCAGCCCCGTGCCCACGGCGGTGCCGCCGATCGCCAGCTGGTGCACCTGGGGCAGGGTGGCCTTGAGGCTCTCCAGGCCCAGCTCCAGCTGGGCCACGTAGCCGCCGAACTCCTGGCCCAGGCCAAGGGGCACCGCATCCTGCAGGTGGGTGCGACCGATCTTGATCACGTCGGCATAGGCCTCGGCCTTGGCCCGCAGCGCCTCGATCAGGGCCTGCAGCGCTGGCCTCAGTCGGCGTTCAAGGCCAATCACCACGGCGATGTGCAGGGCCGTGGGGAAGGTGTCGTTGCTCGACTGGCTGAGGTTGACGTGATCATTGGGATGCACCGGACTCTTGCTGCCCAGCACACCGCCAGCGGCCCTGATCGCCAAGTTGGCGATCACCTCGTTGACGTTCATGTTGGTCTGGGTGCCGGAGCCCGTCTGCCACACCCGCAGCGGAAACTCGCCATCCAGCTCGCCGTTGGCCACCGCCTCGGCCGCAGCCACGATCCGCTCCGCCAGATCGGCGGTGAGCTTGCCCTCCTCGTGGTTCACCTCAGCGCAGGCCGCCTTGAGCTGAGCGAAGGCATGCACCACCTCCAGGGGCATGGCCTGCCCGAAGCCGAAATAGCGCAAGGAGCGCTGGGTCTGGGCTCCCCAGAGATGGCCGGCCGGAACCGCCACCTCCCCAAGGCTGTCCGTTTCGATCCGGGTGGCGGCAGCACCGGGCTGGGACGGAGAGAGAGGCGGAGACGGGGGCACGATCTGGGGCAGAGACGGGGGCACGACCTGGGCTGGGACTGGATCAGAAACTGGACAGGGATCGGGCCACCCCTCAGCGGCTGGTCACCACCTCGGCATTGAGTTCGTTGAAGCTGACGGTGGTGCTGGTGGCCTGCCCTTCCGGCAGGGCGATCCCGGTGGCGCGGCTCACAGCATCGTTGATCGCCTCGAGGTTCACCTGGCCGGCGGCGTCGAGCAGCACCGTGCCGTCTCCATCCAGCACCACCACCTGGGGCACGGTGCCCTTCCAGTAGTGGGCCGGATCGCTGCTGCCGCCATCGGGCCGGTTCTGAAGCGGATCGGTCACCAGGGGCAGCAGGTCAATGTTGTTGCCCCAGAGCCGCTGCAGCTCCGACACCACCGGCGAAAACTGCTTGCTGGCGGCTGAATCATCGAGGTAATAGATCACCACCGACGGCCGGTGAGCCGCCAGGGCGTCCGCCAGGCTGTTGCGGGGTGGCACGAGCGACCCGTTGCCGGCGTAGAGGGCGTAGATGTTGCCGTCGTAGTTGTCGTTGGTGAGCGAGGCCTGGGCTCCGGCGGGCAGGGCGACCAGGCCGAGGCTGAGCAGCACCAGCGCCACCAGCCGGGTGATGGCGCGCCGCAGAACAGGAAGCAGGGCCGAAGACAACAACGGGCATGGGCGGGTGGCGCCATTGTGACGCGCGCCCGTCTGGACTGACCTGGCCAGCCTGGCAGGGGATCAGCTGCGGCCCACACTGCGGCCCATGCCCTGCAGGATGCCGCGGCCGATCAAGCCCAGACCGCGACCCACCACCTGGGTGAGGAGCACCACCACGAAATCGCCGAGCCGGCGCAGCAGGGCCTGGAGCTGGGGAGCCAGGGCATCGCGGCCCTCCAGCGCCAGGGTGACCAGCTGCTGCCACCAGCCCAGCCGGCGCAGTTCCTGATCACGGGGCTCGGTGAGGGCGAGGGTCTCGATGGCACCCTGGTCGAGCCGGAACAACTGCCGCCGGCTTTCGTAGAGCAGCACGGGCCGCTCGAACCATTCGCTCCAGCGCTGCTGGGCGCTGAGGCGGTTGCGCAACCGCTCCAGGTTGCGGGTCGAGAGCAGTTCGGGCCGCAGCAGATAGCGGCGCAGTTCCGGCCAGGCCCCGCAGCAGGCCAGCACATCGAGGCAGATCAGCTCCGCGCTGCGCACCAGCCAGTTGCTGACCAGCAGTTCGAGGTGGAGCAAGGCCAGCGGTTCATCCGGCGCCAGCAGCCGTCCGTCGACCATCACCGGCTGGGCCTGCACCAGGCTGATCAGCATCGGCTGGGGATCGGGCAGTTCCGGGTCGTCGTCGGTGAGTGCCGCACTGGCCAGCAGGGTGTCGGCCACGGGCCGGAGGCTGCCATCGCAGGGCAATTGCACGTAGGTGCCGGCCATGCAGCGCAGGGCCTCGCGGCGCAGCTCCGCCTGCCAGGCCCGCCAGCTGTCCTGCAGGGTCACACCACGCTGGTTGTCCTGCATCAGCCGCAGGCGCAGGCGGTCGAACTGCTCCAGCAGGGCCAGCAGCAGGTCTTCCCGGCGGCTGGGGCTGAGCCCCTCAAGGGCCAGCAGCAGGCCACTGCGGTTGGCCAGCTCGGCGCGGCAGGTCTCCTGCAGGCGGGCTCGGATCGCCTGCCAGACGCTGCTGGCATCCCGCTGGCGCAGGGTGAGGCTGGTGCTGGAGCGGCGGGTCAGGGCCGTGCCGCTGGCCTCAGCGGGGGGAGACGGCAGCTCCGGGATCTCCTGGCTCCAGGCCAGCTGGGCCGGTGCCCAGATCCACAGCAGCAACTGCCGGGCGACCCGCAGCTCCCGCTGGCGGCCCTCCAGCAGCAGTTGCTGCAACAGGCTCTGCGGCGGCGGATCGAGCAGGTGGGCGCAGAGGGCCAGATCGGCATCGATCTGCTGCAGACCGCTGAGCAGCAACCACTGACCCAGCCCCAGCACCGGCGCGCTGCTCGGCGGAGCCGCCGCTGCGCTGCCGCTGGCAGCGAGGTGCACCACCCGCCCGCCGGCCAGCAAGGTCGTGATCGCCTCCAGCAGAGCGTCGGGGTCGGGGTCCTGCAGCAGTCCCTGCACCGGCAGAGCCAGCCACTGTTCGCGCCGGTCGGTGGCCCCGGCGGGCAGGGTCAGCAGGATCGGTGCCGGTTGCCAGCGCTCCTGCAGGTGCTGCACTTCGGTCAGCAAGGCCTCAGGTGCGGGCAAGGGGGCCGCCAGGCACCACAGGATCAACTGCGGCGCACCCTGAAGCGCCTCGGCAGTGAGGGCCACCCGGTAGCCGCTGGGCTCACCGCTGAGCAGGCTGGCCAGCCCATGGCGCAGCAGGGGGTCAGCCAACAGCAGCAGCTGCGGAACGGAGTCAGGGGGCGACGAGCCCGATGTGGAACGCACGCCCAGGGGCACGGAGTGGGCCCAAGGTACCGATCACTGCCTCAGAACTCCAGAGGTGTGGCGGGTTGACCGGATGGACTGACCAGGTGCATTGACGGGGTGAACTCAGCGGCGTGGCCGGCCGGTGAGATGCAGGGTGTACGACTCGATCGCGAATCCGGTGAGCTCTTCGATCTGCCGAACCAGGGCTTCGGGCAGCACCACGTCCAGGTCCTGGATGGCGCCGGTCTCGCTGCAGGTGAGATGGCTGTGGGGATCGGCGCGGTAGCCATAGAGCCGGCCATTGGCGCGGTCGAGGCATTCGATCACGCCGGCCGATTGGAGCGCCTCAAGGTTCTGATAAACGGAGGTATGGCCGATGTTGCGGCCTAGATCGTTCAGCTTCTCGAAGATGTCGCGGGCGCTGAGGTGATCCCGTTCGGCCCAGAGCAGATCCAGCACCATGCGCCGCTGGCGACTGAGCCGCATCCCCAGATCGCGGCACCGCTGATACACGTCGTCGACGCTGCCGGGCAGACGGGGCTCATCAGAGTTGAGGCCAGAGTCTTCGGTGGAGCCGGAGGCGGCCAGGGATTCGGCGGCGACGCATCCCGCTTGAGCATCAGCCGACCCAGCCGGTGCCGGAGCGACGGATTCGGCGGGGGCGGCGACCACGGGTAAAGCGAAGTGGGTATGGCTCTGTTATAGGGGGGCGACAGCTGTAGGGGGGGAAGCGGTTCAGGCGACGACGCCCCCACCCAAGCCAAACGGTGTCCCCAGCGGTGGCACGTCCTGCAGCCTGCCCTCACCAACCGCGTGCAGCGCATCGGCCAGGGTGAGGCGCCCGTCGTAGAGGGCCCGGCCCAAGATCACGCCCTCCACCCCCAGGGCCTGCAGCGGCAGCAGCGACAGCACGTGTTCGAGGCAGCCGATGCCACCGGAGGCGATCACCGGCACCTGGCTGGCGTCCGCCATGGCGCGCAGGGCCTCCAGGTTCGGGCCCGCCAAGGTGCCATCGGTGGCGATGTCGGTGCTGATGATCGCGGCGATGCCGCTGCCGGCGAAACTCTGGGCCAGGGCCGTGGCCTCGACCGTGCTCTCCTCGATCCAGCCGCGGGTGGCGACCTTGCCGTCCTTGGCATCGATGCCCACCACGATCCGGCCGGGATGGCGCTCCGCCAGACGCAGCACCAGCTGCGGCTGCTCGATCGCCACCGTGCCCAGAATCACCCGATCCAGGCCGCAGGCCAGCAGCTCCTCCGCCCGCTCCAGGGAGCGCACGCCGCCGCCGAGCTGCACCGGGATGTCGAGGGCGGCGGTGATCGCCTTGACGGCCCCATCGTTGACCGGCTCGCCGGAGCGGGCGCCGTCGAGATCGACCAGATGCAGCCGCTCCGCTCCCTGGCGCTGCCAGGCGAGGGCCTGGGCCACGGGGTCGTCGCTGAAGCGGGTCACCTGGTCGTAGTCGCCCTGGTGCAGCCGCACGCACTGACCGGCCAGCAGGTCGATGGCGGGGAGAATCTGCATGGGGCGGCGGTGACTGGCCCCATCTTCCCTGGCAGGCAGGGACAGCCAGCCGCTGCACCAGAGGCTGGGGTCGTGCAGCTCCGGCAACGGCACCAGCAGCCGGAAACCGGGCTGCAGCACCGCCTCCAGTTCGGCTGCGCAGGCGGCGATCGGATCGCGCGCCCGTCCCCGTCGACCCACCAGGGTGAAGTGGCGATAGCCCTGGCTGCGGGCCAGGCTCCTGTCCTGGGCCGTCCAGTGCCGGGCCAGCTGCCGCCGGCCAGCCCCGCGGCCCCTTGGCTGTGGTGTCATCGCAGATCAGCCTCTGCGCGCCGCCGCCACAGCGCCAGGCCGCCGCCGCGGCCCCGGGCCGCAAGCCAGTCGGACTCGGCCGCGATCAGGGCGAAGAAGGGCTGGCGCCGCGGATCACCGCCTTCCGGCAGGGGGCGGCTCCACAGCGGCCGGAAGCCTCCGTTGGCCTCCAACCAGCCAAGCTCCAACAGGTTGAAGCTGAAGCGGAGCAGAGGCCGTTTGCCCACCAAGGCACCCTGGCCGCTGAAGCGCAGCTCCAATCGCCCCAGGCGCACCGCATTGGTGAGGTGAAGGGTTGATGAATCCACCGAGACAGACGCAGGTGAAGGCGCAGGAAGGGGCACCGTGGTGGTCGTTGGCGCAGACGTCGCACTGCGAATCTCCAGCCGTGCCCCCAGCAGCTGCAGCAGGGGACTGGCCACCCGATCCGGGGTCTGCCGACCCTTGCGCCAGACGCTCTGCAGACACCAGCAGGCCTCGAGCTGCGGCGCGCCGATACCGCTGCCCTGGCGGCGACAGCGGCGTTCCAGCGCCTCCAGGGTGACCCCATCAGGCAGACCCGAAGGATCAGGAGCGGAAAGGGAATCCAAAGGCTTCGTCGCGGCGGCGATCACCCCTGCAGTGAACGACATCCAGGCCCCAAGGGCCCTCCCTGCTGCGTCGCCATCCTGGCGAGCCCTGCCGCCATCCGATGATCTCAGAGCTGGATGGCCTCAGAGCTGCCTGGTGAGCCATGCTGAACCGGTCGGCCTGGGCGGTTGCCCCACTGGACCGGCGCCGGTGCCACCGATGAGATCCACCCCCACTCCCGTCCCCGGGGCCTCGTCGTCGGACGAGGTTCAACCTCAACAGGTTCAACCACAAGAGGTTCAGACCCCTCTGCCTGGGTTGCCCCTGCATCTGAAGAGTGCGGGCAATGCGCTCACCCAACGGCTGGAGCAATTGCACCAGCAGCTCCTGGATCTGGTGCCGACCATTGATCGGATCGCCTGTGCTCTCTACGACCCAGGCACCGATCTGCTGAAGACGTTCATCAACAGCACCCGCAGCGGCGCAGCGATCGCAGCCTATGAATTCCCCCTGGGCGGCAGCAGATCCCTGAGCGAGTTAGTCCGAACCCGGCGGCACCGCGTGATCGACGACATCCCCAGCACAATCCAAGCCGGCAACCAGCATTCCAATTGGCTACTGGAGCAAGACTATCGATCCTCGTTAACACTTCCACTGTTTGACAATGCCAATTTCATCGGCTTCCTCTTCTACGACTCTTGCCAGACGGCTGCATTTACGCCGGAAGTACAGCGCAATCTTTCCTTATTCTCGAAGCTGATCAATATGACGATCTCCCAGGAGATCGGTGTGGTCCGCTCATTACTCGCTTCCGCCAGCGTGGCCAGGGATTTTGCCCAGCTGCGTGATTTCGAGACCGGCACCCATCTCGAACGCATGGCGCACTACTGCCGCCTGATTGCCAAGGGCGTCGCCCCGCAGTTCAGCCTGAGCGATGAGTTCGTTGAGCACGTCTTCCTGTTCGCCCCCCTGCACGACATCGGCAAGATCGGCATCCCAGACAGCATCCTGCTCAAGCCCGGACGTCTTGATGCTGCCGAAAGGGAGGTGATGAAGACCCATGTGAACAAGGGTGTCGCGATCCTTGAACGCATCATCGGACAGTTCGCCCTGGAGGAACTGGCCGATTCGATCGTGATGCGCAACATCGTGGCCGGCCATCACGAGCGCCTCGACGGATCGGGCTATCCCGCTGGCCTCAGGGCTGAGGAGATTCCGATCGAGGCGCGCATCGTGGCCGTGGCCGATGTCCTCGATGCCCTCACCAGCGTGCGGCCCTACAAACAGCCCTGGTCGGTGGAGCAAGCCCTGACCGAACTCGAGCGGTTGGTCAGCGAGGGCAGCCTGGATCCCGACTGTGTCGCGGTGGTGCGCAGCCAGAGCGACCAGGTGGAGGCCATCCGTCACCGCTTCGCTGAGACCTGAGTCGGCGCCGGGTCTGCGGGCGGCGGCGCCGGGCCCAGCACAATGGCGCCAGTTCCTGGTGATGCGGCCGTGAAGATCCTGGTGATGGGCGGAACCCGGTTCGTGGGCAAGCCCCTCGTGGAGCAGCTGATCGCCTCCGGCCATGCACTCACCCTGTTCACCCGCGGCAGGAATGCGGTGCCTGCCGGGGTGGAGCACCTGGTGGGTGACCGCACCGACCCGGCCAGCCTGGACCAGCTGCGGGGGCGCCGTTTCGAGGTGATCGTCGACAGTTCCGGCCGCACGCTCAGCGATTCCAGCGCCGTGATCGAGCGCACCGGTGCGCCCAGCCAACGCTTCGTTTATGTGAGCTCCGCCGGCGTCTACGCCGACAGCGCCCAGTGGCCCCTCGACGAGGAATCCCCCACCGATCCGGCCAGTCGTCACGCCGGCAAGGCCGACACCGAAGCCTGGTTGCGACAGCAGGGCATCCCCTTCACCAGCTTCCGGCCCACCTACATCGTGGGTCCCGGCAACTACAACCCCGTCGAGAGCTGGTTCTTTGATCGGATCGTGCACGATCGCCCGGTGCCACTGCCCGGCGATGGCAGCACCATCACCCAGCTGGGCCACGTCAACGACCTGGCCGCTGCCATGGCGCGCTGCATCGAGGTGGAGGCGGCCACCAACCGCATCTACAACTGCACGGGGGCCAAGGGCGTCACCTTCACCGGACTGGTGGAGGCGGCCGCCCGCGCCTGCGGCAAGGATCCCGCCGCCGTGCCGATCCGCAGCTTCGATCCCGCCGGTCTCGATCCCAAGGCGCGCAAGGCCTTTCCGCTGCGCCTCAACCATTTCCTCACCGACATCCACCGGGTCTGCTCCGAACTGGCCTGGAGCCCCGCCCACGACCTGGATCAGTGCCTCCGCGACAGCTTCGTGAACGATTACGCCCTGCGGATGCCCACCAGTCCCGATTTCAGTTCTGACGAGCGGCTGCTGGCCGGCTGACCAGGTAGCCCAGGGCTGAACTGAGGGCCAGGAGCAGGGAGGGCCAGAACAGCCACCAGCCCAGCTGCCGCAGCACCAGGGGCAACCCCGGCGAGGCGACCCCAGCCAGGCTCCACGTCTCGGGCCAGAGCAGCAGCAGCAGCGCGGCGAACTGCAGGATCGTCTTGGCCTTGCCGGAGGCCGAGGCGGGTCCACCGCTGCTCTGGCCGGCCCGCCAGCCGGAGATCAACAGCTCGCGGGCCAGCAGCAGCCACACGGCCCAGAGCGGCAGGGTTCCGGCGGCCCCCAGCCAGAGCAGGGGGGCGCTGATCAGGATCTTGTCGGTGAGGGGATCGAGGCGGGCGCCCCACACCGAGCCACCGCCGGCCCGACGGGCCAGGGCACCATCGGCCGCATCGCTGAGGCCACCCAGCAGCAGCAGGATCCAGGCCAGCCCCTGCCAGCCAGCCGCGAGGGCCAGCAGCAGGGGCAGCCCCAGCAGGGCCCGCAGCACGGTGAGGGCATCGGCAGCGCGCCGGAGGGAGGCCATGGCAGGGGGCATGTGGCGTGAGGCCGATCCTGAACCCTCCCCGCCGCAGAATGGCCGCAGTTCGTTCTGGTCGCCGTGGTGCAACAGCCGGTCTCCGCAGTGATGTCCGCGCCGGTGTTGAGCGTGGGCCCCGACACCCCCCTGCAGGATGCGGTGCAGCTGATGAGCCAGCACCACATCGGCGCCCTGGCGGTGGTGGGCACCGCTGGCGAGCTGGTGGGTGAGCTCACCGAGCAGGATCTGATGGTGCGCGAGAGCGGTTTCGATGCCGGGCCCTATGTGATGTTGCTCGATGCGGTGATCTACCTGCGCAATCCCCTGCAATGGGACAAACAGGTGCATCAGGTGCTCGGCAGCACCGTGGGGGAGGTGATGGGCCGCCATCCCCACCATTGCCCCGCCGATCTGGGCCTGCCCGCCGCGGCACGCCAACTGCATGAGAGCAGCACCCAACGGCTGTTCGTGCTCGATGCCGACCAGCGGCCGGTGGGAGTGCTCACCCGTGGCGACGTGGTGCGGGCTCTGGCGGCGGTGGAATGAGCGTTGGCGGAACCACGGTCCCTTCGGCCACGAGCCAGAGCTGCTCACCCTGGGGACGGGGATGACCGCCCGTCAACTGCCCGAAGGAGGGAAGAGCCAGCCGCTGGCCCTGGGGGTCGTAGGCGAAGCAGGGCAAGCGCAGGCGATCGCCACGCCGGCCCAGCAGCGCCACCGGATGCAGATGACCGCAGAGGTTGAGCCGTCCCGGCCGCGGATCGGGTTCGTGGCTGAGCCACAGGGCGCCTGCCGCCTGGGCGGGCTCCTGGGGCAGCCCATCGATCCAGCTGCCCCGTTCGTGGTTGCCGCCGATCAGCTGCAGGGGGCAGCCCAGCAGCTGCGGCAGGGCGGCCAGCTTCTGGCGCAACTCGGCGGTGAGCCCAAGGCGGCTGTGGATCAGATCCCCCAGCACCACCACCCGGCGGGGCCGCCAGCGATGGGCCAGGGCCAGCAGGGCGTTGAGGGTGGCGCCATCACCATCGCTGGGCAGCGGGATGCCATGGGCCTGGAAGGTCTCGGCCTTGCCCAGGTGCAGATCCGCCACCAGCAGCAGGCCCTGCCGCGGATCCCACACCGCCTTGTCCCCCAGGAACAGCAGCTGGTGCTGGCCCCACTGAAAGACGGTCATCCGCGTACATCCCTCCACCGCAGCAGGGCCATCCCACCCCGAATCGGGCCATGCTGATGGTTCCCAAGGTTTCTTCGCGTGTCTTCGCCGTCTCCCGCCACGGCCGACAGCACCGCCTGCCTGCTGAAACTGGCGCCCTTCGTGCAGGGCCGGGTGCGGCGCGGCATCGTCGGCAGCAGCCGCTACGCCCAGCGCCTTCGCGACGACATCCGCAAGGCGGCGGCCGATCCCCTGGCGCCCCCCGTCCTGATCAGCGGCGAACCGGGTTTGGAGAAGGACAACATCGCGGCCCTGATCCATTTCGGATCGCGCCGTCGCACCCAGCTGCTGGTGCGCTTCAACGGCGCCCTGCTGCGGCCCGATGGCTCGGATCTGTTCGGTCCTGCCAGTGGCCAGGGGGAGGGCAGCGTGCTCGATTGCCTGGGGGACGGGTCCCTGCTGATCGACCAGGTGGATCTGGTCGACCCGCAGCTGCTGCCGGCCCTGCTCGAACTGGCCCGCACGGGCAACTGGCGGGGGCCGAGCGAATCGGCGCCCGTGCACCACTTCAGCGGCCGGGTGTTCTTCACCGCCGAGGCGCCGGTGCCGGGCTTCGAGGGCCTCGGGGCCCAGATCCGGGTTCCGCCCCTGCGGGTGCGGCGCAAGGACCTGGGTGAATGGCTGCGCTACGGCGTGCGGCAGCGGACCCGCAAGCTTGGCTGGAAGCAGCCACCGGAGGTCTCCGAAACGGTGGTGAAGCGGCTGCAGACCTACGACTTCCCCAACAACCTGCGCGAACTCGATGGCCTGATCGCCCGGGCCCTGCGCCAGTGCAGTGCCCAGCAACCGGCCGAATTACCGGAAGATGTGTTCTGGACCGGCCCCAGCCATCGCTATCAGGGTCTGCGCTTCGACCTCTGGCGCTGGAAGCCGAGGCTGCGTGACCTGATGCGATCCCCACGGCTCTGGAACGGCCTGTTGTTCGGCCTGGTCAGCTGGGTGTTCGTGCTGGTGAACCTCTGGCTGTGGCTGGGCCCCCAGGACCGGGCCAGCAACGGCGGGCTCAACCTGTTCTGGGCCTGGTGGTGGCCCCTGATCCTGCTGGGTTACCCCCTGGTGGGCCGGCTCTGGTGCTCCTTCTGCCCCTTCATGGTCTGGGGCGAGATCGTGCAGCGGCTGGGGCGTCGCCTCGGCCTGAAGCCACGCCCCTGGCCTCGCGGCGACACGGATCGCTGGGGGGCACCGGTTCTGGCGGCCGGCTTTGCCGCGATCCTGCTCTGGGAGGAACTGGCCGACCTGCCCAATACGGCCTGGCTGAGCAGCTGCCTGCTGTTGTTGATCACCGCCGGCGCGGTGGTCTGCTCGCTGCTGTTCGAGAAACGCTTCTGGTGCCGCTACCTCTGCCCGGTGGGAGGCATGAACGGCCTGTTCGCCAAGCTCTCGATCCTGGAACTGCGCGCCCAGGTGGGCACCTGCAGCGGCAGCTGCAGCACCTACGCCTGCTTCAAGGGCGGCCCCGCCGAAGGCGAGGGGATGGCCACCGGCGGCTGCCCAGTGGGCACCCATCCGGCCCACCTGGCTGACAACCGCAATTGCGTGCTCTGCCTCACCTGCGCCCAGGCCTGCCCGCACCGCTCGGTGCAGCTGCGCCTGCGCCCCCCCGCCGCAGACATCCAGCGCAGCATGGCGCCACCGGCCGGTGAGACCGGCCTGATCCTGGTGCTGGCGGGTGGCGTGACCCTCACCTACTGGTCGAAGCTGCTGGGCTGGCTGCCGCTGGCGCCCCTGTCACTGCAGAGCGGCCCGCTGCTGCCCCGGCTGGCCTTCGCGAGCCTGGCCCTGGCCCTGCCTGCCGCCGCCTTCCTGGCCACGCGTTGGCTAGCCGTGCCGCTGCGGCGCCAGCGGGTGCTCTACGGCCTGCTACCCCTGCTCTGGGCGTTGCTGCTGGCCCGCTACCTGCCGCTGGGCATGGTCGAGGCTGGCCAGCTGCTGCCGGTGAGCCTGACGCCGCTGGCGCCGGATCTGGCGGCAACCCTGCCGGGCTGGAGTGCCGATCCGCACGTGATCACCTTCTGCCAGAGCCTGGTGGGGGTGGTGGGGGTGGTGGGGTCGTGGGTGCTGCAGCGCCGCCTGCGCCAGGCAGACCGCTGGCGCTGGCTGCTGGGTCCCCTGCTGGTGCTGGGCCTCGGTGCGGGCGGTCGCTGGTTGGTGGCTTTGCCCTGAACCCGGTCCTGCCTTTGCGGAACTGACGATCCGTGGCTCAGACGATCAGTAGCCACGGCAGAGGCGCTCGAGATCACTGCGGCGATAGAGCGCCACGGGCTGATCCGTGGGGGTCTGGGCCAGCTTGTGATCCTTGGTGAGCAGATGCTCAGCGCCGAGCCGGTTACCCACGATCGCCCGATGGCTGCCGCTGCTCCCCCTCCAGAGCTGGCAGTCGTGGCGGCTGTCGGCATGGACCGGGCTGGGCATGAACCCAAGCCCCAACGCCAACCATCCCGACAGCGCCAGCGGCGTGACGGGTGAGCGCCGCGTCCCCCGGGATTGGCGAGGTCCGCGCCAACGGCCATCGGGAATCGGCGCCACATGCCGCACCTGCCGGGCCCGTCCGAGATAGACCCACACCTCTCGACCATCCAGCAGAACAAGTCGCTGGCGCCGATAGAGCCGCGGCACACCTTCCAGCCGATCGAGATCGCCAAGCTGAGCCTCATTCACGGCATAGACCTCCCCGTGGATGACCCCGTTTTCGGTTGAGGGGGTTGGGGATGATGGCGACGCGGATGCGCTGGGCGAGGCGACAGGGAAGCAGCCATCCATCTCAACAGCCATCGGGAAGGGGCCAAGGTCATAGAGAACAGCTCCACCGAGGCACCCCCGGCCCAGAAACCGAGCTCCAGCCAGCCAGCCATGGTTCCGATGGCCCCGCAGCAGTGTTCCGTAGACGAAGACGGCCTGCAGGCCAGGGGTGGCAGCGCGACTGGGATAATCCGTTGACCTGCTGATGTCGTCCATGACCATTGCGCTGTTGCTTGCTCTGGCGGCCTCGCTCGGCCTGATGACCTGGATCGTCAAACGACTCGAACGGGCCTGAGCAACTGAGCCCAGCCTCTCAGGCAGGGCGTTGCGATGGCATCGCTTCCCCTGCGTCGGGGGTTGCGATGGCGACATGTCCACTGGAGCCCTGACGTTGTTGCTTGGCCTGATACATGGCCTGATCCGCCAGGTGGAGCAACTGCTCAGCGCTGGCGGCATGGTCCGGAAACAGGGCGATACCGATGCTCACAGACAGCGGTAGCCCCTCCAGCTCGGGGATGGGCAACTCCACCTGCTCCTGCAGTTTGTGCGCCAGCGTGATCAGTCCGTTCTGATCGGAAGCCTGGGGAATCAGCAACACGAATTCATCACCACCCTGCCTGGCCAGGGTGTCGCTTTCACGGATCACCAGCTGAAGGCGTGCCGCCACGGTCTTGAGCACACGATCGCCTGTGGCATGGCCGAGCTGATCATTGATGGGCTTGAAGCCATCGAGATCCAGGAACACCAGCGCCACCCGCAAGCCATAGCGCTTGGCCCGGGCCAAGGCCTGATCCATCTGAACAATCAGCTCGGCGCGATTGGGCAGGCCTGTGAGGTAGTCATGCCGAGCCTGGAAACGAATCTCAGCCTCCTGCCTGTAGCGATCGCTGATGTCGTGCAACATCCCCACATAACAAATCAGTTGTTCACCGTCGTTGCAGACCGCCTTGATGGTGAGTTCATGCCGCCTCAACTCGCCATTCTTCAGGCGGTTCCAGATCTCTCCTTCCCAGCGACCCTGATGCTGAAGGCACTCCCAGAGCTGTCGAAAGAAAGCTTTGTCATGCCGGTTGGACTTGAGGATGCTCATATTTTGGCCAAGCAACTCTTGCCGGCTATAGCCCGTGAGTTGAGAAAAGGCCTGATTGCAGGATATCAGTCTTGCATCTGAATCGGTGATGGTGATGCCATACGACGATTGCTCGAAGACAGTGGCCGCCAGGGCCCGCTCCCGGTTGCGGGCCTGCGAGATGGTCAGCTGATTCAGCACCAACCGATGATTCCGGACAAGCAGCCAGGTGATCCCGCAGATGGCGCTGCTGAAAACAACACCAATCGCAAGGGTGATCCAGGCGATGGCATTGAGCCCCCAGAATTGTCCACTGGTTCGACCCAACTGAACGCCAAGCAGAAAGGTCCTGCCGCCAACATTGAATCTCGAGAAGGAGGCATACTTCAAATCGGGAGTACCAGACCCATCCGCCTGCTGGGTTAACACCCGTCCAGCCGACTGACTGAACAACAGTTCACTTGGTGTCGCAAGACTGCCGTCGTACAATGCAAAGCTGGCTCGGCGGAGATAGGGGTTCCTGATCGGCACCAGTGCAGCCTGGACCAGATCAGCCATCCGCAGGGGGGAGTAAGCCCAACCGAGCAAGTCCTTGAACGCAGCATCTCCACGTCCTGCCGGGGAAAACACACCCTTGACGTGCATGCGACTGCCATCACGAAAGATGGGCAGATAAAGCAGCTCCCCTGCCTGGACATCGTCTGAATTTTCCTGAAGAAGTTTCACCCTCCCAGAAAGAGAGGGGAGCCCCGTCAGCGCGGCACGCTTCATCGCCTCACGCCGCACAGGGTTGCTATACATGTCATAGCCGACTGCTCGCTCATTACGCCAGTCGCTTGGCTGAAGAAACTCAATTGTGGTATAAATTTGTCGCCGGCCCTCAGGGAATACGCGAAAATCGCTGCGCCCTTTCGATCGCATGCTATTCAAGAAGGGCTTGAGTTGGCCTTCTGGAATCAATCGCGAAAAGCCAACTCCTTGAATCCCTCTGAGATTGGTTGCCGTTCCTGCGATCTCACGGAAGAAGCTCTGAAACTCCTGCCGTTCCACATCCTCTGAGGCGTTGAACAAGCCCACCACCGAGGAGAGCAGAGCCGTATTGACCTCAAAACGCCGTTCGACCGCGTCCCGGATATCATCTGCCAGCGCCTTTTCGAGGCGGAGATGCTCCTTGATCCCCCGCTGTCGTGCAGACTCCACGGCCACGGCCGTGAGCAACAGACTTAGGGAGAAAACAACCTGCGGCAACACCTGATAGACAAAGTGTCGTTGTCTCCAGAACGGAACTTCGCTCGTTGCCTCCAGAGGGGGTTCGCTATCCGTCATGGCTGGAACTGGAGCGCCGTGGGGATGCAGGCCAGCAGGAGATCGCCCCTTCAGTATGGCTGCTCTGGAGCCCAGAAAACGGCAACGCCAACCCAACCGAACAGCTCTTCATCAGCCTTCGCGCCGCTCAGCCTCGGCGATCAGGCGACGCACCCTCTCCAACACCGATTCATTGCTCATGCGGCTGTTCAGCCGCTCCACCAGCAGAGGGAAAGCCAGAGGACCCTGCCGCTGTGGGGTTTCCAGGCGCAACTCGGAGCGTAGCAGCCGCCGCAGGGCCTGGCGCAGCCGGGGCAACTCCAGCTGCTCGGCCATCACTTCGCGGCGCGCCTGCTCCAGCAGACGATTGTCCGGCTCATGCCGACCGAACACCTCGAACAGCAGGGCGGCACTGATCTGCAGCTGGCCACCACTTTTGGACTGTCCAGGGTAGCCATGACGCACCAACCCGGCAATCTGGGCAATGGAACGAAAGCGGCGGCGGCAGAGCTCGGAGAGATTCACCGCCTGCTCCAGATCACGTTCGAGGCAGGAGTCGTCGAGCAGCTCCTCCGCCTGCAGCTCGAACAGCTCCAGCAGGGGGTAACCACGCGGGGCCAGCAACTCGAAGCCGCAATCATTCACCGACACCGTGAAGGTGGTGGCCTGGCAGCGGGCCAGGCGCCAGGCCCAGAGGAAGCCCAGGCCCTCGTGCACGAAGCGGCCATCAAAGGGGTAGGCATAGAGGTGCTGACCCTCGCGGCTGGAGCAGATCTCCACCAGGAATTCCGTCTCCAGCGGCAGATGGGAGAGATCCGCCTGGCGGCGCAGCAGGGGCTCGAGAGCGCGTAATTCCGGGGTGTCGAGGCCGGCGGGATTCGGCTCCGATCGGGCCAGAGCCAGGGCACAGCGGTGCAGCTCGGCCCGCAGCTGGGTGCTGAGCAGATCGGAGAGGGCCATCTGCCCCCCCGCCCAGGCCGGCACCGTGGTACTGCGGCGGTTGCTGGCCTTCACCTGGGCTGTCATCTCACGCAGCCGCACGAACTCCAGCTGGCGACCGGCGAAGAAGAACACATCGCCGGGCTTGAGGCGGGAGATGAAGGCCTCCTCCACGTGGCCCAGCACGGCGCCGCGCACGACGCGCACCATAACGGCGCGATCGGCGGTGATCGTGCCGATGTGCAGCCGATGCAGGCGCTGGATCGCCGGCTCGCGCACCACATAGGCGAAGGGTTCTCCGGGGCTGGGCGGGCGCTCGCGGTCGATGCGGTCAGGCAGCAGCGCCGCCCGCTGCAACTTGCGGTAGCGGGGATAGGCCCCCAGGCAATCGCCCCCGTCCTCCAGGAAACGCAGACACCACTGCCAGGTGGCGTCATCAAGCTGGCGGTAGCTCCAGGCCGTACGCACCGTCGCCAGCTCCTGCTCAGGGTTGAAGCCGGGGCCACAGGCCAGGGTGGTGAGGTGCTGCAGCAGCACATCGATCGGAGCGTCAGGCGGGCGGCGCTGCTCCACCAGACCGGCGGCCAGACCCCGCCGCATGGCGCTGACCTCCAGCAGCTCGAGGGCGTTGGTGGGCATGAACAGCACCTGGGAGATGCCACCGGGGCTGTGGGCGCTGCGGCCCGCCCGCTGCAGCAGGCGGGCCAGGTTCTTGGCGCTGCCGATCTGCACGACCCGCTCCACCGGCTGGAAGTCAACCCCCAGATCCAGGGAGCTGGTGCAGACCACCCACCGGATCTCGGCGTTCTTGACGCCGCTCTCGATCGCCTCCCGTTCGGAGCGGTCGATGGCGCTGTGGTGCAGGGCGAGGGCGCCCTCCATCTCCGGGCAGGCGTAGCGCAGGCACTGGTGCCAGCGCTCGGCCTGGTTGCGGGTGTTGGTGAACAGCAGGGTCGCAACACCCGGTTCGAGGCCATCCACCAGCGTCTCGTACATGCGCAGGCCAAGGTGACCGGCCCAGGGGAAGCCATCGATCCGTTCCGGCAGCAGGCTGCGGATGCGGGTCTGGCGCTTCAGCCGGGCCGTGACGATCAGAGGATCGATGTCGCTCACCCCCACGGCGGCCCGCGCCGCCTCCTCGAGGTTGCCGATCGTGGCGCTGATCGCCCAGGTGCGCAGCCCCGGCCGCTGGCGGCGCAGCCAGCTGAGGCAGAGCTCGCTCTGGCTGCCGCGCTTGCTGCCGAGCAGCTCGTGCCATTCATCGAGCACCACCGCATCGAGCTGGGCAAACAACTCCGCAGCCCTCTGGTTCGCCAGCAGCAGCGACAGGGACTCCGGCGTGGTGATCAGGATCTGGGGCGGGGTGCGGAGCTGGCGGGTCCGCTCACTGCTGCTGGTGTCGCCGTTGCGGATGCCGACCTTCAGGGGCCAGGCCATCGCCTCGATCGGTTCGCGGATGGCCAGCGCCAGATCGCGGCTGAGGGCCCGCAGCGGGGTGAGGTAGAGGAGGCGAATCCCGGGAGCCAGGCCGGCTCCGCCGGCGGCCTCCGCCTCGGCCAGCAGCTGGGCGATCGGGCCCATCACCGCCGCGTAGGTCTTGCCGGAGCCGGTGGGAACCTGGATGAGGCCACTGCGGCCCTGCAGATCGGCGGTCCAGCACTGCCGCTGGAACGGCATCGGCCGCCAGCCGCGCTGGGCGAACCAGGCCTCGATCGGAGCCAGCAGGGCACGGTGGCTGCGGCTGTTCCGTACAACCACGGTCAGCACGAATCGGACTGGGCCTGGTCGGACTGGCCCAGATCGGACTGCTTCTCAAGCAGGCGCCGCGCCGCAGCGAGGCTGTCGGCTTCGGCGGCGGGTTTGTCACGACGCCAGCGGGCGATGCGGGGAAAGCGCACGGCGATGCCGCTGCGGTGGCGACGGGAGGGCTGCAACCCCTCAAAGGCCAGCTCGAACACCTGGTCCGGCGCCACGGCCCGCACCGGCCCGAACCGCTGCAG
Organism: Synechococcus sp. CBW1002; assembly: GCF_015840915.1. Taxonomy (NCBI): domain Bacteria; kingdom Bacillati; phylum Cyanobacteriota; class Cyanophyceae; order Synechococcales; family Synechococcaceae; genus Synechococcus; species Synechococcus sp. CBW1002. Next base: position 3,507,342 of record NZ_CP060398.1, read on the forward strand.
GGTGTGGCTGCGGATCCAGCGATCGAGCTCGCTGATCTCGGCATCATCGAGGCCGGAATAGGCCTTGGCGAAGGTGACCAGCTGGCCGGCATCGCCGCTGGAATCAGCCGGATCCCGCTCCCACAAGCCAAACGTGTAGTCGGTGTAGAGGTTGGCGCGGCGGCCGCTGCCGGCCTGGGCGTAGAGCATCACCGCATCGAGGCGCAGCGGCTCCTTCTTGTGCTTCCACCAGTGGCCCCGCCGCCGACCGGCCAGGTAGGGCGAGGCGATGGCCTTGAGCATCAGACCCTCCGCGCCGGCGGCGCCAGAGTGGTGCCGCAGCGGTTCGAGCGCGTCCCAGTGATCGAACGGCAGCAGGCTGGAGAGACGCAGGAGCCCGGCTGCGGGGGTGGGTGTCGCCGCAGTGACCTGCCGGTGCAGAGCCTCCAGGGCGGCGCGGCGGAGGCTCAGGGGTTCGGAACGGCAATCGCGGCCCCCCTGCTCCAGCAGGTCGTAGGCCACGAAAGCGGCGGGGCACTCCGCCAGGATCGAACGGCCCGGTGCCTTGCGGCCCAGGCGGCGCTGCAGCTGGGCGAAGGGGGCCGGACGATCGGCCTCCTGCGGCCAGACGATCACCTCACCGTCGAGCACGGTGCCATCGGGAAGGCTGTCCGCCAGGGCGATCAGCTCGGGGAACACCGGATTGATCAGCTCGTCGCCGCGGCTCCAGAGGAAGCTCTCACCAGCGCGGCGGATCAGCTGGCCGCGGATGCCGTCCCATTTCCACTCCACCAGCCAATCGGCGGGGGAACCCGGAAGAGGTGAGTGCGTGCTGGCCTCCAGCGGGGAGGCCAGGAAGAAGGGATAGGGGCGACTGCTGCAGGCGCCGCCGGCTTCGGCGGGAGCCAGCAGCTGCGTCCAGGCGGCGGCACCGGGCTGGAAGCCGCCCATGAGGCGATGGGCCAGCAACGGCTCCTCCAGCTCACTGAGCTGGGCGAGCGCCCGGATCACCAGTCCCTGGGCGACGCCGACGCGAAAGCCACCGGTGAGCAGCTTGTTGGCCACCAGGAGCTCCTGCGGTTGCAGCTGCTGCCAGAGGGCCTGCACGGCAGCCGCCTGTTGCTCGCCCTCCAGCCCGGCAAGGCCGGGCAGCAGCTGCTCCATCCAGTGGGCAAGGGGGAGGGCCATGGGAGGGAGAAGAGCCGTGGGATCCGAGGCGGGTGGTGCGGCGGCCCTTGTGGTGCGTGGTGGGGCAACCTCCGGGGCGGTCTGATGCCAGAGCAAGGCAATGGTTTCAGCGGAATCGCCCACCTGGGCATGGCAGTCGTCGAACAACCAGTCCGGCAGGCCGGTGCCCTCGAGACAGATCTGGCGCAGGCGGCGACCGGTGATATGGCGGCGGCGCTGCTTGCCGAGCAGGCAGTGCAGCGCCCAGGCCGCATCGGCGGGGGAACGGGCAGCGGTGGCGGCGAAGTAGGCGGCCAGGGCCTCCACCTTGGCGCGGGTGGCGGTGGTGTGATCGAGGTGGGCGAACAGGGCCACGAACGCCTGCATGCCGGGCCAATGGACGCTGGTGCCATCCTGGCGGATCCGGATCACCCCAGCCTGGGACGCTGCAGCTCGAAGAGTTCGCCGAGTTTGGTATAGCCATTCAGGGCCAGTTTCCCCACGGGGCGGAGCGCTTCCGGCGAGGCCATGCCGGATTCCGTCAGGCAGCGGCTCTGGACATGGACCATCACGATGCGGCCGAGGGCCATGGTGAAACGGGTGCCGGGCACTGGGATCAGATCGATGCAATCGCATTCCATGCAGGCCGCAGCGGCCTCGATCCGGGGGGCGGCGATGCGGCTGCAGGCCACGGCCTGGAGGCCCGCTGCCTCAAATTCATTGATGCCCGGGGCATAGTCGGCGGCGGTGATGTTCATCGGCTCCACCAACGCTTCATCCACCACATGCACGGCGAAGCAGCCGGTCTGACGGAGATTGCGCAGGGTGTCTTTCTCGCGATCCCGGTGGGCGCCGATCGACACCATCAGCACGGCCGGTTGATCACTCAGGGCATTGAAGAAGCTGAACGGCGCCAGGTTGGGCTGACCGTCGCCGCTGATGCTGCTGACCCAGGCGATCGGCCGAGGCACCACCAGGCTGGTGCAGAGCCGATACAGGGCGCCGCCATCGAGGCTGTCGGGATCGATGGATCGCATCGGCGCGGGCTCGGCCATACAGCGCACCCTGAACGTCAAGCGAATGATGCTGCACCAGGTCTTGGCTGAGGGTCCTGAGATCTGGAGGCACGGCTCCGCCCCCCGAGCGACGTGCTGAAATTCCGCAGCCCTTGATCTGCTGCGCCATGGATCGTCGTCACTGGCTGCTGCTGCTCGCAGCCCTGGCCTGCCTGGCCGGTTTGGTGCTCTGGATCGGGGAAATCGACCTGGGCCTCGACGACTCCCTCAATCCACCGCCGACCGCGTCGCCAGGTGTGTCGCCAGCGGCATCTGCCGGCGCTGCCACCACCAAGCCTTGAGCAACACCATCACATCACAGAAACGCTTGGCAGTACCTCCACGCAGGGCCTAGCGCATCAGCCTGGAAGTGATGGGATTGAAGCAATGCTGGCTGCACTGGTGATCCTGGCTGTGATCGTGGCCGTCGGGGCACTGCTCAATCCGTCCCGCGCGGAGTTCCGATGGTTTCTGCAGCTACGCCGGCCGAGATGGCTCACCTTCGAGCGATGGATCCCGCTGATCTGGCTGGCGATCTACCTCTGCTTCTACGGCTCGGCCCTGCTGGTATGGCAGGCAACGGCCAGCGCTGGTGCCATGGCCGGCTTCCTGCTGCTGCTGCTGCTGGTGCAGAGCTACACCTGGGTGATCTGCCGCACGCGCCGGCTGCGAAACGGCACTGCCGTTGGCCTGGCGGGCTGGATCTGGGGCGTGGGTCTGGCCGTCTCGGTGCTGCAGGTGTCGCGGCCGGCGGCAGGGCTGTTGGTGCCCTTCCTGCTCTGGAGCCCGGTGGGCACGTTCGTGACCTGGCGAATGGAGCGGCTGAATCGCTGAGCCGCTGGGCGTTGACGTCAGCAGCCCTTCAGCTCCAGTCGTACCAGCGGGCGATGCCCAGGCGTTCGGCCCAGGCATCGATCACCTGGCGATCCGGATCGCTCACCTCCGTGGATTCGGCCGCATCCGAGGTCGAGGCCTGAGCGAGCTGCAGCAGCTCGGTGCCCAGCTCCTCCCAGGCACTTCCCTGGTAGGGAAGCGAGAATTCCGGGACGCCGCTGAGGGTGGCGGCATGAATCGCGTAGGCGGCATCCATGGCCCGGTTGGCCTGCAGCACCAGGGGTGGCATGCGCCGATCCATGCCCAGGGCCAGGCCCTCCGCCAGCTCCTGGCATTGCTGCCGCAGGAAAGCGTCCTGGCGGCTGCGCAGCTGGGGCAACTGCTCGAACAACCAGCGATCCACCGCCATCGCCGGCGGCACGGTGCGTAACTGGCTGAGGGTGGTGTTGTACAGATTCAGCCCCACCTTACGCTGCTGCGCCAGCGAGAGATCCCGGTTGCGTCGCTCCGCCTCGCTCACCACCCGCTCCCGCGCCTCCCGCCGCGGCAGCATCGCCAGTTGCTGCTCGCCGGGAGCCTGCAGAACGCGCAGGAGCTGCACCGCCTCCATCGCCACCAGATAGGGCGTGGTCTCGTGGGTGTTGTCTCTGTAGAGAATGCGATGCACCGGATCGGCGTCGCTGGCGGGCAGCAGGATCGACTGATCCTCCAGCTCCGACACCCACAGGGTCTGCAGAGGCACACCGGCCACCTGTTCCACCCGATCGAACAGATCACCCAGATCGCTCAGCCAGGTGGCTGCATCAGGTGTGGCTGCATCGGTCATCGGATTCCTGAGCGCCCAAGGATCTACCGCTGGCCATGCTGCATCAGCGGCACCGACGGCCCATCCGGATCCACGGGCAGCCCTTTCAGGGCGAGGGCAAGGCGGCGGCCCAGCAGGAGCAACGGATAGAGGCGCCGGCCCCGTTCCGGTCCCCGAAACAACGGACCCAGCACCTGCAGCAAGGGGGCGCTGGGGCGCAGGCGCTCACAGATCCAGGTGATCGCCGCAGCGCCATGCAGCACCTGCTCCCCCTGCAGCAGCATCGCCCCATCCCGCAGATGGAAGCCTCGCTCTGCCAGCCGGTGCCGCAGCTCTGCAGCGTCGCGGCCATCGACGATCCGCAGACCGGGAATCCCACCGCGCAGCTCGCTGAGAACGGCGAAGTGACTGCAGAACGGACAGCCACCGTCGTAGACGAGCACCGGATCAGGGGTCAGGGTCATGGCCTGTCACGACTACGGGGATCCTGGGTCACAGTCTGGTCACCCTGGCTAGGGAGGGTGGTGGACGCAGACCCTCCGCTCTCCCTTCCCTTGGGTCCACCGACCCTCACGCCAGGCCGCCATGGGCTCAGCATGCGGCTGCCCCTGATCGCCCTGTTGGCGGTTGGATTAGCCGGTGGCGGCTGGCTGCTGTGGCAGCAGAACCGGCGCTCGCAGGAGGAGCGTGCGCTTGCCGCCCAGACAGCCGCGGTGCAGCAGCGTGCGATTGCGATCCGGGTGACGGCGGCGGGATCGATCCGGCCGATCACGCCTGTGAACATCAGCCCCAAGCAGCCCGGGCGCGTCAGCCAACTGCTGGTGGATCAGGGGGATCGGGTGGTGGCGGGTATCGTGCTGGTGACCCACGATCCGGCGGTGGCCCATCGCAGTGACAGGATCGTGCGGCTTCAGGATGGACAGATCACAAGCGACAGCAGCGCCCAAGGGGAGAGGAGCTGAGCCGATTGCTCTCAGGACTGCTCACCAAGTGGTCCTTTGGCGCATCACACCCGAGAACCCCATCACCACCGGCGGCTTGAAGGGCTCCAGCTGCTGGGCCGTGGCCTCCAGGAAGGCCACCGGAATCGTGATCAACAGGATGTAGCCGCGGAGATGGGGGTCGAGGTTCCCCTGGGGGGAAGGCAACTGGGCGGCCAGCACGGTTTCCCGCGGCGCCCAGAGGGGATTGGTGCGAGCCTCCGCATAGATCTCTGCCAACCGGGAGCTGCGGCTCTGATAAGCGAGAGACGCAGACTCTGCTGAATGGGCAAAGGCGTTGCGCAGATTGCGCAGGGCGGAAAGGGCTCGCTCCACCGGCGTGTCAATTGCATGGAAACACCAATGGCATTGCATGGGATAGCGCGTACAACGCCGCAGGGCACATGAGCCTTCTACCGGTGTACCGATCAATGCAACCATCTTCATGGAACACCTGGAGCGACTGAAGCTGTGTATAGGTCCTGGCCTCAACAAGTTCCGACGGCAAAGGAGCACTTCTTCATTCTTTTCCACTCCCTCCAGGCGCTGCCTTCCGACTGTCCCATGGAATAATCGGACATTGATTGCCAACAAGCTCCAGCGCCATATCCAAATCCCCATCCAACAGGTACTTTGCCGCCAAGGACAGCACTGTGGCGCCATCTTTCATGCGCTAGAAGCAGACTCCCCAGCATAGAATCAAGAGCCGGAGTCTGAAGCATCTGCTTACACGTAGTCGCGTGGATCGAGTCTTTCGCCGGTCATCTCGCTTTCCACGCTGTCGACGTACATCTTCGCGACGACCGAAGCGGACAAACCTGGCGTGGGATCGCGCCCCAATGCAAGCAGCGTCTCGCGAACCCACGGTGGCGACACCACGTTGATGCGTACCCCTCGGGGCATCCCCAGCGCTGCTGCCCGCGTGAAGGCGTCGAGGCCGGCATTGACCATGCTAATCGAGCAGCTGTCTGGAACAGGATTCCGACCCAGAACGCCGCTTGACAGTGTGAACGAGCCTCCATCTGAGATCGAAGCCAGACCCAGACGGACGAGATTGACCTGCCCCATCAGCTTGCTGGTGAGACCGAGTTGAAAGTCGTCATCGGACAAGTCTGCGATTGATCCAAAAGCGGCCTGCCCAGCTGCGCAGACCACAGCGTCGAACGGAGCCACCGCTTCAAACAACGCTCGGATGGATTCCGGCTGGGCAATGTCCACCTGCTGATCGCCCCTGGTGCGGCTGACGCGAATCAGTTGGTGCCGTTCTGCAAGGGCTTGATCAACCGCCTGGCCGATGGTCCCAGCTGCTCCGATGAGGACAATTCTCATAAGAAGACGTCTCTTCGTTGGCCGATTCTGAAAAATAATCCCTTGCGGTGTTGCTTCCCAACCTTGAGGCCCATCCTGTCGATGAGCGACAGTGGATCCTTGGAGCAACCGATCGAGGAGTGGCCCTACCTCGATCAGGAGGTGCTGCTACGCACCCGCAGCCGCAAGGTCTGCATGACCAGCCACTGGTTCAGGCACCACGCCGGCCCCAATTGCATCCCGCTGCTCACCTCACCAGTCGTTGCCAGGGCTGGACCGACGACATGACCCGCCAGCGGGGCTGGGCACCGGTGGCCGGCCAGCGGGGGTGATGGCTGCGGCCAGCCGCGGCGCAGCTCGGGTGGAGGGGCACCTGGTGGTGGGGGTTTTGCCCGATGAAGGAAGCGGTGACGACAGGCAGGGCACCGCCGAAGTGGATCTGGCCCTGTTCACCGGCATGGGGCAAATAGTTTGTTTGACAGATACGGGGTGTGCTAGCTGTGGAGAGGGTTCTCGGGCTCCAGCCTCCAGGGCCCGTGTCATGCCGGAAGGAGAATCCTTAAGAAATGACGAAGATGCTGGCGGTCTCGTATCAGCGGGTGTCCACCGGGGAGCAGGTCGGCGAGGCTCGCTCCGGCCTCGATCGCCAGGCAGCAGCGTTCGCCGCCTTCTGCAGCCGCCACGGCCTGACGCCCGCGCCCGCCGCCGTGGTCGATGAGGGAGTGTCGGCGTTCAAGGGCCGCCACCGGCGCGAGGGTGGTCTGGCTGCCTTCATCGCGGCGGCCATGGCAGGCCACTGGCCGATGGGCACCATCCTCGTTGTCGAAGACCTCGATCGGTTCAGCCGTGAGGTGGCCAGCCGCCAGCAGGCGCTCCTGCTGGGTCTGTTCGACGCAGGGGTGGCGCTCGGGGTGTGCCGCGACGATCGGATCGTGGATCGCGACATCTACGACACCAACTTGGCCGTGCGGCTGATGCTCACCATCCGGGCGGACGCCGCCCATGACTACAGCGCCAAGCTCTCGGAGCGGATCGACGCCTCCTGGCGGCACCGCCGCGAGCGATCACTCCAGGGCGAGAAGATCGCCGGATTCAAGCCCTTCTGGTGTGGCTGGGATGGCGCCGACTACGTGCTCAACACCCACGCCGCCACCGTGCAGCGGATGACACAGCTTTGCCTCGACGGTCTCGGGCTTATCCGCATCGCTCAGGCGCTCAACGCTGAGGGGTTCCGCACTGCCAAGGGGCGCACCTGGGCATATGCCAACGTCCACAAGGTCATCAGCGACCCACGCATCGTCGGCGACCGCCCCTGGAGCGATGGCACGGTGGTGCCGGGTTACTTTCCAGCGGTGATCACCCGCGCCGAGTTCGACCGCTGCCACAAGTTGATCACATTGCGGAACAGCCGTAAGGGACAGGTTGGCAAGGGTGACGCGATCCGCAATCTCTTTCAAGGTCACTCCTACTGCACCTGCGGAAGATTGCTCAGCTACCAGTCACGCCGTAGCCGCAGCGGGGAGACCCTTTACGAATACCTCACCTGCGTGGGAAAGCGCCACGGGCACTGTGACAGCCAGAACGTCAAGTACGACGAGGAGTTGATACTCCGCGCCCTAATGCGTGAACGCTGGAGACACTACTTCACCGCCTCAGATCGCCGGCATGAGGATCGCAAACTCCGCCAGAAAATCCTCGCGGCCGAGGCGGAGGTGGCCAAGCACCAGGCCCAGGCCGAGCGCTACCAGGCCCAGCTCGGCTCCCTGTTAGGCGAGGGTAGGCTCAGCGCCAAGGCAGCGAATCTGATCGCCGCGCAGGTGGACCAGGCCCTCGCCGCCGCCAGCGAGGCCCAGGAGGCGCTCCAGGCGCTCCAGCGGCGACAGGCAGAGATGGGTGCCCACCTCACCGGTCTGGAGCTGGAGGAGGCCATCCACGGGCAGGTGGAGAAGTTCATCGCCGAGAGCCTCCAGCAGCCGGAGGTGCGGCAGCGGTTCAATGCCTGGCTCCTGGCCTCGGGGGTGCGGATCACGGCCACCGATCCGGTGCGGAATAGCTGGGCCATGGAACTCGACGGCAGGCACCATCAGGCCTGGGCCCTGCGGTATCGCGGCCGGCCCGAAACGGTGGTGGAGGAGGGGCTCAGCTCGGTGGTCGCCGTGGCGCTGGCGGACAGCGGGAAGATTTCGCAGGAGGCGGTGCCAGATTGGGTGCGAGAGGCAGCTGACAGGAAAGCTCAGGACTTCTCCGCAAGGGTGGAGCGGCGGCTCAGCTCCGCTGAGGCTTGAGCCCCCTGGTCATGGCCCTGATCAGCCGTTGCCGTTGCTCGGGTGACACCTTCCAGGTCTGCAACCAAGACTCACAGCGTATCGGCGACCTTTCTGGCCAGCGCGATCTGCAGCTCGGCGCTCCGGGCGGGCAGCTCGGCCTTGGCAGCCCGCAGGCGGGCCACGGAGAGCGCGTCCGGGGGTGGAGCCCCGCGTGCCGCTGTGCCGCTGTGCCGCCTGCAGGTGGCCTGATAGGCGTCCTGGGGGCCGTCAGGGTCGAACCTCCAGCGGCACTGGCGCTTGAGGGCCTGGCCCAGGACCTCCAGACGCTCAGCACTCTCCAGGAGGAACTGCCGGCGAATACCTAACAAATCGGCCGCATCTTGCGTTGAAAGCCATGCCTTGGATGCCATTGCCGGAAGACTGGGGCAGGGGAATGCGTGGCTAGATCCAACCTGTCGATAGGCATCGAAGGTTTCTATAGCTGGCTACTTTTTGCGGGTCGACTCATCCATATATACGGCTATGCCCAAGGAGGATTACTTGGCCCACTGGACCACCTCGCTTTCACTACCTTCTCCACCATGACTGATGCTCAGCTTCTCGCGTTGGCTACGGCGCCCAGACAGCCCAGAACCCGCGTAGGTCATCAGAGTTCATGACTGTCTTGACCCTACCATGTCTATCGATTCCGACCCACCACGCTCCTCGTTCTCTCCTCACCTGGAGGGCTTGCGTTATCTGGCTGTCGCCATACATCCCAGTGGCCGCTGTCCCTTATTGCAATGCCACCGATGAACACCCACAGTGAGACAATGAGCATCATGAGTCTATTGCCACACGGGATGCAAGATGGCCCCGCATTAGTCGCCACCAAAATACATTGACCGCTAACACGTGCGAAGCCCTGGCCAAACATTGCTGTTGGTCAAAATGGGTGTTGCAACCATTAACCGCCAAAGATCGGCGCCCATTGCGGAGGAGATTGGCGGCTAGCTTGCGGGACCCGTGTCGATAGCATGGTCACCGGTTATAGGACACAGCGGAATGGCAATCGCTGAACATATAGCAGATGCTAGCCTCGGTCGCTATGTCAAGGCTGTTAACATCGTGCGGGTCCTTTATACCTCCCCCTATAGGTGCGACGCCGCGAGGCCGCAGGAAAAAGCCACTGATAGAGTTTCAAGCATAGCTAGACCCCGCGCATAGCCCCATTGTATTATGTCTACGTTCTACCCCAGAAGCCAGTGATACCAGTGCTTTTGGCCGAGTCACCCCGGAAACTTTCGCCGCATTTGCATCAGCAGCACCCCGCCGGTCAGGCACTGCCCGACTGAAAACGGCGCCGGTAGAGTGCTGGCATGGCACACACTCTCTCGATTACTGACTATTGCTCCTATCGCCGGGAGCGTGGCCTTGCTTGCGCCTATACGACGGTGAAGCAAGCTCTTTCACAAGGCAAAATCCGCCAGGGTGTAAAGAGACATGGACAGCGAGTGCTAATCGACCCGGAGATTGCCGACCGCGAATGGGCCGCATCGGTGCTCAGCCATCAGGGGCGGCAGGTGAATATCAGCGGCGACCCGGTGGTGGCGGATGTCGACTGGGCCCCTAGGGCAGTGTCGCAAGCAAGGAAGGAAGCAGCGCTAGCAGAAATGGCGGAACTAGAACTACAAGAAAGGCGCGGAAGCTTGGTGCCTATTGATGAAGTAGAAGAGCTATGGTTCGTCGCGTGTCGGCAGATGCGTGACGCGATGGAATCAATTCCGGCAAGGATCCTGGGGCGAATCTCTGGAATCATGGGAGTCATCGACCCGGTTCAACAATCCAAGCTGAATGAGGTGCTGGAAGGTGAGATTAGATCTGCCCTGGAAGGGTTATCCCGTAGCATGAAGGTATCGGAATAGCCAGCCCGGCGCGGTTTCTGCTACTTCCGTCAGGAGGTATTGCTTCCGGCGCCCCCCGGCGCGGGGGGCATCCCACTGCCGACGGCTGCCAGGAGGTTCTGCTTCCCCCGGCAGCCGCCGGCGGAAGCAGCCCGCTGCCACGGCGGCAGGTGCCGTGTGCGTGGGGGGGGTTCCCGATTCCGGGAGCCTGGGCTCCGGCGGCCCGGCCCGCTGGGCGCCGATGGAACTGTCCCGGTAAGCTGTCCCAACGGGGACGGCGCTCCATGAGGACCACTTACGGGGACACCATGGATCGGCTTCCTACAGGAGAGCTGCCGGGCGACACCGCGCAGCAACTCGCCAATCACTGGGACTACATCGACCGCCAGGGGCAGAAGCTCCGCGAATGGCGGCAGCGCAACCCGCAACCCGAGTACGGCGACCCCGCCGCACAGCAGTGGTGGTCGGATCTCAACGCCATGGAGAAACGCCTCGGGCTGCCCCCCGACTACTCGCACGATCGCCTGCGAACGAGCGGTGGCAGGGCTGCTCGCAGCGGTAGCAGTGCCCTGTGCATCGACCTGGGGCGCCAGACCTGCGAGCACCTGCAGCTGCCTGACGGATTGAATCGCCTCAGCCGTTGCCGCGCCTGCGATGGGCTGTTCCTCACCACGCGACTGTTCGGCGGCAGGCAGCAATGCAGCGCCGCCTGTGATGCGGTCGCGGTCGATCAGATCGCCGAACGCAAGCGGCAGCAGCGGCGGCAACGATCGACCGAACTGGCCAGCCGCACGGGACGCTGCCGAGTCTGCGGTGAGCTGTTTCAGGTGAAACGCAAGACCGCCCGCACCTGCAGCGAACGGTGCAAGAAACAGGCGCAGCGTCACCCAGAGCGGTATGCCATCACCGGCCCGCCGACGCACCTGGAGCCGGAGGACTGTGAGCTCAGCCTCGATCGCCTACTGGAGATCGCCACCACCTGCCATGAGGCCAGTCGGGCGGCGCTTGGGTTCTCCCTGACCGAGCACCCCAGCGAACGCGACTGCTACCGCCACGACGGTGGGGCGATACCCCTGGAGCAATACGTTGAAGCCCTGCAGCAAACATGGGTGACGGCTAGTGGCAGCCCAGACCGTGGGGAGGTGGAAGCCGAACAGAGCCGCGCCGCCGCAATGCTGCGCGATCTGCAGCTGTTCAAGGATGCGCCTGCGGTCTGGCTGGCGGGACAATCACCCGGAACGGTGATCGACCCTCACCCAATTGGATGATGCCGCTGGCAATCGCCGCTACGGGGCGACAGCCACAGCCCAACCCGAGACGACCCGGCACCATGTCCGATACGTCCCTGGCCGTCCCAGACGGCATGAGGTTCAGCGATTGGTGGGAGTCCCGAGCCGTCCCAGGGCTGATTCAAAGTCTCACCATGGGTTCGGGGATGGCTGGCCCGCGGCCATCACGCCAGCACCATTGCCCCGGTAGCGGTGGGCATCTTCATGGAGCTGGGTGTCACGGATCCAGTGCCAGCACTCAATGCTCCAGCGGTCTCGCACCAGTTGCAGCAGGGATTCTGGGGTTGTGCGCAGGCTGGTGAGAAACAGATGCGTGGCATGAAAGGGCTTGCCGTCACGGGTTCAGGTGGCCACCACCTCGACGATCCAGCTGGTGCCGATCCAGGACTGAGCGATGTGCTCTGGGGCCGCCTTGGCACGCAGACTCCAGGTGATCTGTCGGCTGTGGCTGATCTCGTGATCCGTCGCCAAGAAAGGGATCTTGCGCTTGCCCTGGAACTGGCTGCAGATCTGGCGATGCAGCGTCTTCTGGTTGGCCTTGACCGTCAGGAGGAAGTCGCCCCCTGCTCCTGGAGCTGCTGAAAAACGGTTTCTGGGTATGCAGGGCATCCGCCTGGATGAGCACGCCCTCCAGATCCAGCTCGCCAAGCAGCTGCCGCAGCACCGCCCGCTCGTGGCTTTCGCCAGTGGCGTAGCAGGCCTGGCCATGCCCAACCGATCGCTCCCTTTCTCTCCATCCGCTATGGGCCGGCGGTCTACGGCGGGCGGGAGCTTCCCAAGGCCTTCTGCAACATCCGAGTGCAGGCGGAGTCGTGGGCCGCTGATCAGCTGATGCGCCTCCGCCGGCTGGAGGTTGGGTTGGGCTGATGCACCAGGCGGTGGTGAACCTGCACCCCATCCACCCCAGCAATGGAATCAGCAACGCCCTGATCCCGTTCCAGCTCCAGTAGTGGTGGCGTTGAACCCATGCATCACCAGAGCCTTGGGGCTGCCGATGCGCAGACAAGCTGGGAGTGGGTGAAAATCCCTGTTCCGCTGCCTCCTGAGCCACGGTCGTCTGCAGGAGCAGCTGGGCGGTGGAGTGCAGGTGTGGCCGCGCACGGCCTGGACTCCTCTGCCCTGGCCACCAGCACCGCCAGGAGCAGCACGGGCACGAGCGTGGCGAGCAGCTCCAGAGGCTGCGTCAGTATCCGGGACAAGGGAATGGACTGCGAGGCGATGCCTGCAGCCTTGTCGATCCGGCTCCTTTTGTGAGAAGTCTTCCTGCGAAGCACGCCCTCAGTGTCAGTACCTGAGCTCTGGGTGGCGCCAATGAATGGCACAGATCGCTTTCGGCCAGGGATCGGGATGACTCGTGAACGACGAAGGCTTGGCTTGCTGCCGGTGTGTCTTGCCTATCCCCCGTCAAGGCGGTCGGCGCTTCCAGAGACTTTACCGGTGCGACCGCCGATTGGTTGTCAATCGGCTCCAACATAGCGACGGATTTGGATCAGCGGAGGGACCCTCTCCACCTGATTTCGCCATCACCATGCGCTTCACACCGACGGATCACCTGCTGATCGACCCGCTGGCTCTTCTGCCGCGACCCGGTAGGTTTCACTCCACCCGGAAGGTCACGGCCATCACGGCGGTAATGTCCTTGTCGATGGTGCCGGTGTCGTAGGAGCCCGTATCGCTGGCCTCGGTAGAACTCGGCGCCGTGATCTGGAATGAACCCGTGTCGGCGTTGGTGATTGCACCGACGCTGGAGCCCGCCTCCCTGGCAATCGCCCTAGCCCACCAGCGCACCGATCTCTCAAGAGATCCGATGGATCTTGGCGACATCCCAGCACCCGATCAGCACCCCATTGGCATTGGTCAGGCCCACCCCCAGCTCCGCCATCTCGTACGACCAGCTCGTGGTTCGCACAAGTCAGCTTCATTTTTTGCCGCACTGTCGCAACACTGAGATCATTCACAGAAACGCCCATGACCCGTATCACCATCCAGTGGCAGAACCAGTTCGGCCGCTGGCAGCACTACACCTCCAGCCACCACGAGCCCAGTGCCTTCCGCAGTGCCCAGCAGCGTGCCCGCTCCACCGGCAAGCGTCATCGCCTGATCGACGATGAAGGGCGGGTGCTCGACATCATCGAGCCCTGAGTTCTTGTGCCAGGAGGCCCAGGGGCCTCCTTCAAGAGTTCGCTCCGTTCATCCCGAGCACCGGCGCCAATCCTCCAGGGGATTGCCAGTCACCAACCTGCCGTCCGTTCCTGCTGGGCAAGGTGGTCAATCCTGGAACCCTGAAGGGTTGATGAGCAGGAACGCTACCTGAATTTAAGATGTCTTTCGGTGCTCGCCGCACGACCCATCTGTCGCGGCTTCTCATGGCTCAGCGCAAGAAGCTGGGCCTCAGGCCTGGTCAGGTCGCAGCCCTGCTCGGCGCCACGAACATCTCCAGAGTGGGCAGCCTGATCGGCTGCTTTGAGGTGGGAGAGCCGATCACGGATCAATGGCTCGAGAAGCTGATCAATGCTCTCAAGCCTGATCCTGAGGAGCTGCGCCGCTGCCTGGAGCTCGATCAGGAGGAGGCCGAGCAGCAGTTGGAAGCGGATCGTCGCGCCTGGGAGGCCTGGGCCGATGAACCGATGGATGCATACGTCTGGGTCCGCTACATGCCGGCGGTCTATGGCGTGAGGGACGTGCCCAAGGCCTTCTGCAATAGCCGTGAGCAAGCGGAGGGCTGGGCTTCTCGAGAGCTCAGGCGCTTACGGGCCAAGGGGTATCTGCAATGGACACGGCGCGAGCAGACCTGGTTTGACCAGTACGGCATCAACCCCCGCCGTCTTCCCGTCACGTTTGAGAATTCAAGACCGATCGGTGGGATGCAGGTCGGCCAATCACAACGACGGTTTTTGCTGGGATCCGATGGTCAGGTGATCACGGGCGGCTATGGGTTGTTGCAGGCGGGCCAATCCGGCTCGACGGCATGATGAGGCTTGCCGAGCTTCTGGGCTATCGAGCACAACGCAAGGTCTGTCACAGACCAGGACGCCGAGTCAAGCCAGTTCAGCTGAACAGCTTGCGGATCGAGCTGATCAGCCAGAGGACCAGACCGATGAGGAACCACTGGTAGAACGCCACCACCAGCCAGATCGCGCCGGCCAGTACCGCAAGCCCGATCACGATGGCCAGGACGGCTCCGACCACCTCCCAGGGGTCAGGCCCGGAGGCATGGCCTTGGGATCGTGGTTGCTGGGGGCGATCAGCACTGCTGGTGACCCGTGCTCGACCGGGCGGAATAACGTGGTGCTGGCCGCTGCTGGCGCGGGAGGGAGTGGAGCGTGGGGCTGGCGGGGATTCAGAGCGGATGAACTCGCCTTTGTCGTTGAATGGCATGGCGACGCCTCAGTCCCTCCAGCGGCAGGGCGGGCACCCCTGGCCGTACCCCACCTGGATGGAGGTGGTGACCTGCAGTGGATGGGAGAAGATCTCGGCCCGCTCGCCGCCGAGACGGGGATCGTTGCTGTTGCAGACCAACGTGAACTGGCTGAGCTTGCCGAGCAGCCTTGGCGCGTAGGAGGGGGTGTGGAGGTTCAGCAGATCGAGGGCGAGCTTGAGGCCGATCTGGGTGACGTAGGCGATGTCGATGCTGAGACCCGGTTGGAAGTCGAGCTTCTCGAGTGCTGCTTCTGTGGCATAAAAGCGTCGCTGCGACTCCTGCTTGCCGCTGAGAGCCTGAAGGCTCTGGCGTTCCTCTCCACCCATTTCTCCGGTCCCGTGGTTGCCCTGCCCTCCCTGGCTCAGTTCCTCGAAGGCGCAGCCGTAGCAGGGCATCGGCTCAGCCGGGTGGCTGTAGAAGATCTCACCCGCGAAGGCCCGCTCCCACAGGCCGATCGCCAGAAAGGGCAGTTCCAGCGCGGCGGCGAGGCGTGCGGCATGACGATCAGCCCTGCGACTGTCGGCGCAGGCCAGCATCAGCGTGATCGGCCCGCCCTGCCGTGCGGCTTCAGCACATTGCGCTTCTCCGGAAGGCTCCGCCCCACTCGCGAAGGCCTGCACCACGGCCGGATCGAGCCGCTCGATCGTCGTGGCCTGCACCTGCACCACCGCGTTGGGATTGATCTGATGGATCCGCTCGGCGGTGGCATCCACCTTGCGGCGGCCCACGTCAGCCAGGCCACAGGGATGGCGGCAGAGGTTCTCGAGCGACAGCAGGTCGGGGTCGATCAGCAGGAAGCGCCCCACACCGCTGCGGGCCAGCTCCAGGGCCGCCAGGCCGCCCACCGAGCCGCAGCCGCAGATGATGACGCCCGCGTCCTGCAGGCGGCGCTCCTCCAGCAGGCACGTGTGTCTGGAAAACAGGGCGCTCTCCAGGTCGTAGGGCTGGGCTTGGCAGGGCTGGCCGTCGAGCCAGAAGCGCAGCAACTCGCCATCGCGGCGCACCACAAGCGATGGGGCGTCAGCGGCTGCCAGCTCGTCATTGCCAGTGGCCTGGGGTTCCAGCCAACCGAGCAGCACAGCTCGGGGTTGATGCCGCGGAGGTTGGTTGCCACAGCTGTCCAGGACCAGCGTCTGACCTGTGTCGGGGTGGGCGTAGCCGTAGAGGGGGCTGCCGTCCGGCCAGCCGGCCAGATCGGCGGGGAAAAGCACGGTCGTGCGCACGTGGGATTGGGGTGGTGAGGGGCGATCAGGCATGGCAGGGCTCTGTCCACAACAGCGACAGCTGCTCGGGTTCCAAGCGGAGTCGTTCCCTGGATCCAGGAACCTGAACCCACAACTGGTCCTCGCAGGCCTGAAGAAGCAGGGCGCGTTGCTGCGGGCCCGAGCGCTCCACCAGGGCCAGGCAGAGATCGCTGCCGCAGGGCTGTAGGGCATAGGCAAGGCGATCCTGCGCCTCCAGCTGCTCCAGCAGCGGCTCCAACAGCGCCGTCAGCCCCGGGGCCAGTGGTTGTGGTGTGGAGCAGCGATCCACACATGCAGCGAGCAGGGTCTGCAGAACCCGTTGCTGGCGGTGGTGTTCCAGCGCGGCGGGGTGCAGGCAGCTGCGGTGGCGGGGTTCGAGCAGGGCCCTGGGGATGGCCTGATCCCCGCAGGAGATGGGCAGGCGCCGATAGGCCAGGTCGGCCGGTACGTGATAGGCCGTGATCCGGAAATGGGGATCGAGGTTGACCAGGCAGGAGATGGCCCCGGCAGGTGACTGCTCGGCGTAGCGGCGGTTGGTGACGTCATCCTCCGCGGAGAAGCGATCAAAGCTGCCGGGATGGCGATGCCAGAGGCCGATCAGGCTGAGGGGCTCTTCATAAACACCGGCCATCTTGCGGGCCAGGTGGGTCACATAGGTGGTGTCGTATTCGAAGGTGGTGGGAGTGAAGCGGGCGGCCGGACCTGGATCGATCGCCTCAATCACATGCCAGCGACCCTGGCTGTGGTGACCGAGCAGGATGCCGCCGGTTTCGTTGGGATGCTGCGCGTGGGTTTCGGCCACGATCGCCGCATGGGCACGGCTCGAGAAGATGACACGCTCAGAGGTACGCGGCCAGAAGTGGAGGTTCAACATCGGCTCAGATGTGATGTCCTCTGAACTGCTCGCTGCTCAGATCTCCGAGCATCCACAGCTCGAAGGCAGCAATCCACTTGGCGGCCCAGGCCAGGCTGCTGGCGGCGGTGCTGCTGCGGTTTCTGTCGCTGCGAAAGCTGCCGGCCTCCACGGTGCAGAGGCTCAACCCACCATCCGGATGGCGCAGGGTATGGGGGATCGATTCACCCAGCTGGGCCTCCAGCGTCAGCAGATCAGGCTCGATCGAGAAGACGCTGATGGAGCCGCCATAGTCGTTGTTGTGGGGATGGTCGTGGTCGTAGACCAGCTGCAGATGCCAGATGCGCTCGCTGCCGGGCAGGCCGCTGGCCAGGGAGCCCAGCCAGGACATGCGGCCATCGGGCAGCCGATCGGGGCGGAACTGGGGGAAGAAGTGGTTCATTGCCTCCAACTCCCCCTGAAACAGCTGCGGATCGCGCTCGTACCAGTAGAGAGAGGGGGCAGCAAGCTTGCCCTCAGGCACGGTGATGGCGGCACTGCCACTGCTGGCGTTGGAGCCCAGCGGCTGGATGGCCCCCTGCTGGGTGACCATCACGGATTCGCCGCGGAGCAGCTGGGCCGCCAGCTGGCGACGGCGTTCGGCGGCGGCGTCCTTGAGAGGGGGATTCATGGCGGGTGGAATGGGCTGAGGCAATGGTCGGGGCCAGGTACTTCCACGCGAGCCTGCATTGTGCGAAAGACGGCCCAACCAACGCATCAGCGGCCACGGATGCGCCACTCGACTAAACAGCAACGACCACAGGGGTTGGCGTTCAACCGCTCGTCATTCGCAGTAGACGACTTCCATCATTGTCATGGTGGAGCAAGCTAAGCAGCAACATCAACCACAGACGCATCGGCATGCCGAAAATCCACATCGAGGTGCAGAACCAGTTCGGACGTTGGCAGCACGTGCAGACGATGCACAACGAGGCCAATGCCTACCGCACGGCCCAGCAGCGTGCCCGATCGACCGACAAGCGCTACCGCCTGGTCGATGACGATGGGCGCCTTCTGGATGTGATCGATCCCTGAAGTTCCAGGGCGCGTTTTAGTGGCCGGGCACATGCAGATGGCGGCCGCAATGGCCGATCACCACCTGGCCCAGATCGGCATCCCAGCAGAAGTGAATGCGAAGGGTTCGATTCTCGGAATCCTTGACGCCAATCTTGAGGTGCTGCCACATCTCGATGGTCTTGTCTCCATAGGAGAAGGTCCGCTCCCGCCTGGCCTGCTGATTGTTCTCGATCGTCTGCGACTCCCTGGGGGCATAACTGCTGGCCCCGAAGGCTTGCTGCCCCGCCACCAGGTCCGGAGCGCCCGCAAATTTCTGCTCGCGGAAGTTGGTGGCCAGCAGCCAGAGCAACTCGAACAGTCGATCGCCGTACTCGAAGCCCTTCGCTTCATCGGCCGAGCGCCAGGCGGAGTCGAGCACCAGCAAATGTCCTGGACACAGCTCCTCGCTCACCAGCTCCAGGCACTGGCGGGGCCTCAGCCGTTCACTGCCGGCCAGGCGGCGCAGGCTCATCAGCAGACGGTCGCTGATCTCCTGATCCTCAGCCTTCCCGTCGCCACCATCGGCTGCGGTCCATGGAGTGACAGCGAACTCACCGGAGCCACCAGAACCGCTCTGTTGCCTGAAGTAGTCGAGCTCAAGGGTGTTGACCTCCAGTTCGGTGCTGATCTGGGCGAGCTGATCGCTGAGGGTCTGGATCTCCGCCAGTGCCAGCTGCAGCTCCTGCTCCTTGAGATCGAGCTCCTGGCGCAGCTCCCCCTCCACGGACTGGGCCAACTCAATCGCCTGTTCGCCCTCCGCCAGTGCCTTCTGCGCTCGGCGCTCCAGAACGGATCTGCTGGTGTCGTACTCGCGCTGGAGACGGCGCTGTTCTGCTCGGCTGGTCTCCAGGCGCGTGCTGATCTCCTCCTGCTTCTCCTCCAGTTCCTTGAGCCGCTCCTGGCGTTCCCGCACGCGCGTGCTCTCGCTGGGGACCCCGAAGTGGGAGCGGATCAGCTGCTCCACCACGTCCGGATCCTCCGGTGCCCGCCCGCTGGCATCGGTGAGGCTCAGGTACCAGGGGTAATGGCGGCCATCCTGAGCCGGGTAGTAGCTGTAGCCGCACTTGCTGACATCGAAGCTGGCGGCCAGTAGCTCCTGAAGCTCGCGGAAGGCCCCTTCGCTGCAGCTGATCACCAGGCGCAGCTTGTCGCTGCCACTGGTGCGATCAACGTCCCAGGCGAAACTGCTCGAGACCCCCAGCTCCCGCAGGCGCCGGCTGGCCCTGGGGATCGGGATGGCGATCTGGAGGCGAAAGGCATCGCGCCGGGAGGTGGTTGCCAGCCCGGTGACCACAGCCTCCAGTCCATCCCTGGCCTCAGGCACCTCGGCAGCGATCAACGCAGCCATGTCCTTGGGGATGTAGCCGATCCACTGCTCCCTCCAGAAGACCTTGACGGCATTGGGATCCCATTGGTTCGTGGGCTCGTGCTGGAGGGTGAGCGAGTCACCGATGGTGATGCCAAGGGCCATCTTCTCGGCGGCATCTTCAAGCCTGTAAGCCAGGAACGTCTGCAGGATCTCGGCGCTGCTCTGCTGCTGGCGACGTTGGCGGGCCGCCTGCCGTTCGGCGCTGCCTGCGTCATCGAGGTGCTGCAGGCGCTGGAAGAGATTGCCTTTGGGCGCCATCAGGCAGAAATGCTGAGTTGACGGCAGGACTGGGTCGCCTCATCATAAGGCGATTTCTCAAAAGAGCTGCCTGAAGGTACGTTGGAGGAGTATGCGCCGTCTACTCAACGAGACAAAACGCACTCCTGAGTTCATCAACGACTTGAAGACCGGTCTCGAATCCCTGGAATACGCTGCCAAGCAGTTGATCCCCAATGGAGTTAATTCGATGAGACTCCTCGACTTCATCCGTTGAGAGAGAAATGCTGTGTACGAGGCCAGCGGGATCAGTGATCATAAGAGAGTGATCATTACTGACGCAAAACCCCCAATCCGGGAGGACTGGATGAATGCTGATGATTTCCAGGCTTGAACTTGAGTTAGTACCTTCAAGCTCAAGAAACCAGCCGCTGCCAAATTCCAAGTCTGCAACGTAATCCTCAGCGCAGGAGAATAGCATCTCAAGTAGTTCAATCAGATCGCAGGCTGATTCAGGGCGATCACCAGGACTGAGCGTGTAATAACCAGGAAATGGATCAACACCTGTGCAAATCTGGAATGTCTGCCGATGTTCATTGACCTTTCGATCGTTCTCTTTGCAACTCATCTTGGTGACAGGCTTCCAAGTAATCTCAATGTCCTCCTCCCAACGCCAGAGGATTTCTCCGCGCTGACTGGATTCAAGATCAGCCAGGGCATCAACGAGCTGCTCCAGGAGATAAATCCGTGCTGGCTCTGGAGCTTCAGGTCCCATCCTCGCAAGCAATCTGATCAGTGCGGTCGTGCCACAGCGCTTCCACCAGGCGTCGTTTTCAAGCAATAGGAGCTTGAAGACCGGATTGTCGACGACCTGCTGGGAGCAGTCCTGAGCGAGATCCCAGAGGAGGTTCTCATCAACGTTGGGATTGGCAGCAATGACTGCGCGGATAGGCTGCCGAATACCCTTGCGCTTCAGACTACTGAGCTGGTGGAGCCTTGCTGGGGCGGTTGAAGGGTCAGCAGCGTCTGCAAGATAAATCCGAAGCCTGTTCTTCATGAAGAAAAAGAATTCAGTTGATTGCCAGAAAAATGCTGTTGATCTGGCAGACTAAGTCGAGCGACCTATGGTAATAATAAGCGATGTAGCCATCCCCCTCATTGGCCGATAAGATCTACATGGTGTTGCAGATTTACGAATCTACCTATGGGCTGCCTGGGCGGAGTCAGGATTAAGGACTAGGGCTTTAGGTAGCAGCTCATGCAGTTGATCGATGCTGAACTGGCCACCAAAAAGAAGCTCAGCCAGGTCTCTATCAAGCTCAGGATTCAGATAGTCTTGGTCAGCTTCGCTGCTGATGTCCCTATGGTGGCCAAATCCGGTTGGATCGATAACAGTAAGGACTCCTTCTCCAAATCCATCCACATCTAGATCAAATTCCCAGCCGGGGAGGTCTGGATCGACCTTGTCAATTTGCCAGTAGCCTTGGCCGCCTAAAGTTGAATTGTGTTCATAGTCCCAAGGAAGAGCAGTGAGGTCCATTTTGCCGGATTCTGAGAGCCCTAGTGCAATAAGGATCTTCAGCAGTGTGGCCGAGTCATGGGGTTTCCATGAGTTACCAATCTCCAGATCAAAGAAGCAGTCTTCAACAATAGAGCAGAATTCCAAGGTGAAAGAGTACTCCTCTTGCTCTTTGTCGTCAGCATTAGACCAGAAGGCGTCATCTTGCGCATCTTGATCGTCGGATCCAATGGATTCATCAGAGCTGTCAGCTTCACTCGTGTCCTGGGCGACCGCGATGAAGATGTGCCTGGTGAGACGTTGATGCCATTCCATGCGAAACGCCAGAGGTGAACTCTCACGCAGTTCGTCAGCGATGGAATGCACCAACTGATCACGTCCGCGCTGGGGGGCATTCACACCCAGTTCAACGAGAAGTTTCAACAAGGCTGCACTCTCACAACGTTCCCACCAGGGATCAACGCCGAGATCAAACAGGTCCATCTTTGGGTTCTTGATCACCGCTTCCGGATGATCCACAGCCAACTCCCAAAGCAGTTCCTCATCGACATTGGGGTTGGCCGCTATCAAGGGCCTGAGGATCTTGGTCTTTGCCAGCTGCCGCAGTCTCGCTGGGCTGGTATCGGGACTGCGGGCTTCTGTCGCTTCGTCGTTTGGGTCCACGGCAAACGGAGATTGAACAATCTAGCCTAAGGCTATGTGGTGTATAAGGAGAGAAGAATAGTAATTTTAAAGTCGCCGCGCGACCTCGTCAACCTCTGATGCTCAGAATGTTCACCTCCATTGCCCAAGGCTGCATGCGGATTTTAGCTTTGGCCTGGTCACGATCCGGTAAGGCGACCTCGCCGCTCCGAGTGTAGGAGCGATTGTTCTGATCAATCCGGTGCACTGTGGCATGCAGCATGGGGATTGGCATTGGAGTGTGTTGAGTCTCGTCGGCATTAATGATGCATCCGATGTCGTCCAGAGTGGGATCGGGTTCGAGGAAGAACGGACATTCCTTGCAGTGGGGAGTTACAACCTGCTAAGCCGGATAATGCGGCCAGCATTGATCTCGCCTAGTCTATGCGAGAGAATGACAGGTATGCTCCATGGCAGAATCTTCCATTGATCTGCTGGCCTTGAATCGCGAGATCCTGCTCAATCCCAAAACGGCTGCCTGCAATCATCTGGTCGCCCTGCTTGAACTGGAGAAACCAGGCTTGGAGTTTTTGTGCCCAATGGCAAAGGCAATTTACCTTCTAGAAACCAACAGGAGTCATCTGGTTAATCCTACTGAAGCCCTTTTGGGCTGCTTACTCGTTGACTACACGTTCTCAGGGGTACCTGGCACTGATGAATACGCCTCAGTTACAGAGCAAGTCCATCATGTGATTGAAACCAGATTCGCCGGTCGTGATATCGTTCTCGGATTTGAGTCGACTGGTGGCATGCTTCATTATTCCAGCTACTGGAGTGACTATCTCCGCACTGTCTGGGCGAAGAAGTGGAACCTGGATCGAATCTCAAGACCACACGAGTTTATTGAGAATATATTCTGCATTCTAGGCGACGACGCTCGCCAAGCGACGCCAAGTGCCTATCCGTCAGATAAAGGAGAATTTCTGGGTAGCGTAAGCTATGTAATGACAAATATTAATGGCATAGACATCCAAGGCCCGGAGTATACAAATTCTGGTTGTGATGATGAGTGGGCAGGTCTCTCGGACAAATACAGCCAAAGGTATCCGGGTACTCGATGTGACTCCGATGGGCAGATGTGCTGGCTCCACTACCTGGAAGAACGAGATGCCAAGAGACTTGGGATTTTGAGCGATGGCAACGAGGCAATCGGAGAAAATGATGACTATCCCGAATGGGTATCGAAAAAAGTCTCAGTAAAGGAACTCGAAGAAACATGGATTAGTCCTGATGAGCTACAGAGTAGCTACATGCGTGGCAATCTCGCCTTTGAAGAATCGACTATTGCCTGGTTGGCAATAGGCTGTGGTGAGGACTGGTATCCCGGGCGGCTCGAAGATGATGATCAGGGTCATAACAAGGAAGAAGACGGCGGGATCTTCGATCCCATGAGTCGACCTTTAATCGAAGTTGAAATTGAGAAAGAAGCAAAAGTGTTGCCAGATGAGCTGCTCACTCTTGCCCCATATCTTATCAAGCTACATCAAATGCTGAATTAGTTCTGTGCCTGCTGGACTATTGGTGGATTCGAACAACCTCCCCCCAGGGAAACTCATCATTCTCCAGCCCCCCCGGCACCACCACCCAAAGGGTAGGCAGCTCTGGCTCCTGCTTGGGAAAATCACCGAAGCCATCCGTAAGATACACGCAGACGGCCCGTTTCTCACGGCTCCAGGTCTTCTGAACTTGCTTGAAGAACGGCCGGAAGTCGGTTCCGCCACCGCCTTCCGGTGCAGGCAGCTCACTGTCCTCCATCAGTTCATAGGGTCCATAGCAGCTGGCATCCGCGTACCAGAGCCAACAACGAAGCATCGGATAGGCCGAGAGGATGCCCCTCAGTTCGCCGAGAAACAGGCTGAGTTCTTCCTGGCCAACCGAACCGCTGGTGTCGATGCAACAGAACACCTCGACGCTTTCGCCCTCAAGGTGGTCGAGATACAGTCCCTGATGGATGAAGCGGCGGTCAAAACCGGCATAGTCGTTGGGGGTGTGCACCAGATAGCGCCACAACTGGCTGCGCCAGTCCAACTGCGGATCGGCGATTTCATCCAGATGTCGCTGCAGGGCCGCCGGCAGATCCCCCTTGCCCTGGCTGCGCAGCAACACCTGTGCCTGTTGGATCGCCTGTTTCCAATGCGCCTCCAGCTCCTGCCGATCCGCCGGATCCCTCCCTGACTGCTGTTCGGCTGAGGACTCACGTCCCTGTTTGTGGTGGTCCGCTGATTTGTCCTGCCCCGAATGGGCTGGCCTGCTCCGGCCTCTCTGACGACGGTGTGTTGGACTTCCCCCAGCAGGCTCGGATGTAGTCATCGGAGCTGCCAGCAAATCAGCCAGGGGTAATTGTGGCCGTTTGCGCTTCTGGCGCTTCTGGAGAAGCTCATAGATCTCCTCCACACTGTGATGCTCCAGGCGTACATCACGAATCGCGCCTTCAGGCAGTTGCAGTGAGCCCTCCGCCGCAATCATGCCATTGACGACCAGATCTGCTGCGATGTTGAACTGTTCGTGATCACGCATCCCTCGACGCAAGGGGTGCAACAAGGCCGCATGCAGCAGCTCATGCAAAAACAACCCATCGCGTTGGTTGGCAGGTAAGGCTGCGTAGGCCTGGGGATGGAACCACAGGGTGCGGCCATCGGTAGCCGCCAGGGCCACCGATTCGCTGAAGCGCACCTCCGCGAACATTGCCAGAGCCGCGAAAAATGGCGAGTGCATGCGCAGCCGCAGTCGCGTGGCGCTGACCAGTCTCTCCAGCTCAGAGATAGACGCCCCATTCGCGGTGGCAGTCATCGGCCCAGCAGTTCGCGGTAGTCCTTGAGGAAGGCCTGCAGAGCAGGCTCATCCGCCACCATCTTGGCCAGCACACCGACCTGATTCGTGCGGCGCATCTGAGCGACCAGGTCACTGGCAAACAGCTGCACCCATTCAGCTGTGGCCTTGGCCACCAGCCACTGGAAGGCCGCCAGGCCTTGCTCGGCAGTGGAAGCGCGCATGGTCAGGCCGATCGCGGTAGCCCAGCGCCCAGACGGTTCCTCAGGAAATTTGAGGCGTGCCCCCTTGCCGGTGAGAACCTTATCGAGATCGGGCAGCCTTGTATACACCTTGAGGTAGGCCCGGAACTCCGAAGCCGCCGCCTCACCGATGGCCGGATCCACATCCAGGCCGCCTTGATGCAAACAACTGGCCATCTCCCAGCTGCGTGGTGACGGCCAGGCTGGCTCCTTGGGATTGAGCTTATGCAGCAGGGTCGGGCGGAACGCCAGGAAGGCCAGCACCTGTTCATGCAGCCGGCGCTCCAGCGCATAGGCCTTGAAGCTGTCGAAATCGACGCCAACGCTGAGATGGAGGAAGCGATTGGCCAGGGGGGAGGGCATCTCGAACACCGAGGCGCGATCCTCCTTGCGATTACCCGCTGCCCAGATGAACCAGCCCTCCGGCACCCGGTAACTGCCCACCTGGCGATCGAGGATCAGCTGCTGGGCCACACCCTGCATCGCAGGGGGTGCCATGTTTAGCTCATCGAGGAACAGGATACCTTTTCCGGAGCGCGGCAAAAATTCTGGGGGGAACCAAGTGGACGTACCCAGGCTTTCGCCATCCGCCGGCGGAACGGCCACGGGCAGCCCTCTCAGGTCTGTT